>NZ_JBCIVJ010000006.1:0-252880 GCF_039409775.1 Phytobacter palmae | reverse complement strand
CAATCCATGTTAACGACCAGCCATGGACACAATATAAAGAAGAAGATAATCACCTGGTCATTGACGGCCTGCCTGAGCGATTCACGTTGCGTATCGTTAATGAAATCAGTCCGGCTGCGAATACTGCGCTTGAAGGCCTCTATCAGTCTGGCGAAGCGCTCTGTACTCAATGTGAGGCGGAAGGTTTCCGTCATATTACCTGGTATCTGGACCGCCCTGATGTTCTGGCGCGATTTACCACCAAAATCATTGCTGACAAAACAGCCTATCCATACCTGCTCTCTAACGGTAACCGCGTGGGCCAGGGCGATCTGGACAATGGCCGTCACTGGGTGCAGTGGCAGGACCCCTTCCCGAAACCGTGTTACTTGTTTGCACTGGTAGCGGGCGACTTTGATGTTCTGCGCGATACCTTTACCACCCGCTCCGGGCGTGAAGTTGCGCTTGAACTCTTCGTCGACCGTGGCAACCTTGACCGCGCGCCGTGGGCAATGACCTCACTAAAGAACTCCATGAAATGGGACGAAACCCGTTTTGGCCTCGAATACGACCTCGACATTTATATGATTGTCGCCGTGGACTTCTTTAATATGGGGGCGATGGAGAATAAAGGCCTCAATATCTTTAACTCTAAATATGTGCTCGCCCGTACCGATACCGCGACCGACAAAGACTACCTTGATATCGAACGCGTAATTGGTCATGAATATTTCCATAACTGGACCGGCAACCGCGTGACCTGCCGCGACTGGTTCCAGCTCAGCCTGAAAGAAGGGCTGACCGTGTTTCGTGACCAGGAGTTCAGCTCGGACCTGGGCTCCCGTGCGGTAAACCGTATCAACAACGTTCGCACTATGCGCGGGCTGCAATTCGCCGAAGACGCCAGTCCGATGGCGCATCCGATTCGCCCGGATAAAGTAATTGAAATGAATAACTTCTACACCCTGACGGTGTATGAGAAAGGTTCTGAAATCATCCGCATGATCCACACCCTGCTGGGCGAAGAGAATTTCCAGAAAGGGATGCAGCTCTATTTTGAGCGTCACGATGGTAGCGCTGCAACTTGCGATGATTTCGTCCAGGCAATGGAAGATGCCTCAAACATCGATTTGTCCCATTTCCGTCGCTGGTATAGCCAGGCGGGGACGCCGATTGTTACTGTACACGACGATTACAATCCGGCGACCGAACAGTACACACTCACCATTAGCCAGCGTACGCCGCCTACAGAGGAACAGCACGAGAAACATCCGCTGCATATCCCGTTTGACATTGAACTCTATGATAACGAAGGCAAGGTCATACCGCTGCAGAAAGACGGTCACCCGGTGCATCACGTGCTGAATGTTACCCAGCCGGAGCAGACCTTTGTCTTTGATAATGTTTATTTCCAGCCAGTACCGTCGCTGCTGCGTGAATTCTCTGCGCCGGTGAAACTGGAATATAAATGGAGTGACCAACAACTGACGTTCCTGATGCGCCATGCCAGCAATGATTTCTCTCGCTGGGATGCCGCGCAGAGCCTGCTGGCGACGCATATTAAGCTCAACGTTGCCCGCCATCAGCAGGGACAGGCACTCTCTTTGCCACTGCATGTTGCCGATGCGTTCCGCGCGATCCTGCTGGATGAACACATCGATCCGGCGCTGGCGGCGGAAATTCTGACGTTGCCGTCGGTGAATGAGATCGCCGAATTGTTCGACGTTATCGATCCGGTTGCCATTGTGGCGGTACGTGAAGCGTTGACCCGCACCCTTGCCACCGAGCTGGCAGATGAGGTCCTGGCTGTTTATAACGCCAACAAGCTTGATACTTACCGCGTGGAACATGCGGATATCGGCAAACGTGCCTTACGTAACACCTGTCTGCGTTATCTGGCCTTCGGTGACGCGCAACTGGCCGATAAGCTGGTAAGCGAACAGTATCATCATGCTGACAACATGACGGATGCGCTTGCAGCGCTGTCCGCTGCTGTTGCCGCACAACTGCCGTGTCGTGATGCGCTGATGCAGGAATACGATGACAAATGGCATCAGGATGGTCTGGTCATGGATAAGTGGCTGATTCTGCAGGCAACCAGTCCGGCAGAGAACGTGCTGGATACAGTGCGCGGTTTGTTAAAACATCGTTCATTTACCATGAGCAACCCGAACCGCGTGCGTTCGCTGATTGGCGCGTTTGCCAGCAGCAACCCGGCAGCATTCCATGCGCCAGACGGTAGCGGCTATCAGTTCATGGTCGAAATGCTGACAGAATTGAACAGCCGTAACCCGCAGGTAGCCTCACGTCTGATTGAACCGCTGATTCGTTTAAAACGTTATGATGCGAAACGTCAGGAAAAAATGCGAGCGGCGCTGGAGCAACTTAAAGCATTGCCGAATCTGTCGGGCGATCTGTTTGAGAAGATCAGCAAAGCGCTGGCATAACATTCAACGGACAGATGCTGCGTGATAACAAGCCGGGTTAGCGTACAGAGCGCGACCCGGTTTTTTTATTACGACGCCCTGGCAACATTTGCAATATGAGCGCCGATCGCAGGCACTTGCGTGTCGCGGCGGTGCAAGGCTTGCCAGAATGTCTCCAGCGCACCGTCCAGACGCGTCTGCAAATTCGCTGTGAAGTGAGGTTTATGCTGATAATCCACCACCTGGCTATCATCGGCGAACACACCATGCAAAATTTCCTGAGCTTTCAAGGCGCTCAGGACCGGCTTGAGTGCATAATCCACAGCCAGCATATGAGCAATGGTACCGCCGGTTGCGAAGGGGAGGACCACTTTGCCTTCCAGAGCGCGTTCCGGGAACAGATCAAGCAGGGTTTTCAGCGCGCCGGAAAAAGAGGCTTTGTACACCGGGGTGGCGATGATCAGCCCGTCAGCCTCATTTAATTGTTCGAGCAGTGTCTGCAAGGCAGGGCTGTCGAAGCGGCCATAGAGTAAATCTTCCGGGACAAAGTTATGCAGATGCCAGTGGCACACTTCAACATCAAGGGCCGTCAGGCGTTCACGGGCATATTCCAGCAGGGCGCTTGAGCGGGAAGGGTAACGCGGGCTTCCCGCCAGGGTAATAACTCGCATATTCACTCCTTATAACCATTTGCTTCGCTTTATCAAACATTGATAACAATCTGCTCAGTGTCGCAGAGGTTTTATATTCCGCTAAATGATTTTTTTAGTGAAAAATCGTTAAAAAAAGAATATGCAGAAAAAGATAAGTAAACGATTGCGTTCAGTTCACGTTTTTTTGCCCCAGGTCAATTCCCTTTCTTCACCTAATCAAAGATAATACGCCCCCGGTTTGCACACCGGGAATCCAGGAGAGTTCATGTACTACCCCTTCGTTCGTAAAGCCCTTTTCCAGCTCGACCCCGAGCGCGCTCATGAATTTACTTTTCAACAATTACGCCGCATTACGGGTACGCCGCTGGAAGCACTGGTACGCCAGCGCGTGCCGGAAAAACCGGTACAGTGCATGGGGCTCACGTTTAAAAATCCGCTGGGACTTGCCGCTGGCCTCGATAAGAATGGTGAATGTATCGATGCGCTGGGTGCTATGGGGTTTGGCGCGATAGAGATCGGTACCGTGACGCCGCGCCCCCAGCCGGGCAACGATAAGCCTCGTCTCTTCCGCCTGGTCGACGCAGAAGGGTTAATCAACCGTATGGGCTTCAATAATCTGGGCGTTGATAACCTGGTTGAGAATGTAAAAAAAGCGCATTTTGATGGCGTACTGGGTATTAATATTGGCAAAAATAAAGATACGCCAGTTGAAAACGGCAAAGATGACTATCTGATTTGTATGGAAAAAATCTATGCATATGCTGGTTATATTGCTATTAATATTTCCTCACCAAACACGCCGGGCCTGCGCACATTACAATATGGCGAAGCGCTGGATGATCTTCTGAGTGCCATTAAAAATAAACAGCAAATTCTTCATCAAACCCATCATAAATATGTTCCTGTTGCCGTGAAGATCGCTCCGGATCTTTCCGAAGAAGAATTGATCCAGGTGGCAGACAGTTTAGTTCGCCACAATATTGATGGCGTTATTGCCACCAATACAACGCTGGACAGAAAACTGGTTCGGGGAATGAAAAATTGTGATGAAGCAGGTGGATTAAGTGGCCGTCCGCTGCAATTAAAAAGCACCGAAATTATTCGTCGCCTGTCGCTAGAATTAAATGGCCGCTTGCCGATTATCGGCGTGGGCGGCATCGACTCCGTGATTGCCGCGCGTGAGAAGATGGACGCGGGAGCATCGCTGGTGCAAATTTATTCCGGCTTTATTTTTAAAGGCCCGCAATTGATTAAAGAAATCGTTACCCATATCTGATCTTTTCCTTACTATCAGACAACCAGGGCTTTATTTCCGGCCCTGGTTGTTTTATATTCCGTGATTGTTGCAAATTTGTACATTTTAGTCTTTGCTTATTTAGCGTAATAAGCGAAACGGCAAAGGATGAAAAAGGCAAAAGGATGTTTACGGGAAGGGGAGAACGAAATGCGAATTAAACCTGACGATAATTGGCGTTGGTATTTTGATGACGAGCACGATCGCATGATGCTCGATCTGGCCAATGGCATGTTATTTCGCTCGCGTTTTGCCCGTAAAATGCTGACCCCGGATGCGTTTTCCCCCTGCGGGTTTTGCGTAGACGATGCCGCTTTATACTTCTCTTTTGATGAAAAATGCCGCGACCTGATGCTTTCAAATGAGCAACGTGCCGAGCTGGTGCTTAATGCCCTGGTGGCAATCCGTTTCCTCAAGCCGCAAATGCCAAAAAGCTGGCACTTTACCAGCTACAATACCCCGTGGTCTCCCTGTGCGGGCGAAGCCGCGAGTGTAGTGATGAGTGACAGCGGCGAAGAGGTCAGTTTACTGGTCGTTGAACCCGGTGAAAATGCCGCACTTTGTCTGCTGGCCCAGCCGGGTGTTATTATCGCCGGCCGCACGATGCAATTAGGCGATCCCATTAAGATCATGAATGACAGGCTGAAACCGCAACTCAGTGCTGCCAGTTTCAGCTTTGAACAGGCCGTTTAACTTTCCAGGCGAATTGAGGTTTTAGGTACGCAGCTGCAACTCAGGATGGAGCCATCTTGCGCGATTGCTGATTTTTTTAGCGGGCTGACTTCACCCTCGATCAGGCGAATGCGACAGCAGCCACAAATGCCGGCTCGACAGGAATAGGGCACCCGTATCCCCTGGTTTTCCAGTTGTTCAAGCAAGATTTGCTGATTGTTACCGCGAAAGTGTTGTCCCTGCCAGACAATATCCACCACGCCTTCTGTTTGCTGTTCTTGCTCAACAGCTTCAACAACCTGTCCCGCGCCATAGGGTTTAGCTGGTGCACGGGAAAGAACCACGAGTTCATCACCCACGCGAACGACTCCGCTATTGCGGGCAATTAAGTTCTGGCCGAAATCAACACTGCCACTATCTTGTGCAGTTCGAAAACGGGTAAGGGTCGCCAGCGGTTCACCAGTGGGATGTTTTTGTCCGCGTTCGGGACTGACTGTGGTAAAAACACAGCGGCTGCACGGTTTCACCACGTCAAAGACGACGTCGCCGATGCGGATGACTTTCCAGGTATCTTCCTCCCATGCACTGGCGCCGGTGACGACCAGGTTAGGGCGGAACTGCTCCATCTGTACACTTGCCGGACAACGGTTTTGTAAGTCACGCAATGAGGCTTCGTTGGTCAACAAAAACGGAAAGCCATCAGCAAATGAGAGCGGAACATCCTCGTAACGTTTAACCCGGCGCGTGGTTTGCGTTCCCACCCAGCGAAGCTGAACATTTCGCTCGAAAAAACCGCTGAGCCACTGGTTGATGTGTTCTGGTGCGACACGGGCAGTAAAATGGTTCCCCCAAACTTCCGTTGGCTCACCCTGAGTCGCAAAATCACTAAAACGCACTACGGCGCTGCTGCCATCGGGTGCGGTTAAATGCAGGCCATCTGTCAGGGGAGAGGGAAGAAAACGTACCATCTGCGGGAATTGTCGCGCAGTAATAAAGGTGCCATCCGGTTCGGTCACCATGAAAATGCGATCAAACGATAATCCGCTGGTGTCTGCCAGGGCATGCGTCAGGCCAATACCTCGCATGGATTTCACTGGATGGATATAAAGACGCGAAAGTGTTGCCACGTCATTTCCTCTGTGAACGAAAATAAGCCCTCAACTTTATGACATGAACGCCAGATTGGCTATAATGCGCAACAATTTTCTTCATCGATAAGTGATTTTATGATTTCTCTGTTTGCCAGTACGGCCCGTGGGCTGGAAGAGCTATTAAAAACTGAACTGGAAAACCTGGGCGCACAAGAGTGCCGGGTGGTTCAGGGCGGCGTCCATTTCCATGGTGACACACGGCTGATTTATCAAAGCCTGATGTGGAGTCGTCTGGCCTCGCGCATCATGATGCCGCTCGGCGAGTGCAAGGTCTACAGTGATCTGGACCTTTACCTCGGCGTGCAGGCGATTCCGTGGACGGAGATTTTCAACCCGAATGCCACTTTTGCGGTCCATTTTAGCGGCCTGAATGAAGAAATCCGGAACAGCCAGTATGGCGCACTGAAAGTAAAAGACGCCATTGTCGATAGCTTTACGCGCAAAAATCTGCCGCGTCCTGATGTGGATCGTGAATCGCCGGATTTACGCATTAATGTCTGGCTGAATAAAGAGACGGCCAGCATTGCGCTCGACCTTAGCGGGGAAGGCCTGCACTTGCGCGGTTATCGTGATGGCACCGGTATGGCACCGATCAAAGAAAACCTCGCTTCGGCGATTGTCATGCGTTCAGGCTGGCAGCCCGGCACGCCGCTGCTTGATCCGATGTGCGGTTCCGGAACGTTGCTGATTGAAGCGGCCATGTGGGCGACTGATCGTGCGCCAGGCTTACATCGCGGCCGCTGGGGTTTTGGTGGCTGGGCTCAACATGATGACGCAATCTGGCAGGACGTAAAAGCCGACGCGCAGAGCCGTGCGCGCGCAGGGCTGGCCAATTACACTTCACGTTTTTATGGCTCCGATAACGATCCTCGTGTTATTGAGCGTGCGCAGCGTAACGCCCGTCGTGCCGGGATTGGCGAGCTGGTAACTTTCGAAGTAAAAGACGTGGCGCAGTTAAGCAATCCGCTGCCGAAAGGGCCTTATGGTACCGTTATCAGCAACCCGCCGTACGGTGAACGTCTGGAAAGCGAACCGGCGCTGATTGCCCTGCACAGTTTGCTGGGACGGACGTTGAAATCACAATTTGGCGGCTGGAATTTGTCGCTCTTTAGCGCTTCGGTCGATTTACTTAACTGCCTGCAGTTGCGTGCTGACCGCCAGTTTAAAGCCAAAAATGGCCCGCTGGATTGCGTGCAGAAAAACTATCACCTGGCGGAAAACACGGGCGAGGCAAAAGCGCCAGCAATGGCTGAGGATTACGCCAACCGCCTGCGCAAAAATCTCAAGAAACTGGAAAAATGGGCGCGTCAGGAAGGCATCGAATGCTATCGCCTGTACGATGCCGATCTGCCGGATTACAACGTGGCTGTTGATCGCTACGCAGACTGGGTAGTGGTGCAGGAGTATGCGCCGCCAAAAACCATCGATGCGCAAAAAGCGCGCCAGCGTCTGTTTGATATCATTGCCGCTACCATCGCCGTGCTGGAGATTGCGCCGAACAAGCTGGTGCTGAAAACCCGTGAAAGGCAGAAAGGCAATAACCAGTACCAGAAGATGAGTGAAAAAGGTGAATTCCTCCAGGTTAGCGAATATAACGCCAGACTGTGGGTGAACCTGACCGACTATCTGGATACAGGGCTGTTTCTCGATCACCGTATCGCTCGCCGTATGCTGGGTCAGATGAGCAAGGGGAAAGATTTTCTGAATCTCTTCTCTTATACCGGTAGCGCGAGTGTTCACGCCGGGCTTGGTGGCGCACGCAGCACTACGACGGTGGATATGTCGCGTACCTATCTGGAGTGGGCGGAACGCAACTTACGCCTCAACGGCCTGACTGGTCGTCCACACCGCCTGCTGCAGGCAGATGTACTGGCATGGTTACGTGAAACCGACGAACAGTTCGATCTGATTTTTATCGATCCGCCTACATTCTCGAATTCAAAACGTATGGAAGACTCTTTCGATGTTCAGCGCGATCACCTGACACTGATGAAAGATCTTAAACGTTTGCTGCGCAAAGGCGGCACGATCATGTTCTCAAACAATAAACGCGGTTTCCGCATGGATACTGAAGGGCTGGCTACGCTTGGGCTCAAAGCACAAGAAATTACCCACAAAACGCAGTCGCAAGATTTCGCCCGTAACCGTCAGATCCACAACTGCTGGCTGATTACCGCAGCCTGAAAGGATAATTAGATGTCATTAATTAGTATGCATGGCGCCTGGCTGTCGTTCAGCGATGCGCCCCTTCTTGATAATGCTGAGCTGCATATCGAGGACAACGAGCGCGTCTGTCTGGTAGGACGTAACGGCGCGGGCAAATCGACGCTGATGAAAATCCTCAATCGCGAACAGGGGCTGGATGATGGCCGTATCGTGTATGAACAGGATTTGATCGTGGCACGTTTGCAACAGGACCCGCCGCGCAACGTCGCAGGCAGTGTCTACGATTTTGTCGCCGAAGGGATTGAAGAGCAGGCGGAGTACCTCAAGCGGTATCACGAAATTTCCCATCTGGTGATGACCGACCCGAGCGATAAAAACCTGAACGAAATGGCTCGCTTACAGGAACTGCTGGACCACCATGGCCTCTGGCAGCTTGAAAACCGTATCAATGAAGTGCTGGCGCAACTAGGGCTGGAAGCTGATATGCCGCTGGCGTCGCTCTCTGGCGGCTGGTTGCGTAAGGCGGCGCTGGGACGTGCGCTGGTCAGCGGACCGAAAGTGCTCCTGCTCGATGAACCGACAAACCACCTTGATATTGAAACCATCGACTGGCTGGAAGGCTTCCTGAAAACCTTCAGCGGCACCATTATTTTTATTTCTCACGATCGTTCTTTTATTCGCAATATGGCGACCCGTATTGTCGATCTGGATCGTGGCAAACTGGTGACCTATCCCGGCGATTACGATACCTATCTGCTGGAAAAAGAAGAAAACCTGCGCGTTGAAGAGCTGCAAAATGCGGAATTTGACCGCAAGCTGGCGCAGGAAGAAGTCTGGATCCGCCAGGGCATCAAAGCGCGCCGTACCCGTAATGAAGGTCGCGTACGCGCATTGAAAGCCATGCGTCGCGAACGCAGCGAACGCCGCGAGGTAATGGGTAGCGCGAAGATGCAGGTTGAGGAAGCAAGTCGCTCGGGCAAAATCGTCTTTGAGATGGAAAACGTCAACTATCAGGTAGACGGTAAAGTGCTGGTCCAGGACTTTTCTGCTCAGGTGCAACGCGGTGACAAGATTGCTCTGATTGGGCCTAATGGTTGTGGGAAAACAACGCTGCTCAAGTTGATGCTTGGCCAGTTGCAGGCCGACAGCGGGCGCATTCATTGCGGTACGAAGCTGGAGGTAGCCTACTTTGACCAGCACCGTGCGGAGCTCGATCCGGACAAAACGGTGATGGATAACCTGGCAGAAGGCAAACAGGAAGTGATGGTGAACGGTAAGCCACGCCATGTGCTGGGCTACCTGCAGGATTTCCTCTTCCACCCGAAACGGGCGATGACACCGGTTCGGGCGCTCTCTGGGGGTGAACGTAACCGACTGTTGCTGGCTCGTTTGTTCCTGAAACCCAGTAACTTATTGATTCTCGACGAACCAACTAACGATCTGGATGTCGAAACGCTGGAGTTGCTTGAAGAGCTTATTGATAGCTATCAGGGAACCGTCATGCTGGTCAGCCATGATCGTCAGTTCGTCGATAATACCGTTACGGAGTGCTGGATTTTCGAAGGCGCAGGACGGATTGGTCAATACGTTGGCGGTTATCATGATGCGCGTGGTCAGCAAGCGGCATCGCAGGCACATAAAGCCGCATCCGTGAAGAAAGGGGCTGAAGTCTCTGTTAACAAGGTAGAAACTGTCAAACGAACCAGTAACAAACTAAGCTATAACCTGCAACGTGAGCTCGAACAACTGCCGCAAAAGCTGGAGAAGCTGGAGGCGGAGCTGGAAACATTGCAGGCGCAAGTGGCGGATGCCAGCTTTTTCAGCCAGCCTCACGACCATACGCAGAAAGTATTAGCCGAACTGGCTTCGGCGGAGCAGGCGCTGGAGGAAGCGTTTGAACGCTGGGAGTATCTGGAGGCTCTAAAAAACGGCGCATAACTCAGGAAGCCAGTATGTGTGAACATCACCACGCCACCCGGCATATTTTATGTACCCAGTGCGATTTATTGGTGGCTTTGCCACCATTGCAGCATGGTCATAAAGCGGCTTGTCCCCGCTGCGGCACGACATTAACCACACAGTGGGATGAACCCAGACAACGTCCCACCGCGTATGCGCTGGTGGCGCTGTTCATGCTACTGCTTTCCAATCTGTTCCCGTTTGTGAATATGAAAGTGGCAGGCGTCACCAGCGAGGTGACGCTGCTGGAAATCCCCGGTGTGATGTTTTCGGAAGATTACGCCAGTCTCGGGACGATCTTTTTACTCTTCGTTCAGCTGGTTCCGGCATTTTGTCTGGTGACCATATTGCTATTGGTCAATCGCGTACGGATGTCGCTTCGGGTCAAAACGTTTCTGGCGCGCATCCTTTTCCAGCTTAAAACCTGGGGTATGGCAGAGATTTTTCTGGCCGGCGTGCTGGTGAGCTTTGTCAAGCTGATGGCCTACGGCGATGTGGGCATCGGCAGCAGCTTTATCCCATGGTGTCTGTTTTGCCTGCTGCAACTGCGTACTATGCAGTGTGTGGACCGTCACTGGCTCTGGGATGATATTTCCCCTGCGCCATTGCCAGCGGCGCCGCTGCGCGTTGGCGTGACGGGTATTCGCCAGGGATTACGCAGTTGTCCCTGTTGCACCGCTATTGTGGCGGCCAACGAACCCGTTTGCCCGCGGTGTCATACCAGGGGCTATGTCAGACGCAGGAACAGTCTGCAATGGACGATGGCGCTGCTGGTGACGTCTATCCTGCTGTATCTGCCAGCCAATATTTTGCCGATCATGATTACCGATCTGTTGGGCGATCAGATGCCATCGACGATCCTTGCCGGGGTGATTTTACTCTGGAGCGAGGGATCGTACCCGGTCGCGCTGGTGATTTTTATTGCCAGTATTATGGTGCCGACCTTAAAAATGATCGCAATCGCCTGGTTATGCTGGGATGCAAAAGGTCATGGCCGGCGAGACAGTGAACGTATGCACTTTATTTATGAAATCGTAGAATTTGTTGGGCGCTGGTCGATGATTGATGTATTTGTCATCGCTGTGCTCTCCGCATTGGTGCGCATGGGAGGATTAATGAATATTTATCCGGCCATGGGGGCGCTGATGTTTGCGCTGGTCGTCATCATTACAATGTTTGCGGCAATGACATTCGATCCCCGCCTGACCTGGGATCGCGAGCCTGAATCGAGCCATGAGGAGTCGTAAGAACATGGAGAAAACCAATGGGGAGGCGAAAGTGCAGAAAGTCAAAAACTGGTCGCCGGTATGGATATTCCCGTTAGTCACGGCCCTCATCGGCGCGTGGATCCTCTTTTACCATTACAGCCACCAGGGGCCGGAAGTGACGCTCATTACCACCAATGCCGAAGGCATCGTCGGGGGTAAAACGACAATCAAAAGCCGTAGTGTGGATGTCGGTGTGGTAGAGAGCACGACGCTGACGGACGATCTGACCCATGTAGAGATTAAAGCGCGCCTGAATACAGGGATGGAGAAGTTGCTCTACAACGACTCTGTTTTTTGGGTGGTTAAGCCACAGGTTGGGCGTGAAGGGATCAGTGGGCTGGGGACATTACTTTCTGGTGCCTATATTGAACTCCAGCCAGGGAAAAAGGGCAGCCAGCCGGAAAGATATAACCTGCTCGATTCACCGCCGCTGGCACCGCCGGATGCAAAAGGGATTCGAATTATCCTGGACAGCAAAAAAGCAGGGCAACTCTCTCCGGGCGATCCGGTACTTTTCCGTGGTTACCGCGTCGGATCTGTTGAGACCAGTACTTTCGATACGCAAAAGCGTACGATTACCTATCAACTTTTTATTAACGCGCCAAACGATCGTCTGGTGACCAGCAACGTGCGTTTCTGGAAAGACAGCGGCATCACCGTGGATTTAACCTCTGCCGGAATGCGGGTTGAAATGGGATCGCTCAGTACCCTTTTTGGCGGCGGCGTCAGTTTTGATGTGCCGGAAGGGAATGAACTGGGTGAGCCTGTCGCTGAAAAAACAGCTTTTATGCTCTATGACGATCAACGCAGTATTCAGGAGTCGCTGTATACCGAACACATTGATTACCTGATGTTCTTCAAAGATTCGATTCGTGGTCTGCAGCCTGGCGCACCGGTAGAATTTCGCGGTATTCGCCTGGGCACCGTGGCTAAAGTGCCGTTCTTCACGCCAGAAATGCGTCAGAAACTGAATGACGATTACCGGATACCTATCCTGATTCGTATTGAGCCTCAGCGTCTGATAAGCCAGTTTGGCGGCGATCCGAACGTAGATGAACATATTGCTGAGTTAATGAAACGCGGCCTGCGTGCGGCGTTGAAAACTGGCAACATTGTGACAGGTGCCCTGTATGTCGACCTCGATTTTTACCCGAAAGCACCTCCCGTAACCGATATGCCGGAATTTGGCGGCTACCGCATCATCCCGACTGTCAGCGGCGGTCTGGCGCAGATTCAGCAAAAACTGATGGATACGCTGGATAAAATTAACAATCTGCCACTTAACCCGATGATCGAGCAGGCAACCAATACCTTAACGGCGAGTCAGCAGACGATGCGCCGTCTGCAGACGACACTCGATAATCTGAATAAGCTGACAGCCAGTCAGTCTATGCAACAACTGCCAGCAGACATGCAAAATACGCTGCGTGAACTCAATCGCAGTATGCAGGGCTTCCAGCCGGGTTCGGCCGCGTACAACAAGATGGTGGCGGACATGCAGCGTCTTGACCAGGTATTGCGTGAACTGCAGCCGGTGCTCAAAACGCTGAACGATAAGAGTAACGCGCTGGTGTTTGAAGCGAAGGGCAAAGACGATCCGCAGCCGAAGAGGGCGAAAGAATGAAAAAAGGAACAATAGCGCTTCTGGCAATGCTTCTGACGGCCTGTAGCACGAGCGGTGATAAGAAGAGCTACTATCAGTTGCCATTACCGCCGCAGCCAACGGTGGCGCAAAGCGACGGGCGTGGACAACACCTGTTGTGGGTTGAGCAGGTGACGGTGCCGGATTATCTCGCAGGAAATGGTGTTGTTTACCAGACGAGTGATGTGCAGTACGTTATTGCCACCAATAACCTGTGGGCGAGCCCACTGGACCAGCAGCTGCGCACAACGCTGGTGGCCAATTTAAGTAACGGGCTCCCGGGCTGGGTTGTGGCATCGCAACCGCTTGGTAGCGAGCAGGACACGCTCAATGTCACCGTAACAGGCTTTCACGGTCGTTATGACGGGCGGGTTCTCGTGAGTGGCGAATGGCTGGTTAATCATCGCGGACAGCTGATTAAGCGTCCTTTCCACATTGAGCTTAAGCAACAGCAAGATGGCTATGACGAAATGGTGAAATTGCTGGCCGTCGCCTGGCAACAGGAAGCGGGAAGTATCGCCAGCGAGCTTAAACGTCTGCCATAGAAAAATTAACTGCATTATCTACGCCGTCAGGTCATTTTTGTCTGACGGCTTTTTTTATTTTTGTGCTCAATTCATTACCTGTGCTGGTTCACAGTTTTTGTACAAATGAACTTCTGTTTAGGTCACATTTATGACACTGGCGTGAATTTTGCGCATTGACGACAAACGGTATCCAGGGTATTCGTAGCCTGTGGTTGCATACTTAGTAACCACTGTTTTCTTTTCCACCAGACCAAAAAATGAGGGAAACGAGGCATGAAGAGACAAAAGCGAGATCGCCTGGAACGGGCACATCAACGTGGGTATCAGGCCGGCATCACGGGACGGCCAAAAGAAATGTGTCCTTATCAGACGCTGAATCAGAGATCCGAATGGATGGGAGGCTGGCGAGAAGCCATGGAGGACAGGGCCGTCATTGCCTGATTCTGTCTCTTTAAACAAGAAACCTCCGCATTGCGGAGGTTTCGCCTTTTCTGCCCTGAGCCATTCTTTCTGGCTCGTTTACGCGGCAATCCGTATCAGAATGCAGAGGTGTCCTGGAACAGGCCCACTTTCAGGTCGGTCGCGGTGTAGATAACACGGCCGTCAACCAGTACTTCACCATCTGCAAGACCCATCACCAGACGGCGATTAATGACGCGTTTGAAGTGGATGCGGTAGGTGACTTTTTTTGCGGTCGGCAGAATCTGACCGGTAAATTTCACTTCGCCTACGCCCAGCGCACGGCCTTTGCCTTCACCACCGAGCCAGCCCAGGTAGAATCCAACGAGCTGCCACATGGCGTCCAGTCCGAGGCAGCCGGGCATTACCGGGTCGCCGATAAAGTGGCAACCAAAGAACCACAGGTCCGGATTAATATCTAATTCAGCTTCAACATATCCTTTGTCGAAATTCCCGCCGTTTTCGGTCATTAATACCACACGGTCCATCATCAGCATGCTTGGAGCTGGTAATTGTGGGCCTTTTTCGCCAAACAGCTCTCCGCGACCAGAGGCAAGAAGATCTTCTTTTGTATAGGATTCGCGTTTATCTACCATGTTCTATGTAAGCCTTATTGTGAGTTTCGGACGCAGGATAGCTAACACGTGTACGCTGAACAAGTCCGATCAGTTCGGACTGAACCAGCCAAGCCAACGAAGCGGCCACGGATAACGGTGACGAGCGTCTTGTTGCGTCGCCTGGGCGATACGCTCCAGAATGGTCTGCTTCAGTGTAGTTTGTCCTTCAGCATCCCATACCAGTTTGGTCAATAAAGGGAGTGCATCCATGACGTCATCAATGGCCCATATAGAAAATTGACCTGCTTTAACCGCATCCAGCAACTCCTGGCGCAAGCAAAGATGACGCACATTGGCAACGGGTATGATCACTCCCTGGTTGCCATCCAGACCACGATGCTGGCAGATAGCAAAGAACCCTTCGATCTTTTCATTGAGACCGCCAACAGGCTGGGCGCGACCAAATTGATCTACCGAGCCGGTGATAGCGATACTTTGACTGACAGGGACATCCGCCAGAGCGCTGATTAGAGCGCACAGTTCTGCCATCGATGCACTGTCACCATCCACTTCGCTGTAAGATTGCTCAAAAGTCAGTGATGCGGAGAATGGGATTTGTTGCTCAAGCTCAAGCTCGGCCATCAGGAAGGACTGCATAATCATCATGCCTTTTGCATGAATGTTGCCGCCCAGTTCTGCTTTACGCTCAATGTCATTAAATTCGCCATCGCCGATATGCACGACACAGCTAATACGTGAAGGTTCGCCAAACGCACGCGGATGTCCAGGAAACTCAACAACTGACAGAGCGTTGATTTGTCCTGTCTGTTCACCCTCAGTCTCAATGAGGATCTGCTCTAACAGAATCTCATCTTGCATGCGCTCCGCCAGATAGCCTTCCCGCCATTCACGCTGAGTGAGCATGGTAGTTAGCTGTTCAGCATCGAACGTCTGCGCGTCAGTCATCGCGGACACTTCACTTAACTGGCGGATTAACCATAGCGGACAGAGCGGGAGCGTCTCTTGATCGCCGGTATAACGAACAGCTTCCCGAATCAGTATCGGCCAGGCATCCGCAGACGGGGAGGGTAATTCGGCCTCCCGGGCAATCAGCTGAACCCACTGACACCATTGCGCCAGTGTTTCTGCGTCACCAAACTGCAGGTTATCTTCATATTCGCTATAGATAGCCTGTTCAGCGAGTTCTGGCTCCATCTCCTGGAAGTCAGCCAGAGAATCTCTTTCTCCGACGAGGATGACCCGAAGGTCGAGCGGCAATGACGGGACTGAGACGGGCAGGGGGCGAGATTCATCAAACGCAACCCAGTCAAAACGACGGCGTGTCACCATGGTTTTTAAACGCATCCACAGTAAAGGTTGCGCCAGCAGGGTGCGCAGTGAGATAACCAGTGTGCCACCGTTGGCCTGATGTACCAGTCCGGGTTGCAGGGTTATCTCATTATTGAATTGGCGCAAACAACCAAATAACTGCTCGGCCTCGACCCAATCAGCAATAACAACCTGCTTTTTACCGGCAAAATTGGCTTCTGCGTTTTGCGCAGGGATAAGCGTAATCGTCGCACCATTAACCTGATAATTGCCGCCGACAACCTCAAACTCCTCAGGCTGTAATGCTGACACAGCCTCGGCGAGGATCTTCAGGTACTCGTCCTCTTCTGGCGCCTTTGCCAGCATAAAACGTGAAGTCGCCACAGGATGGAGCAACTGCTCCAGCGCATACTGTAATCGGGGTTGGGTATCGCCCAGGAAGAAGACCGTCTCATCAGTGAGTGCGGACTGCTTAAACACATCCTGATAGCTCTCGGTATCAGGAGTCAGTTCATTCCATTCAAGTTTTGTAATGGTCAAAGTCGTTTTTTTAGTCTGATGTAAAAGGCGGGATTATACCGTAAACGCCTGTGCAGCACACAGGGAATACACGTTTTCCAGTTGCAGATATGCCGTTGGAATAAACAGAATGTGATTTCTTTTCAGCAGAGCAAGAAAAAACTGATATTCTGAACAGAGTTACACGGTAACGTTGAGATCGCAATGAAATATCAACAACTGGAAAATCTTGAAAGCGGCTGGAAATGGAAATATCTGGTGAAGAAGCACCGGGAAGGTGAGCTTATTACAAGATATATCGAAGCCAGCGCGGCCAAAGACGCCGTCGATTTATTGCTAACCCTCGAAAATGAACCCGTGCAGGTTAATGCCTGGATTGAGCAGCATATTAATCCGTCGCTCATGAACCGCATGAAGCAGACTATTCGGGCGCGGCGCAAACGGCATTTTAATGCCGAGCATCAGCATACGCGTAAAAAATCAATCGATCTGGAGTTTGTTGTCTGGCAGCGTCTGGCAGGGCTGGCACAGCGTCGGGGCAAAACCCTTTCCGAGACCATTGTTCAATTGATTGAAGATGCCGAACATAAAGAAAAATACGCCACAACTATGTCGTCACTTAAACAGGATTTGCAGGCGCTTCTGGGCAAAGAGTGAATTTTTGTGCAAATGTGATTTTTACAGGCAATAAAAAACCCCGCGATGCGGGGTTTTTTTACAGCACGTGAACTTAAGCCTGAGGCTGAGTTACAACGTCTTTGCTGCCACGAACTTCGATTTCTACGCGACGGTCCGGCGCCAGGCAATCGATCAGCGCAGGGCGCGCTTTCACGTTGTCACAGGTGCTGCCAGTAACCGGCTGGGATTTACCCATGCCACGTGCGGAGATTTTGTTCGCCGGGATACCTTTAGAAACCAGGTAATCAACAACGGACTGAGCACGTTTCTCAGACAGACCCTGGTTGTAAGCGTCAGAACCGATACGGTCGGTGAAGCCCAGAACCACTACGGAACCGTCTTTCGGATCCAGGTTGCTCAGCTGACCATACAGCTGATCCAGTGCCTGCTGACCTTCCGGTTTCAGGGTTGCTTTGTTGAAGTTGAACAGAACGTCAGACTTCAGAGTGAAGTGCTTGGTCTGTACTTCCGGAGCCGGAGCCGGAGCAGGAGCTACTACCGGTGCAGCTTCTTCCTGCTGACCGAAACGGTAGGAAACACCTACGCTCAGCATGCCGTTGTCCGGACGGGTACCAACGGTGTTTGCATCACCGATGTTGTTAACCCACTGGTATTCCAGACGGGTAGCGATGTCACGGGTAACAGCCCACTCAAGGCCACCAGCGAATACCGGGGAAACACCGGTGTCGTGGTCTTTGAAGTGAGCGTCAGCGCCAGGGACGTTAGCTTTAGCGTCTGCACGCCATACCATGCCGCCCAGACGGGTGTAGATATCCAGATCGTCAGTGATCGGGTAACCCAGTTTAGCGGTCAGCTGTACGCCTTGAGCTTTGAACGCACCGTTTACGGTGTCGCCTTTGTACGGCATACGACCTAACCAGTCGTAACCCATCTCAAAACCAACGTACGGGTTAACCTGATAGCCACCGAACGCACCTGCACCAAGCTGACTTGAATGGGTCGGGCCGTCGTTCGGGATGAAGCCGGTGTCGTGGAACTGAGACCAGCCCAGTTTGCCACCTGCATACCAGGTATTATCTTTCGGAGCGGCCTGCGCTACGGTAGCGAAACCAGCCAGTGCCACTGCAATCGCGATAGCTGTCTTTTTCATTTTTTGCGCCTCGTTATCATCCAAAAATCGCCATGAAAATCTCGATGAGAAGTCACGGTTAAATCCTTCACCGGGGGCATTGCTCATCAGTCCCTATAGAGATATCTTCACGATATCTTTGGCTTATGCCGAGCACCCCTGGCGATGTAAAGTCTACAACGTAGTTGGAAACTTACAAGTGTGAAGTCCGTCAGGCATATGAAAAAAAAGACTTTGTATACACAATATTTAACACTTTTGCGGAACTATTCGCCAGTTCAGTTGCCTTGCAGGTCGCCTGAAACGGGCGTTGGCGGCCTATTTCGCTGATTACACGGCATTGCTTGCCAGACAGAAAAATAATGCCAGGATTTATCTTAATTTTACTCAATGATACAAATTTGAGTGAATTTTTATCCCTGAATGCTGTCTCGCAGCGAGAGGATTGCATCGTACTGGCCGCATTACGAAGCCTATTGCGTTCCCTTCTTCCGCAGCTATCGCCAGACGGTGATGTTCTTCTTCGGTCAATTCTTCGGCATGCCAGCCAATCACAACGCTATAGTTGCCGGTACGTAATGCACGAATCATCGACTCCAGGGTAAGGCAGGGGGAAAGCTGGCTGATTTGCATAACTTTAGTCAGCGGCAGGCCTGCAGACAACACCCATTCACGGCTTAATTTTTGTTGCGGCGTTAACCAGAGCTGCCAGCGCGATTGTTGACCCAGTTGCTGTAATAACGGCAACAGCAGCAATTGTGTCATGCCAGGCTGATCTTCACGATAAACCACTTCACTGATCAGACCCGTAGAAGCCTCAATGCTCCCTGCGCTGTGTGCGGAAAGAAATTGTGTTGAACGATTTGCACGGTTTAATGAATGGTACATGATCAACCCAGCCCTGTTAGTTACTGTATAAACATACAGTAACCCCTGGGCGTTCAAAGATCAACCTCATTTTCTGAAAGCATCTCGCAATTTTGTCTGGTATTGCGATGAAGCCGCAAAATTTTCTTGCCGTGTTGCGCGCACTTGCCTATGTTCCTCAGTAGCGGATCGGTTAACAGAATTAATGTTTTTACTCCATGATTTACAAGGGAATAATCATGAAAAACATATCGTATCAAAGGATCTATCAGTCACGGGAATACCTCGCACCTTTGGGAAAAATTCGCTTTCGCGCGCATTTTGGTGGCTACAGTTTATCGATAGACAACACCGTGTTTGCGATGATTTCAGAGGGAGAGTTATACCTTCGTGCCTGCGAGGAGAGTGCGCAGTATCGGGTAACAAAGAGTTCACCACTTCTGACAATACAGAAGCGTGGCCGCGCTGTTTCGCTTAACTACTACTTTGTTGATGAACATCTTTGGAGTGATTTGCCAACATTGCTGCGGCTTTCTTCGCAATCGCTCGCGGCGGCTCGTGAGGAAAAAACGGCACGCGATACACCTCATCGCCTTAAGGATCTACCAAACATAAACTTTCAACTTGAGATGATGCTTTTCGACGCCGGTATACCGGACGTACGTATGCTGCGGCATCTGGGCGCTAAAGCGTGTTGGTTGCGTTTGAAGGCGATGAACAAACATATGGGTATCAAGGTGCTGCTGGGCCTGGAAGGGGCAATCATCGGGCTGCATGAGGCCGCACTCCCGGCGTTGAGACGCCAGGAGTTAATCGACTGGTACCACGAGGTTGGGCAGAAATAAAAAGAGGAGTGTCAGGTCATAATCTGCCGCTGTAAACGGCATATCTCTGGCAGAAGTGCGATAAGCAACCCAATTTGTTGCAATACAAGTGGTTCTTTGCTGTCGGGCCGTGGCTCAAGATGCTTAATGCGTCGCGATAAATCTGCCAGTGTCAACTGTACGCGCTCTTCATCAGCGGGCTGGTGGTGAAGGGCGTCATCAACATAACAGACGGCATCATCCAGCAAACGAAGGATCGCAGGGTGAGTCAGTTGTTCGCGATGTGCGCCAAGGGCAGAGATATAGCTGGTACAGGTATGATTCAGGCAAAGTAAACGAAATGCCACTTCACGCAACTCAGGTGTGGCGCCAGGTTCTGATGCCATATTGGAGACCACCGAGGCCAGTTCGGCATCTCTGTTATAAGCGTTTCTGCGGGCAACGCGGTACGCCAGGCGGTTGTCGCGGCCCTGATGATATTGTTCAAGAATTGCATCCAGATAACGGCAATTGGCATCGAATGCTTGCCCGGTCACGCGTGCCAAATTGCGAAAACGCCAGTCAGGCCAGATAAAACTCACCGCAGCCCAGGCGATGGCACATCCGATGATTGTGTCAATCACTCGCGGCATGGCGACTTCGAAACCTTCGCCGAGTAAATTAAAGCACAGCAGCACCAGTAATGTGATGAACATGGTGGCCTGCGCGTATTGTACAAGACGAAAGGCGAAAAAAAGCACGCCGGTGACGACGATCAGTATCAGTTGCCCTTCCAGCGAGGGAACAAAATAAAGTACGGGAAGGCCGAGGGCGATACCTGCAATGGTACCGACGATACGCAGCGTGAGACGGTGGCGCGTGGCGTTATAGTTAGGCTGACAGACAAACAGACTGGTGAGCAAAATCCAGTATCCGTGGTGCAAACCGGTAATTTGTATGATGGCGTAGCCCGCACACAGTACAACAGACATCCGCACGGCATGGCGAAACAGTGCCGATTCCGGCGTAAGGTTATTGCGTAAACGCAGCCAGATATCGCTCAGTCCATGCAGGCTGTCATCTGCAAGTAAGTTTTCTGTTTCGTTTTTCTGCGTTGTTTGCGGTTGCCCGGACTCTATACTCGCCAGCTGTGCATCTATGGCGCGGAGATTGTCGAGTAAAAATCCCAGAGCTTTCAGCTGCTCAGACGACGTCGTACCGCTGGCACGAATGCGATCTAACGCTGCATCAAGGTGTATAAATGCCCGCTCGAAGCGGTGGTCATGCTGGTAAGGCGTGCGAAGCAGGATGGCATGAGCGAGCCTTGCGCAGGCCTGAGATTGCAGTGTAATCAACCGCTGAAAACGGAACATCACATCGCTGTAGCGAAAATGTTCCCTCAGTGCCTGGTACTGTATATGAGAAGAACTGGCGCGTTCATGAATGTCCTGCGCGGCAAAATAATAATGCAACGTACGCCGGGTTCCCCGTTGTCCGCGATCGCCGCGAAGGCGGGTCAAAAGTGACGCTTTCGTCTGGTTTAGTGTTGACACCAATTGGCCGTTGGCCAACGCCAGCTCGTAAAGCGGGGCCTGACTTTCCTCCTCAATATCCGGATCAAACAGTCGCGCTTTAAGTTCCAGATACTGAGATAACTGCTCGTAACAGCGAGCCAGATTATCCTGTAGTGGACGGATGGGGAAAACAAGGTGTCCGACCAGCGTCAAGACGTTAAACCAGATGGCGCCCGCCAGGAGTAAAAGTGGCTGCTGATACCATGCGGTATATAACGTGGTTCCAAGCATTGTATAGATAGCGATAAGCAATGCGCCGAACGCAATAGTGGCGTAGCGTTGCCCGAGACCTCCAAGCAAAATGAACCCAATGGTTGAGGTGATAAGCCCAATGGCAAATAACCACGGCCAGGGAAACAAAAGCTCGACCGACGCCGAGGCGATAAAAAACGAAATCAGGGTAATGATTAAATTGCGAAGACGGCCTGTCAGACGATCATCGAGATCCGCCAGCGCCGCAGCAACGACGCCCAGGGTTAAAGGGATCGTCAGTTTCGCGTCGCCAAGCAGCCACGGCAAGGCCGCTGTTCCGCTTAGCGCAAGAAAGATTCGGATGTTATATAGCCAGGCACTGTTCCAGGTGTACCGGCGAAGGAGGGGGCTTAGCATAGTATTCGTGACTCGTTTACGGGAAACGGCGGCGAGCATTGGCTTCGCGCGCGGCACGGGCCACTTCAACCGACACAACACGGCGACCAACCGGCCATATGGCGATTGCCGCAATTTTAAAATTGGCGATACCAACCGGGATACCGATGATAGTGATGCACTGAGTAATCCCTGCCACAATGTGCATCACGCAGAGCCACCAGCCAAAGAGCACGAACCAGAGAATATTGAGCACGGTCCCGCCAGCATTCATGAGAGTATTTTTACTATCAGGGTTCAGTTCATCGACATGCACAGCTTCATTGCCCCAGGGGATCAGCGACAGTTTGGTGATTTCCCAACAGGAGCGTGTGAGCGGCAGGGTAATAACCAATGCAACACTTAAAATGCTTGCCAGTAGCCAGCCGAGTGTAGTGGCAAAACCGCCAAGGATAAAGTTCAGGATATTCAGAACGGTACGCATATTACCTCAATGCTATTCTGTCAGAGAATTGACCTGACAATTGTAACGATTTTTTGGGCTGGAGCACGTATTCTCTGGCGGTTAAACTGGCAAGCACAGTCATAAGCTGAAAAAGGATGTGTGATGGAACTAAAAGCGACTTCATTGGGAAAGCGGCTGGCGCAGCATCCATATGATCGAGTGGTCATCCTCAATGCGGGCGTGAAGGTTTCAGGTGATCGACATGAATACCTTATCCCCTTTAATCAGCTGCTGGCAATCGAGTGTAAGCGTGGTCTGGTATGGGGTGAGCTGGAATTCGTTCTGGCCGATAATAAAGTCGTTCGTTTGCACGGTACCGAATGGAATGAAACACAGCGTTTTTATCAGCATCTGAATGAACGTTGGATGGCATGGAGCACGGAGATGAGCGAGGTGGCTGCGGGAGTGCTATCTGAACAACTCGCGGACATTTCCGGGCGTATGGATCAGGAAAAATGGCTCACTCGCGCGCAGCTTAAAGGTGTTCAGCAACAGCTACTTAAGGCGTTCGATGCGTTGCCTGTTCCCACCAGCCGACTTGAGTCTTTTGCTAACTGTAGGGATCTGTGGCGGCAATGCCAGGCCTGGTTAAAAGATACAGAGGCTGCGCGAGCGCAACATAATCAAAACTGGACCGACAAAATGCTGGTTCAGTACGAGACCTTTTTTAAAAATATCGAAAGTTCGCCGCTCAATCCGGCACAGGCAAGGGCGGTGGTCAATGGTGAAAACGCGCTGCTGGTACTCGCCGGGGCGGGCAGCGGTAAAACCTCGGTACTGGTGGCGCGTGCAGGCTGGCTGTTGCTCCGCGGCGAGGCGGCAGCGGAGCAGATCCTGCTGTTGGCCTTTGGCCGAAAAGCCGCGCAAGAGATGGATGAGCGGATTCGTGAGCGATTGCATACGGAAGACATCACTGCACGCACGTTTCATGCGCTGGCGTTATACATCATCCAGCAAGGTGGTAAAAAAGCGCCTGAAATTAGCAAACTTGAGAACGATACCCGGGCACGACAAACACTCTTGCTGAAAGCCTGGCAAGCCCAGTGCGCAGAGAAAAAGGCGCAGGCAAAAGGCTGGCGACAGTGGCTGGAAGAGGAGTTGCAGTGGGAGCTTACGGAAGGCGCTTTCTGGAATGATGAAAAAATAGAGCGTCGGATGGGTACCCGACTGGATCGCTGGGTTAGCCTGATGCGTATGCATGGTGGCAGTCAGGCTGAAATGATTGATTCGGCGCCGGAAGAGGTACGCACGCTTTTCAGTAAGCGGGTCAAACTCATGGCGCCCCTGCTGAAAGCCTGGAAAACTGCGCTTAAAGCGGAAAACGCTGTCGATTTTTCCGGATTAATTCATCAGGCGATTAACGTGCTGGATAAAGGTCGTTTTGTCAGTCCCTGGAAGCATATCCTGGTGGATGAGTTTCAGGACATTTCACCGCAACGCGCCGCGCTGCTGGCCGCATTACGGCGGCAAAATTCGCAAACCACCTTGTTTGCGGTCGGTGATGACTGGCAGGCTATTTACCGTTTCAGCGGCGCGCAATTGTCTCTGACCACAGCGTTTCATGACTATTTTGGCGAAGGCGATCTGTGCGCGCTGGATACCACCTATCGCTTTAATACGCGTATTGGCGAAGTCGCAAATGGATTTATTCAGCAGAATCCCCACCAGCTTAATAAACCCCTGAACAGCCTGAGCGCCGGGGATAAAAATGCGGTGACATTGCTGGCGGTAGACCAACTTGATGCGCTTCTCGATAAACTCAGCGGCTACGCCACCGAGGAGGATCGTATTCTTGTGCTGGCGCGTTATCACCACGGTAAACCCGCCAGTCTGGAGAAAGCCGCCACCCGCTGGCCAAAACTGCAGCTCGATTTTATGACTATTCACGCCAGCAAAGGGCAGCAGGCAGAGTATGTGATTGTGCTGGGGTTGCATGAAGGGCAGGACGGTTTTCCGGCTCCCGCCCGTGAATCCATTATGGAGCAAGCCCTGTTACCGGTGCCGGAGGACTTCCCTGACGCCGAAGAGCGTCGTTTGTTGTATGTCGCCATCACCCGAGCACGTAAGCGTGTCTGGTTGCTGTTTGATAAAGAAAACCCGTCGCGATTCGTTGAGGCGCTCAGGCAGCTTAATGTGCCAGTAGCGAAAAAACCCTGAGAACAGGCGGCACCAGCCGCCTGCATAGATTATTTCAGACGTTCAGCTAGGTAGCGCTGGTAATCCGGGATGAGGATTTCCACACTTTCCGCGAAACCGGGAGACTGGATAATGAAATCAGCGGTGGAAAGGTTCGTGGCCACCGGAATATTCCACACGGTCGCCAGACGCAGCAGCGCCTTAACATCCGGGTCGTGTGGTACTGCATTCAGCGGATCCCAGAAGAAAATCAGCACATCAATTTTCCCTTCCGAGATGAGTGCTCCAACCTGCTGGTCACCGCCCATCGGGCCGCTCAACATGGCATTAACTTCAAGACCGGTAGCGCGTTGAATCAGATTCCCGGTTGTCCCTGTGGCATAGAGAACATGATTTGCCAGTTTGGGCTGATGGCGTTCAACCCATTTCATCAGCATCTGCTTGCAGTGGTCGTGCGCAACCAGTGCGATGTGCTTACGCACGGGTAACGAACGTGTTGTGAGTTCCATAATTCGATTCCGTTAATGTAATTTCGCTACAGATTACTGGAAGCACCTGATGCTGCAAGAGAATGGCATAAAAAAATATGGGCTAATGCGCGTAATGTTAACTGGCGCGGATCATGACGGGGGTTGTTGCTTAATCCATTGCATAAAACGGTCGCGGGTTTGCGGATCTGCCTGTTGATACCAGAATTTCAGCCGCTGCTCTGTGAGAGTCTGCGAGTGCGTCTGTGGCGCGTCCAGCTCGGAGACACCGGAGAGCAAAGCGCTGTCGTCGGCCATTATCTGCGCAAATTTGGGCAGCGAAGCATATTTCCCCGCTTTGTTGTATTGCTCTGTCGCGCGTTCATAGTCAATGACTTTCGTGTTTGCACTGATCTCAAGAATATCCAGTTTCACCGGAATCGGTGTGGCGTTACCATCCAGTAAAGCCAGGTGAGGCGTGGCATTAAACGTCTCGGCCGCCTTTTGCGTGTCGATAGCGGGAAGATTGAAATTCACCTGGCTGATGCGCTGCGTGTCGAAGGTGGCAATCAGCGGTACGGAAACAAAGAGCCGGGATTCGCGATTCCCGGGCTCCACATTTTTTTCAACCCGGAATACCACCTGATGAACTCCGTTTTCCAGTTCGATACTTTCCGCGCCACGCAGCAGTGAGCTGGATACCTTTTTGCCATCAAGAACCAACAGGTCAATATCACCAGACAGACGAAGCGATGTGGCCAGTACATTAACCGGTATCAAACACGTGATAATGAATACTTTCCACCCGCACTTCATTGCGCGCTCCCATGATCGCTTTGCGAAGCAACCTTTCAATATATTTATTAACTTATAGACATATAACCTGCTCGCGCACTCATACTTCTGTATGGGATACATGGTTGTAGCGGAATGTTTGGCATACACTTTGGAAAACCGCAGGAGGAAACCATGAAAGAGACCGATATCGCCGAGATCCTGAAATCGACACGTACCATCGCGCTGGTGGGGGCCAGTGACAAACCTGACCGGCCGAGCTACCGCGTCATGAAATATCTGCTTGATCAGGGCTACCACGTCATTCCGGTATCACCAAAAGTAGCGGGTGAAACGCTTCTGGGGCAGCAAGGATACGCCACGCTGGCTGACGTGCCGGAAAAGGTGGATATGGTTGACGTATTCCGTAATTCCGAAGCGGCGTGGGGAGTTGCCCAGGAAGCTATTGCCATTGGTGCAAAAACATTATGGATGCAACTTGGCGTGATCAACGAACAGGCCGCAGTGTTAGCCTGTGAGGCTGGGTTGAAAGTAGTGATGGACAGATGTCCCGCGATTGAAATCCCGCGTTTAGGACTCGCAAAATAAAAACACCCCGCAGCGCGGGGTGTTGTCAGTTACGCAGGCGGGGGGCCTGCAGTTGCCTGCGGATCGTACGCGCCAGTTCATCCATCGAAGGTTGCTCAGGATGTTCTTGCTGAATCTCGCTGGTTAACTGCGCTTCGGCCAGATAGGTATGAACCGGCTGGCCGTCATCATCTTCCATCACTACATGGTACCAGGGCGCAGCCCGTAGTTCATCGTTGACCGCCAGTTCATCAACTGATGGTTCGTCGAGTGAATACTCAGGGTCAATATCCACCACTACGCCAAGGTAGCCCAGCAGCGAGTGGCGAACCTGCTGACCAATACCGTATTTGCTGGCAATCATTGTCACCTCCCGGGAACCTGTACATAACCCAGATATGCGGGCGAGGCTCCAAAAATCAAGTTACATGACGCGACAGGCAAAACCTTTCAGGTACAGTCCTTCCGGGTAGGGAGCGATCACCGGGTGATCGGCGGCCTGACGGAACTGCTCTATAAATTGTACATCACGACCAGCATCTATTGCGGCATCGGCGATGATTTTCTGAAATAAATCTGTGGTCATCAGGCCAGAGCAGGAGAATGTCAGCAACACGCCTCCGGGATTCAACAACTGGATAGCAAGCATGTTGATATCCTTATAGCCGCGGCACGCGCCCTGAAGCTGACTTTTGTTTTCCACGAACTTTGGCGGATCCATGACGATGACATCAAATTTCTCGCCCTGATCGCGATATTTGCGCAACAGTTTGAAGACGTCATCACGGATAAATTCAGCCTTACTGAGATCAAGCTGGTTTAGCTCAACGTTCTTTTTGGCAACGTCCAGCGCTTCCTGTGAGGTGTCCACGCTTACCACCTGACGGCAATTACCCATCAGTGCGGACACGGCGAAACCGCCAGTGTAAGAGAAGCAGTTAAGGACACGTTTATCGGCAACGTAACGGCGGGTTGCCAGGCGGCTGTCGCGTTGATCGAGATAGTATCCGGTTTTGTGACCAGCCTTGATATCGACATACAGCTTCATACCATTTTCTACGATAGGTAGCAGATCAGGCGGTAACTCACCCACAACCGGACCCTGTGCGAGTTCCAGCCCCTCTTTTTTACGTACTGCAACATCGCTGCGATCGTAGATGGAGCATTGCGGGTAGAGTGTCTGTAGCGCAGAGATAATGGCCGCGCGCTGATATTCTGCGCCAGCACTCAGCAATTGCAGCACCAGGAAATTACCGAAGCGATCGATGGTAACGCCCGGTAAACCATCAGATTCACCTGCGATCAGGCGATAGCTGTCCAGTCCGTCGCGCTGTGCCAGCCAGTCGCGCCATTGCTGTGCCTGCTGCAGGCGACGGGTGATGAACGCGGTGTCGATAATCTCACTTTGATCGAAGGTCCAGACGCGAGCGCGGATTTGCGATTCTGGCGAAAAGGCGCCGCGCGCCAGCCATTTACCCTGCGCATCGACGATGTCGATAGTCTCACCGGAACGGGCTTTTCCTTCCATACGGCTTACGGCACCGGAGAACACCCAGGGATGGCGGCGCAGCAAGGACTTCTCGCGCCCTTTGGCTAACACTAAACGGGGAAACCTTGCACTTGTAGATTCGGTCATACCGGGGAACCTCTGACGAACGTCAATATTAACCGGGGATATCGACCCGGCTCTTGATAGTTAAACGGCGCGTAGGGTAGCACACATGCCCGGGTCAGGCATCAGCCAGAAGGGGTGAGCGTTTCGGCACAAAATCAAAACGTTCAGGCACAACGTTTATGTACGCTAAACCTTAAATTGTATTTCTCAACATCCACGAGGAAATACAATGAAAAAAATCACCTTCACCGTCTTAAGTATTATGGCTGTCGGGAGCATGAATGCCTTTGCGGGCGAGACGTTTAGCCTCAGCAGCACGGATATTCAGAACCATCGCTTATCAGAACAACATGTTTTTGCGGGATTTGGCTGTCATGGCGGCAATAGATCACCGCAACTGAGCTGGCATAATCCACCCGCAGGAACAAAAAGTTTTGCCGTTACCGTTTATGATTCCGCAGCCCCGACGGGGAGTGGCTGGTGGCACTGGACAGTGGTGAACATACCTGCGCAGATACAGACACTGCCCAGCGGCGCGGGGGATACAAAGAGCCCTGTGCTGCCAGCCGGGGCAGTTCAGGGGCGAAACGATTATGGTTATGCGGGCTTCGGTGGCGCGTGCCCTCCCGTTGGCGATAAACCGCATCCGTATCAATTCACCGTATGGGCACTGAGTACTGATAAACTGCCTGTTGATAGCAATGCAAGTGGTGCTCTGGTTGGCTACATGCTCAACAGCAACGTCATTGCGAAAGCAAACTTAACCGCCACATACGGAAGATAAAGGTGACACGGTGCAGAAAGTCCAGTTTCAGCATAAAACGTTAACGGCGGCAGAAGTCCGTTCAAACCATATGCATCGTCTGCATCGCGTAAAGCTTTTTAGTGCTGCCATTTGTCATATTACTCAGGGGAGCAAGGTCATTATCCAGGAAGATAATCGGCTGGTCGCAACACCTGACGAGCTTATTATCATTCCGGCAAATACCGCTCTCGAAATCATTAATCAGCCTGTGCAAGGCCAGTTTCGTTCCGATTTATTATTGTTATCGCCAGAGCTGCTCGCAGAATTTAAAGCGCAATATGTACGTGATTTTCCTGCTGCCAGGCCTGCGTCTGTATGCACACCGCTGAGTAATGGCCTCGCATTTATGTGGAGCAATTTATTGCATGCGGTTCGCCATGATTTAGCGGAAAAGTTACAAAAACATCAGGCGATGGGGCTTTTGCTGGCACTGCTTGAAGATGGAATGGCGGGCCCGCTTCTGATTGAGCGACGCTTTAGTCTGACCGAGCAGGTACGACAAATTGTCATGCTGTCGCCGGCAAAGAACTGGAGCGTGCAGGAGATAGCAGGGCAACTTGCTGTTGGCGAATCCACTTTACGCAGACGGCTTAAAGATGAATCTCAAAGCTACCGGCAAATTGTCGAGGAGGTTCGCATGTCGCTTGCATTGTCCCAGCTACAATCGACCAGACTGCCCATTGGTGAAATCGCCTCCCGATGTGGATATCTTTCGGGTTCGCGTTTTACCGCCAGATTCCGGGAGCACTATGGATGTTTACCTAAAACTGTACGCTGATGATTAACGTTTCTACTATTAAAATAGAGCTGATCCCGCATTAGAGGAGGTCATTATGGCGAACGAAACAACATCGAATTGCGTAATATGCTGGGTTCATGGCATGGTCCAGGGCGTCGGGTTTCGTTATAGCACGCAACGTGAGGCGCAGCGCCTGGGGTTAACCGGCTACGCGCGCAATATGGACGACGGCAGCGTAGAAGTTGTCGCCTGTGGAAATAACGAGAAGGTAGAAGAGCTGATTAGCTGGCTGAAAGCGGGTGGGCCGCGTAGCGCCAGGGTTGAAAAGGTTTTAACAGAGCCTCATCAACCCGGCAGAGAATGGACGAATTTTGGGATTCGCTATTAAATGCACTTTACCGGTTTGGGCAGGCCAGCAATTTTCGTTGCCTGCTTTGCCGGTCCTTTCGGGAAGAGGCGATACAGATAACGGCTGTTGCCTTTTTCTTCACCGAATTTGTTAGCCATCGCTTTTACCAGCATGCGGATGGCGGGCGATGTATTGAACTCCAGATAAAACTCGCGCACAAAGCGCACCACTTCCCAGTGTTCTTCTGCGAGGGCGATACCTTCATTTTCGGCAATCGCTGATGCCAGTGCTTCGCTCCACAGAGTCGTGTCTTTCAGATAGCCTTCGCTATCGGTTTCAATTTCTTTACCGTCAAAGATCATGGTCGTTCGCAAGGTCAGTCAATAACGCGGGGAGTGTAGCAAAAAACAAAGCCCCGCATAAGCGGGGCCTGGTCATGCACGATGACGCGATTAGTCGCGGCTGGCGAAGCCCAGAATACTCAGCAGGCTTACAAAGATATTGTAGAGCGATACATACAGGCTCACGGTTGCACGAATATAGTTTGTCTCGCCACCGTGAATGATGTTGCTGGTTTCGAACAGGATTGCGCCTGAGGAAATCAGGATGAACACTGCGCTAATAGCCAGATGCAGCGCCGGCAGTTGCAGGAAGATGTTAGCTACCATTCCGATCAGCACAACCACGATACCTGCCATCAGCATACCGCCGAGGAAGGACATGTCTTTGCGTGTTGTCAGAACATATGCCGAGCAGCAGAAGAACACCAGTGCGGTTCCCCCCAGCGCCAGGCCGATGATATCGCCCATACCCGCAGAGAGATACGCATTCAGAATTGGGCCCAGGATATAACCCAGGAAGCCGGTAAAGGCGAAGGCAGAGAAAATACCCGCCGGTGAGTTCGCCGTTTTATAGGTCAGGAACATCAGGCCGTACATTCCCACCAGTGTCAGAATCAGACCCGGAGAGGGCAGCATCAGCACAGTGCTTGCGGTTGCCGTGATGGCGGAAAAGGCCAGCGTCAGGCTCAGTAAGAAATAGGTATTGCGCAGCACCTTATGGGTGCTAAGCAACGATGAACGGTCGCGCGAGGAGGTAATAATACGATCCATGAGGCACTCTCTTTTAACATAACAGATGTCATTAAATGTCGAGGATAGGAAATCCCCGTTTCCTTACAAAGTTGTTTTACCCATCTTTACTCAAAAAGCAAGCAAATCCATTTGGTTAAATATACTGCAAATGTTCAAGAATTAAGCATAAGTGCGCATTTGAAGAAAATAACCATACCAGTGTCTTATATGTCACTGAAAAATATTGCTCCGATGACTTTAGCGCGCTAAGAAAGAAGTCGCGTCGTCATCAGGAATATAATCAGGGCGAAAAAGATGAAATCACGACATTTTACCCGTTTTACCCTTAGCGCTTTAACGCTAGGCATTATGAGCGTCTCCGCGTCATTAAATGCAGCGACTGTTCCGGCAGGAACTGAGCTGGCGGCCCAGCAGGAACTGGTGCGTAACAATGGCAGTGAACCTGCATCCCTCGATCCTCATAAAGTAGAAAGCGATGTCGAATTCGGCATTATCAGAGATTTATTCGACGGGCTTGTTGCGATAAAAAAAGATGGCTCTGTTGAGCCACGTCTCGCGCAATCATGGGAAAACAAAGACAATACGGTGTGGATATTTCATCTGCGCCCCAACGTGACATGGTCTGATGGAACGGCCATTACAGCGAAAGATTTCGTCTGGAGCTGGCAGCGACTTGTCGATCCGAAAACCGCGTCACCTTATGCCAGCTACCCCGGCAATATGCACATCGAAAATGCCGCTGACATTGCTTTGGGTAAGAAAACGCCGGATACGCTCGGTGTTAAGGCACTGGATGATAATACGCTGGAGATTCGCCTGACTCAGCCGACATCGGCATTCCTTGCCATGTTGGGCCATCCGTCACTGGTGCCGCTGGATAAAATACTTATCAGCCGCTTTGGCGATAAATGGACCAAACCGGAACATATTGTGACCAGCGGTGCCTACAAACTTAGTGACTGGGTGGTAAATGAGCGCATTGTCGCGGTACGCAATCCGCGCTACTGGGACAATGGCGCCACGGTGATAAATAAAGTCACCTATCTGCCTGTCTCCTCTGAAACCGCCGATGTAAACCGCTATAAAGCCGGTGAGATAGACATCACCTATACCTTGCCGGTAAACCAGTTTGCCCAGTTAAAAAAGACGCTTGGCGATCAGGTCAAGGTCTCGCCGCTGCTGGCGACTTATTACTACGAATTTAATACCACTAAAGCACCGTTCAACGATCCTCGGGTGCGCCGGGCGCTCAATATGGCGCTGGATAAAGATATCATTGCCGATAAGGTGATGGGGCAGGGGCAGCGACCGGCCTGGTTAATCAGCCAGCCAGAAATCGGTGGCGTAACATTGTCCGCAACGGATTATGCCACCTGGCCACAGGAAAAACGGATTGCAGAAGCGAAGCGATTGCTCAAGGAAGCCGGGTTTAATGAAGCGCATCCACTGTCGTTTAATCTGCTTTATAACACCATGGAAACCCATCAGCGCATCGCCATTGCTGTCAGTTCGATGTGGAAGAAAAATCTGGGGGTAGAGGCAAAGCTGCAAAATCAGGAATGGAAAACGATGCTCGATGCCATGCACACAGGTCATTTCGATCTGGTGCGCTACGCCTGGAATGCTGACTATGATGATGCGGCAACCTTTTTAAATACTTTCCGCACGGGCGATAGCGAGAATACCTCGCAATACAGTAATCCGGCTTACGATGACGCACTGCGCAATGCCGCCAGGGCGAGCGATCTCGCCCAGCGAAGTAAGTATTATCAGCAGGCGGAAGATATCCTGGGGCAAGATGTCCCGGCGATTCCTGTCTATCACTATGTGAGAACGCACCTTGTGAAGCCGTGGGTCGGTGGGTTTGACCCGGACAAGCTTGGATATTATTTAACGAAGGATATGTACATCAAAAAACATTGAGGCGCCTGTCGCAAAAAGCGGTTGTAAAATGGTCAGTGTGTTGTTATTTCAGGCGATTAACGCACTTTTGGCTGTTTTTCAGGCATATGAACATTTCAGGGCTTTACAGATGCATCGGGGATGTTTATAGTGCGCCTCATTCCGGAAGTGTGGCCGAGCGGTTGAAGGCACCGGTCTTGAAAACCGGCGACCCGAAAGGGTTCCAGAGTTCGAATCTCTGCGCTTCCGCCAGATTAAACAAGGGCCTACCATTTGGTAGGCCCTTTGTTTTTCTGGTTCCCGGGATAATGTTTGTCTATTTTTCCGCATACCCTGGCACATTGTCAGTTGGCCGGAAGGCGATCTGCGTACAATCAACCCGCGCGGCGAATTGCCGTTGCTGGAGCGGCCTTTTGTGCTGGGGGTTTACGACTGCTGGGGCCTGGTGATGTCCTATTATCGGCAAACGTACGGCATTGAGCTGCCGGATTACCGTGTTGATTATCCGTGGTGGGAGGACCAATACCCCGACAATTTATATCAGGATAACTGGCATGAATGCGGGTTCAGGGAAGTGACTGATGCCCCTCAACCGGGTGATGTTGTGATCATGCAGGTGCAGGCCAACAAATGGAATCACGCCGGGGTGCTGCTGGAAGGTAATATGATGCTTCACCATCTGTACGGGCGTTTGAGCAATCGTGTTCCTTATGGGGGCTATTGGCAAGACAGAACTGTAATGCTCTTGCGGCATATAAATCTGCTATCATGATGCATGATTATCTATAAGGAATGTATCCATGAAGATATTAAAAGGATTGATTACCATATTCATCCTTTCCGGTTGTGTAAATATGCAGGACTTATGAAATAAAAAGCCGGATATTACATTTACTACGAACAAATCAGTGAATGAAGTATCCAGTTGTATATTGGCCGACTGGCAAGTAAAAGTATTTCGTTATGGTAATCCATTTATTCAAGATAACATTAATCTTAATGATGGAAAAACCGTTTACTCTGAAACGCAAAGTGAGATGGTAGTTGTATTCACAGATAACGGTATGACAAGGATTAACTTTTATAATCAAAGTGCTTTGTTTTTTATAGAGTAAATGATCGAATAGGCAGCATTAAAAGATGCTTGTGATTTCACTAAATCTGCTATGGCAGGGTTTTTTATTGGTGTCTTATGAAAGAAATAATGACTCGTATAGAACTATTTGGTGTTCTTGGTAAAACATTCGGCAAAGTTCATCATCGGTTAATAAGAAATACACATGAAGCCACCAGAGCGTTAGCAGCAACCATTACTGGCTTTGAAAAATTCATGATAACCAGTAAGCGACGCGGGCTTACCTACGCGGTATTCAAAGGCAAAAATAATATCGGAATGGATGATTTGGGATTTCCGGTTACCGGAGAGGTCATCCGTATAGTGCCTGTCATTATAGGTAGTAAGCGTGGAGGACTACTCCAGCCTATCCTCGGCGTTGCCCTTGTCACTGTGGCGGCGATTGCAACAAATGGTGTTGCTCTCGGCATTGGTGGCGGTGCCGCATTTGCTGGTGGCTGGGGGGCCGTTGCCGCTATGGGGGTATCTATGACACTCGGCGGTGTCATTCAACTGTTATCCCCTCAGCCTACCGGTTTGGCAAAAACACAATCAGTAGACAATAAACCGTCATATGCATTTGGTGGCGTAACCAATACGACATCGCAGGGGTATCCGGTGCCACTGTTGTACGGTAAGCGCCGTATCGGTGGCGCAATTATTTCTGCCGGGATTTACATTGAAGATCAGCAGTAAATTAACCTCGCAGTTAATTAATCTCACTTGAATAACCGCCTCCAGGCGGTTTTTTTATGGGCGAAATATGGCAAATAAGAAAATTCAGGGGCGAAAGGGCGGCTCTTCATCTCCCCGCACGCCGACAGAACAGCCCGACGATCTCCAGTCGGTCGCGAAAGCAAAAATCCTGCTGGCACTGGGTGAGGGTGAATTTTCAGGCGATCTCACCGGGCAATCTATTTTTCTGGATGGTACACCGCTACTGAGTGCTGATGGTTCGTCAAATTTCAGAGGTGTAACCTGGGAATTTCGCTCTGGTACTCAGGCGCAAACCTACATTCAGGGAATACCTGGCGGCGAAAACGAAATCAGTCTTGGCGGCGTGGTTGTTTCAAGTAAGTCGCCGTGGACCCGAACACTCACCAATACTCAACTTTCTGCAGTTCGTCTGCGTCTTAAATGGCCGTCCATTTTCCGACAGGAAGATGACGGAGACCTGGTGGGTTACACCATTAATTATGCGATTGATTTGCAGACGAATGGCGGCGCTTTTCAGACGGTAATCAGTGCTTCAGTTAACGGGAAAAATACGTCAGGTTATGAGCGCAGCCATCGCATCAATCTGCCAGCCGATGCCACAACGTGGACGGTTCGCCTGCGTAAAATAACTACGGACGCGAACAGCGCAAAAATCGGCGACACGATGACGCTCCAGAGCTACACGGAAGTGATCGACGCTAAGTTGCGTTATCCGAATACCGCTCTGTTGTACATCGAGTTCGACTCCAGCCAGTTTAATGGATCTGTCCCGCAGATTTCATGCGAGCCTCGCGGTCGAGTAATCCGCGTACCTGATACTTACGACCCTGAAACACGCACCTACAGCGGTACATGGTCAGGGGCATTTAAGTGGGCATGGACGGACAATCCGGCATGGATTTTTTATGATCTGGTGGTGAGTGACAGATTTGGCCTGGGTGACCGCCTGACAGCGTCGAACATCGATAAATGGATGCTGTATCAGGTTGCGCAGTACTGCGATCAACTTGTCCCTGACGGTAAAGGCGGTGGAGGAACTGAGCCACGTTATACCTGCAACGTTTACGTCCAGGACCGTAACGACGCTTATACCGTGCTGCGCGATTTTGCGGCCATTTTCCGGGGGATGACGTACTGGGGCGGCAATCAGATTGTTGCCCTGGCTGATATGCCGCGTGACGTCGATTACAGCTACACCAACGCAAATACCCTGGACGGTAAATTCACGTACAGCAGCAGCACCTCTAAAACCCGCTATACCTCTGCACTGGTTACATACTCCGACCCGGCGAATGCGTATTCCGACGCAATGGAGCCTGTATTCGAGCAGGATCTGGTGCGTCGCTTTGGCTTTAACCAGCTTGAAATGACGGCTATCGGCTGCACCCGGCAATCGGAGGCAAACCGTAAGGGGCGCTGGGGCATTCTGACCAATAACAAAGACCGTGTGGTCTCCTTCTCTGTTGGTCTTGACGGGAATATCCCGCAGCCGGGATACATCATTGCAGTCAGTGACAGGGACCTGGCCGGAAAAGTGACAGGTGGCCGCATCAGCGCGGTAAGTGGTCGGGTTCTGACGCTCGACCGCGTGCCGGATGCCGTGGCGGGTGATCGCATTATGGTTAACCTGCCGACAGGCGCATCACAAAGCCGCACCATTCAGGCTGTCAGCGGTAATAAAGTCACCGTTTCGACGGTGTTCACTACAACGCCCGAGGCTGAAGCGGTATGGGTTATTGAGTCAGATACGCTTTACGCAGAGCAATATCGTGTTGTCAGCGTTACGGAAAATGACGACGGCACCTTCACCATCGCGGGTGCCGCACACGACCCGGATAAATATGCTCGTATCGATACCGGAGCGGTAATTGATGAGCGTCCAATCAGCGTGATCCCTCCGGGTCACCAGTCCGCACCTGCGAGCATCGTCATTTCCAGCTACGCCGTTGTAAATCAGGGGATCAGTCTGGAGACGATGCGTGTCAGTTGGGACCAGGCACCAAACGCTATTTCGTACGAGGCCCAGTGGCGGCGCAACGATGGCGACTGGGTGAACGTCCCCCGCAGCTCTACCGCGTCGTTTGAGGTGCCAGCCATTTACACCGGGCGTTATCTTGCGCGGGTGCGGGCTATTAACGCGGCTGAAATTTCCTCCGGCTGGGGATACTCAACCGAGACAACACTGACCGGGAAAACGGGAAATCCGCCGAAACCTGTCGGTTTGATGGCATCAGACCATGTGGTTTTCGGCATTGAACTGAACTGGGGATTTCCTGCGAATACCGACGACACGCTGAAAACGGAAATTCAGTACAGCGCCACGGGGACGACTGATGAGGCGGTTTTGCTGGCGGACGTGCCGTATCCGCTACGTAAATATCAGCAGATTGGCCTCAAAGCGGGGCAGGTTTTCTGGTATCGCGCACAACTGGTGGACAGGACCGGGAACGAGTCGGGTTACACCGACTGGGTGAAGGGACAGGCCAGTATTGACGTGTCTGATATCACCGATGCCGTGCTTGAGCAGATCAAGGACACTGAACTGTTCAAGGATCTGATTGAAAATGCCGTGGAGAGCAGTGAAAAGGTTGCTGAACTGGCAGAGGCGGTCAGGCAAAACGCCGACCAACTGGCGGCTACAGTGGGCGCGAACCGGCAGACAGCAGAGGCCATCATTGGTAATGCCCTGGCCATCGCTGATGTGGTGGTGAGGCAGTCGGCGCAGAACGGGGCAAACTCGGCATCGTTCACTCAGTTGCGTGAGGTTATCGCCACCGAAACACAGGCCCGCGTTACCGACGTGACGCGCCTGGAGGCGAAAACTGACCAGAATGCGGCACAGGTAACGCAGCTCACGCAGGCGCTGGCTGATGAGACTCAGGCCCGCGCCACGGCGGTTAATACGCTGACGGTACAGACGGAGGACAATGCCGCTGACGTAACTCAGCTTACACAGGCTGTGTCCACCCTCGACAGCGCTACCGCGTCCCGGTTCGACGAACTGTCAGGGAAAACGGCTAATGCTGCTGGTGGGGTGCAAAACACGGCGGTGGCGTTGATTGAGAACACACTGGCGCAGGTGAGCCAGCAGGTAAAACAAAGCGTGCAGTATGGCGCCAGCGTCGCCAGTATCCAGCGCGTTGAGGACGTGGTCGCCAGCGGCAATGAGGCCACAGCGCAATCAATGCTCCAGCTTCGCACGGACGTGGCGGGGAATACTTCGACTATAAACAGTCTGTCTCAGTCCGTATCCAGTTATCAGCAGGCATCTGCCACGCAGATAAATGCGCTGAGTGTAACGGTTAACGGTCATACATCTTCTATTGCCACGAATGCCCAGGCAGTAGCGGATATCAGCGGCAACCTGAACGCAATGTACTCGATTAAAGTCGGTATCGATGCCAACGGTGTTCGGTACGCGGCAGGAATGGGGCTGGGCGTGCAGAATACGCCTGGTGGAATGCAAAGCCAGGTTGTCTTCCTGGCTGACCGTTTTGCTGTCATGTCTCAGGCTGGCGCCGCCGCCACACTGCCGTTTGTTATTCAGAACGGCCAGACGTTTATTCGTGACACGTTTATTCAATATGCGGCAATAACATTAGCGAAAATTGGTGAACTCAGGTCATCGAATTATGTTGCCGGACAGTCAGGTACGATTATGAAATCGGACGGAACGTTTGAGGTTAACGGCGCCACAGCAGGACAGGGAAGCCTTAAACTCACTAGCAACGCACTGATTATTAAAGACAGTGCAGGCCGTATCCGCGCTAAATTCGGTGACCTGAATGCAAGCTAAAGGAGGGTAAATGGCTTACGGCATAATTGTTTCGACCGCAAACAGAACATATCTCGATACATTACAGCCAGTGTGGTATCTGGATTTCAAAGTGATGATTTACGGTGCCGGCACTCTGTCATATGCATTTAACGCCAGCAAATTCAAAATGAGTGTGCTCGCTCTGTCGTGGCATTACGGTAGTGATCCTGTTTTTACCATAAATGGGAATTTATTGAATTATTCCGGGCTCGATGGCTGCACATTTTTAGTCAGAATGGAGAATCTATAATGCTAATTGGGATGGAAATATCGCGGGAAGATGGAACGGTGTATGCCAGCCCGGATACTCATTTCATGCATTTTACCGGAAAAATAACCTTTACAACCTCGACGAATAACGAATGGGGGAAAACGTATATCGATACAGGAGTTCCTGTATCTGCTGCGATGATGCCGTTTATGCGTCAGGTAACGCTGGGACCGGAGGGGGGCGGCGACGGGATTGGTATCGGACCACTTATTAATTATGCAGGGCAGTGGAGAATAGAAGTGTTGTCGTTTTTTCAGCAAGTGATCAACCTCTATATATTCAGCAGTATTAATCCTGTACCTGGCGATTACGGTGTTGCATTTTATAACGAAGCTGAAGAAATTATATATTCGTCCGATACGTGTCCCCTTGAGGTATATCCCCTCGGCGATATTCCATACAAGAACGGTCTTTTGGCCAATCTGACTTTCCCTTATAACGTCGCAGTGTGGCCTGGACCGTGGGGGGGCTATAAAGCTGCAGGGGGAGTCTGGTTTACTGTTATCCCCGCCGCGTTTGGAAATACGATAGCGCCTATGGCTTCATACTTGGATATTTATACGAAATTCGGTTACGCGGGCAACAACGCATTCAGAAGAAATTGGCAGGGAAGTCTGGTTTATATCAATTCAGACCTCTATGATTAATTCCTGACAGCAGAAATAACCGAAAACCGCTCAGGCGGTTTTTTGTCATTTCTAAATGGAGAAAATATGATTTACACAACTGGCACCATAGCTATCAACGGCAACATGCTCACAGGAACCGGTGCGAACTTTATAGCTGCAGGGTCACTGATCCGTGTTGGATGCACGTTAATTTCCCTGACTACTCCTCCGCAGGTTTTTCAGATAACGAACATTACCAGCGCCACCCAGCTCACCGTGACGCCAGCGGCAAACCCGACAATTGCTGCGGGTTCTGCTTACGCCATCCTCCTGAGTGATTCGCTGAGCGTGGACGGACTGGCGCAGAATATCGCTGAGACGCTGACGCTGTTTCAAAAAAATATGAGCGGTTTCGCCGACGTGATGAATGCGTCTGGTGACGTCACTATCACTACTAACGGCGTTGCAGTCACCGTTCCCGGTCAGAAATCGCTGGCAAAAAAAGGGGCAAACTCCGATATCACCAGTCTGTCAGGGCTATCAACACCGCTCAGCCAGACTCAGGGGGGGACGGGGTTAGCAAACCCGTTCGGCACCACCCCCGGAACGTTTTGCCCAGGAAATGATAATCGTCTCAATACAGTTGAAGGGAAAAGCGGTGGCACCATTAGCAGTAGTGTCTATTTGAGAGCCGCATCTCCTGTTGTCGCCCCCGCGGTCGGCACAGAAACAGTGACACCGTTAGCCAGCTCAGGCTGGAATAGCGGCGTGTATAACGGGGCACAATTCTTGTTTCACGGTCTGGCTGTTCAGGGCTCGGGGTCAAAGGCGATCATCGCTATCCAGCCAACGTCGAATTCAGGTTATACAAGGTATATGTTTGATCAGTTCGGTTCGGCAACAGCCCCTGGAACGTGGATTTCAAACTCTGACGAACGCCTGAAATACGACGTGGCAAGGATAGAAAATCCCCTGGAGAAAATGCAGGCTATTCGCGGTGTTTCGTGGAAACGTCTGGATGGCGTCGCGCCGGGTATCGGTTTTATTGCTCAGGAAGTTCAGTCCGTATTCCCGGATAACGTTTTTGTCACTGGTAACAGAGAGCTGGACGACGGTACCGTGATTAAAGACGTATTAAGCCCTGACACAGCGGGTGTGGCGGCAGCGCTTCATCATGAGGCCATTCTGGCGCTAATGGCTCAGGTTGATGCCTTGACCGCGCGCGTTGCGGAACTGGAAACAAAAAAATCTGATGGGCCTGTAACAGAGTAATTAATCCGCTATTCAGTGCAAAAAATTGCGCTAATGTGTCCACCATTTAAAACCTCTGCTTTCAGATAGAGCGTTTTAAAATGTAATTATCCCCCCGGCAGAAACGATGCTTTTGTCGCGTTCCGTGACGCCATTTAATCCCGAAGGTCGTACTTGCATACTGGCGATTTTGTTCATGAATTACGCATAACGGGCAGCACGCAAACAGATGATGGATCTGAACCAGCTATGCTTTGTCGACAACACGCCAGATTTCAGTGAAAACCATCTCTGGCTTTTGCGAAACGTGGGAATAGTGAGTTGATGCAAGCTCTTGATTAGCTTTGCGCTTCCGTCAGATTAAACAAAGGCCTACCATTTGGTAGGCCTTTGTCTTTTGACTCTTAAAACGCTCATAGAATGTAATCACTTCAAAGCTGGCGGTTCTCATGTCGACGCGACCTTAATTGTTCGGTCATACACCAATACTTGCCCCTGAGTTTTATACCCGCTGAATAGTTTTTTCTCGGTTTCCCGCTTTGTTTTGTTGCATCGGTGGTTTAGTGGTTTGGAATTGCATCTCCCTTTCTCACATCTGCCCACTTCGTATGCCCGGTTCGGGAAAAATGGGTTATCAGATGAACCAAACCTGAGCAAGTTTGCTAATGTGCTCAGGCATATGGCGGCCGGGATTCCCCGTGCAACCGATACATGGTCCCGTATCTTTTCATGTGTGAAGGATAAGCAGGCCACCTTTGCTGTAGGGCTAAAGCCCTACGATAGCGATAAACAGAAGATCTCAGTAAATACTCAAACACATGTTATTTTCGGAGTGATTTAATCGCTTCTTCCACCAGCGCGGCATGTCTTTTCATATCTGCTACGATATTTTTATCCTTATCCCCGGTAGATTTAGATGGATTGGTGATTTTGCAGATTATTTCTGCTCTCCTTACGATTTCATCGCTGATTTGAATCAATCTTTCGGACCTGGTAATTGCCATGACTTTCTCCCTGTTTGAATTAACCATATAACGGCGGTTTCAGAAAAGTCTTAAATTTATTCTTATCTCCCTTCCAGTGCAAGTGGGATTTTCTTGCAGGAGTCAGATAACAGAGTCTGTATTCATAGAATGAAGCATCCCTTTCGCAAATTTACGGTGATGAACTCATGTTGTACGGAGCAAATAGTGAGTTCCCAATGTTCCGGCTACTGGATAAGAGCGAAAGCTAGCACCACGGTAGCTGGGATTAAAAAAACGAGGAGCTGCGCTGGCAAACGAGATCATGAAAAATGACATTACCGCGACTTAATGATAACGAGGGCGGCAAGAAATAAACGAGGATATATATTATATCTTTCGGGTTCTTAAAGCTGATGCGAAACCGTAATTACAGCATGGAAATATAATGAATACCCGCACAGAATATCAGCTTATGAATCCGGGCGCAGCTTTGATTTTTCTGTAATTTAACCTTCATGTAGCACGGCTTAACTTTTTCATAAGGGGCACGGAGAGAGCGGAAATGCCAGGAAAAAAGAACTCTTTTCAACTGCTTACGTACTTCACTGGGATGAAGCATGGCATCGTTTTTTTATCATCAGCATAGCCGTCGCAGCGATAAATAAATGAACAATGTGGCAGTCCTGGCAAAGTGATTTTTCGGAAACCGAAAATAATGCTTGAAACCTCTCTTTTACGGGCTCGCAACGCAGAAAATACCTTTTTACAGATGGATATCATGCGCCCGGAGGTGGTGCGGCAGTTAAATTTTTGAGGTATGGAGTATGTAAATATTCCTCTCTTTGCCCGACCGCGTAAACTGGCTGGAAGAAAACATAGCCGATGCACTGCTTAATATCGCTATGCTATTCATGATGCTTATTCTCGTCCTGTTCGTGCTGCGCCAGATTAACGCAAATATGCGAAATCAGGCTGAGTTAGCCCTGGTGTGGAATGAAGTGACGACCATTCATCATACCGTCCAGTTGCTGGTACTGTTTAATGGGCTGACTGGCCTGGCTAATCGCAGACAATTTAATGAGCTTCTTGCCGGGAATACGCCCGCATTGCAGAAATTTCAGCTTCGTTATGATGTTGTGACCGCCATATCAGGACTTACAGAGTGGCTTTACTCTTTGCGTAAATTAAGATGTGTTGCTCGTTACAGCCGATCAAAAACCGTCGACCCAAAAGATTTCCAGAGCCCCGATCTCCGGGCTTCTGCTCAAAACGCGTAACCCTCTGCCCGCATCTCCTTGTGTTTTCTTTCCGCTGAATAACCTTTCGTTTACCGCCTTCCGCATACTCTCAAATCAACTGCCTCACGAGCACTCGCCGCTTCCAGACAAACCCATTCCCGCTCTTCTATAGAAAAAGTCTGCATTAGGCTAGCAATATTAAATCGTAGTTCCCCTGATATCGAAGTGCTATCACTCAGCAAATGACCGAATGCATTGACGCAAAAGGATAACGACGATGTCACTTTCTTCGATTTCTGCCATTACATCATCTTTAGCCGCAGAACAAGGGCTCGCCGCGCTGGAAGCCCGGGTAAAACAAGATCTGGAATGGCTGGCGTTGCCGGCTAAACGCTGGTTGCCGCAACAATCTGACGCACAGGCGCAGGACGTAGCGATCATAGGCGCAGGCATGGCAGGACTGGCGGCGGCATTCGCACTGCGTCTGCAGGGTATTGACGCCGTGCTGTATGACAAAGCGCCAAAAGATTATGAAGGTCCCTGGGCAACAACCGCACGCATGGAAACGCTCCGCTCGCCTAAACATCTGACCGGGCCAGCGCTCGATATTCCCTCGCTGACCTTTCGCGCCTGGTATGAAGCGCAATTTGGCCTGGATGCCTGGGATGCGCTGGATAAGATCCCTCGTTTGCAATGGGCTGCGTATTTGCGCTGGTACCGCGAGGTGCTGGCGCTGGATGTCCGTAACGACCACGCGCTGACCGGTTTGAATCTGCAGGACCCGCAGCGTGTCGGGCTGACCTTTTCGCACCATAACGAGACCCGACGAGTGAGTGCGCGCAAAGTAATCCTGGCTATCGGTATGGATGCGTTTGGCGGGCCTGCTATTCCTGATTTTGTCGCCGATGTGCCAAAGCAGTTTTGGGCACACTCAGAAGAGGCGATTGATTTTGCCGCTCTGGCCGGGCGCCGGATTGCGGTTGTTGGCGGGAGCGCCACCGCGATGGATGTTTCGGCCACGGCACTGGAAGCGGGGGCTGCGGGGGTTGAATTGCTGATTCGGCGCCCTGATTTTCCCCGCGTCAACCTGTCGAAAGGGGCTGGTAACCCGGGTTTTGAAGCGGGTTATTTTAACCTGCCGGATGAGTGGAAATGGCGACTGGCTCAGCATATCGCGACCGTTCAGATACCACCACCACACGGCAGCACGCTGCGCGTGTCGCGTCATCCCAACGCCTGGTTCAATTTTAACGCTCCGGTTGAGCGGGTGGAAACCCGGCAAGAGGGCATAGTTGTTCATACCCCTCAGGGCGAAGTGCCGGTAGATTTCCTCATCCTCGCCACGGGGTATGCCCTTAACTGGCATGCGCGTCCGGAATTTAATGCGTTGGTGGATCAGGTCAAAACCTGGGGCGATGCCTGGCAGCCACCCGCCGATAAGCAGAATGCTCAGCTGGCGAGTTATCCCTATCTGGGAGCCGATTTCGCGTTTCAGGCAAAACATGATGACAGCCCCTCTTCGCTGGCTCGCTTGCACTGTTTTAGCTATCCGGCGCTGTTAAGCAATGGTCATGTTGTCGGTCTTATTCCGGGCATCAGCCAGGGCGCACGCACTCTGGCACAGCATATTGCCGGGCAGCTTTATTTTGAGGATCGTGAACACCATTATCAGGCCATTATCCATTACGACGATCCCGAACTGTTGGGCGATGAGTGGCAGCCTGCCGTGCCGTATGCCTGGCGCGAACGCTAATGTCCTTGAGATGTTGCATGGGGCCCTGGCGGCATTTTCTTGCCTCCACTTTGCCCCATGTTGCGCCTTACCGTCTGATTACGAGCGCCGTCTGTTTGCTTTGCTCGCAGCATGGAGTCAGCTACGGACCCCGTACTAACGCCGCCCTGGCATTACATCTCGCTAACAAATTTACGCATATTCATTATCAGTATTGTTCTTTGCGGTTTACGAATCGCTGTGAAAATATCGACTCAGGTTTCGGACGGCTAGCCGCCTGTATCGCGAAGGCTGGCCGCGCTCAGCACGACGCTTAAACGGTAACTACAGGAAAAATAACAATGTCGATTTTGCACTCCACATACCGATTTCGTCTTTTCGCCACGATGGCGCTGGCAGGGATCAGTTCCGCTTCGGTTGCCGCAGAGAACGCGCCCAAAAATGGCGGCACGCTGATCTATCTGGAACAACAGGCACACACCAATCTCTATCCGCCTGCGGGTGGGTTTTATCCTAACGGCGGCATTCTTAATCAGATAACCGACAAGCTGACCTGGCAAAACCCGAAAACCCTGCAGATTGAGCCGTGGATTGCGCAATCCTGGACCACTAACGAGGATTACACGGAGTACACGTTTAAGCTTCGACCGGGCGTGACCTTCTCTGACGGCACTCCGCTTGACGCTAAGGCGGTGGCGAAAAATTTCGATACCTACGGTCTGGGCAATAAAGCCCTCAACCAGCCAGTTTCCGAGGTCATCAACAACTACCTGAAAAGCGAAGTGGTCGATCCGCTAACGGTGAAGTTCTTTTTTAAATCACCATCACCAGGCTTCCTGCAGGGCACCTCGGCCATTGGCTCCGGGCTGGTCTCACTCGCAACACTTGAGAAAAATTTTAACCAGCTTGGCAATGCGCGCAGCATTATCGGCTCCGGCCCGTTTGTGGTAGAGAGCGACCGTCCGGGGCGTGAGGTAAAACTGGTGGCGCGCAAGGACTATAACTGGGCTCCACCCAGCTTTGCCCACCAGGGGCGCCCTTATCTGGATGGTATTAACGTTCTGGTGACGCCCGAAGACAGCGTGCGCATTGGGGCCCTGCTTTCCGGCCAGGCGGATGCGATTCGCCAGATTCAGGCCTACGATGAGAAGCGGGTCTCCGACAAAGGTTTTGCCGTTTATGCTTCGCCCACGCGTGGGGTGAACAACAGCATTAACTTCCGCCCTGATAACCCGCTGGTGGCGGATCAAAAAGTGCGTGAGGCGCTGTTGCATGCCACCAATACCAAAGAGATAGTCCAGACCCTTTTTTCCGATCATTACCCGCAGGCCACATCAGTGTTAGCCAAAACGGCGGTGGGCTATGTGGATCTTTCCGACAAACTGAAATTTGACCCGGCGCTGGCGGCGCGTCTGCTGGACGACGCAGGCTGGAAAAGCGGCCCGGACGGAGTGCGTCAAAAAGGCGGCCAGTCTCTGACGCTGACGGCGTACGAATCACCACCACAACCGCAGAACAAAGAGACGCTACAGCTGGTAGCGCAACAGTGGGCCAAAGTGGGCGTCAAACTCAACGTCCTGGCGGGTGATGCGGGCAGCAAAACCCTGGATAACCTCGACCCGGCCAAAACGGGTGTCTATCCCAGCATGGTGGGTCGCGCAGATCCGGATGTCCTGAAAAGCCAGTACTATCCGACCCTGCGCAATGTGCTACTGCAAAAAGGGGGCATCAGCGACAAAGTGAAGCAGTTTGTGGAGAGCCATCTGAACGAGTTACTCAATGGTATCGCCTCCGCCACCTCGCAGGATAAACGTATCTCGCTGGTTAACGAGGTGCAGCAATACCTTATCGATAAAGCTTACGTCATCCCCATCTTTGAAGAGCCGCAGGTCTATGCCGGTGCGCCTTCCACAAAGGGACTGAGCTTCGAAGCCGTAGGACGTCCGAGCTTTTACAACACCTGGTTGGATAAATAACGCACGGGTTTTCTCTCGTCCTCGGACGAGAGGGCATCGAAAAGAGGACAAGCCATGGGCAGATATCTGACGGTTCGTTTTGGTCAGGCACTGATAGTGTTATGGGCCGCATTTACGCTCTCCTTTGTGCTGTTACAGGCGCTACCGGGCGACGCAATACTGATCAAATTTCAGAATCCAGATCTCGGGTTGAGTGCGGAGCAAATTGCCCAGTTGCGTCTGAGCTATGGCGCTGACACACCGGTAATGACGCAATATGTGCATGCTCTTGTCAGTCTGTTGCAGGGGGATTTTGGCCTTTCTCTCCAGTCCGGTGTGCCGGTCAGTGAGCTGCTGAGTGAGAATCTTCCTTCCACGTTACTGTTGGCGCTGTTAGGGTTGATAGTCGCTACGTTACTGGCTTTTCTCCTGGCCGCACTCTCATTCCTCTCGCCGTTTAGTTGGCTGCGTGCGGCATTGCAATCGCTGCCCTCACTGTTTATTTCGGTGCCGACTTTCTGGCTCGGTATCGTGTTAATTCAGATTTTCTCCTTCCAGTTGGGATGGATCCCGGTGATTAACCCAGGCCCGTGGCAGGGGCTTATCCTGCCCACATTGACGCTGGCGCTGCCGATTTCGGCACCGCTGGCGCAAATTCTGATGCGCAGTATCGACCAGGTACAAACCCAGCCGTATGTTGCCGTTGCGCGTGCAAAAGGTGCCAGCCGGGCCGGGGTATTATGGCGTCACGTATTAGGCAATGCGCTGTTGCCAACGCTGACCGTCGCCGGGCTGTTATTAGGCGAGCTTATTGCCGGTGCGCTGATAACCGAGACGGTATTTGGTCGCAGTGGCCTGGGACAACTCACTCAGGAAGCGGTCAATACTCAGGACGGTAGCGTGTTGCAGGCTATCGTGGTGATTTCCGCCAGCGCCTTCGTCGTGATCAACCTCGTCATCGATCTGCTGTACCCCTTGCTCGATCCCCGACTGAAAAACAGCACAGGAGTCGCCTTATGACGGTCGTTCCTCAGGGGAAGCTTAGTTTCCCGTCATTGCGCAAACGCGCTCGCATACCCCGTATTACGCTGCGTCCGGGACTGATTGCCGCCTGGCTGGTCTTGCTGACCGTTGTGCTCTGGGCGCTGTTTCCCGCCTGGTTCACCCATTTCAGCCCGACAGAGGGGATTGCGGGGGCCCAGCGTCTTGCTCCTGGCGACGGCTATCTGCTCGGCACTGACCAGTTGGGGCGCGACCTGTATACCCGTATTGTCTACGGCGCTGTGCACTCCCTCTCTGGTGCGCTCATCGCGGTAGGTCTTGGACTGGCGCTGGGGAGTTTATTTGGACTACTGGCAGGGGCAATCGGGGGCTGGTTTGATACCCTGACCATGCGCGTTATCGATATTTTGCTCGCTATCCCCGGGCTGCTGCTGGCGCTGAGCGTCATCATTCTGCTGGGGTTCGGCACGGTGAATGCTGCCATCGCGGTGGGGATCACCTCGATTGCCAGTTTTACGCGCCTGGTACGAGGTGAAACTCTGCGTGTACGCCACAGCGATTTCGTCGAAGCGGCGTGGGGCAGCGGCGGCACCTTCCTCACGGTACTGTTACGCCATATTGTGCCTAACGCCTTGAGTACCGTCTTTGCCTTTGCTGCACTGCAATTCGGTAGCGCCATTCTGGCCATTTCGACCCTCAGTTTCCTGGGGTATGGCGCGCCGCCGCCTACGCCGGAGTGGGGGTTGCTGATTGCCGAAGGACGTAATTACCTTTCAACGGCCTGGTGGCTGACCGCTTTCCCGGGAATAGTGGTTGTGCTGGTCGTGCTGGCGGCTAATCGTATCAGCCAGTCATTGCGCAGGGGGCAGCCATGAGCCTGAATATCAGTCTGCAACAGAGCAGCGCGACCTTGCCGGTACTGGAGCTTGAGGATGTCACCATCCGCTACCGCACCGCCGAAGGTGACCGTACGGTGGTGGAAGGGGTGTCATTTCAGATCAATCCCGGTGAAGTGGTGGCGCTGGTGGGCGAGTCCGGTTCCGGTAAGACCACCACGGCGCAGGCCGTCATTGGTCTGCTCAGTGAAAATGGTCGTCTGACGCAGGGGGCCATTCGCCTTAATGGCACCGATATCAGCCGCTGGTCGCAAAAGCAGCTGGACGGTATTCGTGGCGCGCGTATCAGTCTTATCCCTCAGGATCCGACCAGCTCGCTCAATCCGGTCAAAACCATCGGGGCGCAGGTTGATGAGATTCTGCGTTTGCACCAGCGTGCTTCCCGTCAGGTGATTCGTCAGCAAACTCTGGCGCTGCTGGCCCGCGTCGGATTGACCCATCCCGAACTTCGCGCGCAGCAATACCCCTATCAACTCTCGGGTGGTATGAAGCAGCGAGTCTTGATCGCTATCGCTATCGCGCTCAAACCTGCGCTGATTATCGCCGATGAGCCTACCAGCGCGCTGGACGTGACGGTACAAAAACGCGTGCTGGATTTGCTGGATGAACTTCGGCGGGAGAGTGGCACTGCCGTTCTCTTCGTGACCCATGATTTAGGCGTGGCAGCGGAGCGCGCCGATCGCCTGGTGGTCTTTCAGCGCGGACATGTGCAGGAGCAAGGCCCTGTACAGAAAGTATTGCAGGCACCCCGTAGCCAGTATGCCAGGGCGCTGCTGGCGGATGTTCCGTCGCTCAACGCTACATTCCGTACGCCACGAACAAGCGCTGGCGACCTGGTGATACGGGTGGAAAATCTGGTCCAGACTTATCCGTTATCAGGGGACAACAAAACCATCTTCCGTGCGGTGGATAATTTGTCGTTTACCGTTGAACGCGGCACCACGCATGCCATTGTGGGGGAGTCGGGGTCGGGGAAAACGACGACGGCGCGCAGTTTGCTTGGATTTCATCGCCCTACCAGCGGACAAATTCTGATTGATGGCACAGATATCACCCGCTTAAAAGTCGAGCCGCTGCGTCAGTTCCGATAAAAAATTCAACTGGTCTATCAGAACCCATTCAGTTCGCTCGATCCAGCACAGCGTCTGTTCGACATTGTGGCCGAGCCGCTGCGTAATTTTGGTCAGTCCGACCGGGCAACGCGCGTACATAAAGTACATGAGATGTTTGAGCGCGTGGCGCTGTCGCCGGAGCTGCTGACCCGCAAACCGCATGAGCTCTCCGGCGGCCAGCGCCAGCGCGTGGCCATTGCGCGGGCGCTGATTCTCGAACCCCAGGTGCTGGTGCTTGACGAAGCGGTTTCCGCTCTTGATGTGACGGTACAGGCGCAGATCCTGCGTCTGCTGGACACACTCCAGCGCGAGCTCGGTCTGACCTATCTGTTTATTTCTCACGACCTCTCCGTGGTGCGGCAGATCGCCGACACCGTGAGCGTGCTCCGGCATGGAAAGCAGGTCGAGTCCGGCCCGGTAGAACACATTTTTAGCCACTCCCGTGAACCGTACACGCGGGAGTTGATCGATGCCATTCCCGGCATGACGCACCGTACCCGAACACAGGAGATTTTATGACGTTGCATGACCCTCAGATTCCGGAAAAAGAGACGGCGTTTCACACGTACGACCTGCTCGATAACCTGGCCGGGATAGCGCCGGGAAGTGAACTGGCCGCCGCTCGCCAGACGCGGGAAGCGGCAACGCGCCATACCCAGGGCAGCTATGAGGCGCTTTTTTCCGCCCGGGCTGTACAGGGAAGGCTAACGCTTGCCGTGCGATTCTGGCTGGCGGCGCAGATTAGCAACTGGCTGCGGGACAGCGTACTGCAACGCTATTACGAGCAACGCGGCAAAGACTTTATTGCCCCGAATGTGACGCCGGCACTGAACGCGGCGCTGGCCCATGCCAGAACGCTGACACTACACCCGGTAAGCGCCCAGGAGAGTGACTTAACGGCTTTGCTGGCGGCGGGATGGTCAGAGGACGACATTGTTACGCTTTCGCAATTAACGGCCTTTATCAGTTTCCAGAGTCGCTTATTGCGGGGTTATCGTTTACTGGCGGGCATCGAGGTGGACACCCCACCGGCACAAGCAGTCAGCGCAGGGGAGTGGCATACCCAGGCCCGGACGCTTTCAGGTAAACGGGCACCGGTTGCCTTTACCCAGGCGGAGTTAGGCTGGGAACCGTGGATCTCGGCAAAAGCACTGAGTGATTTTAATGCCGGGGAACAGGCAACCCTGGCCCGCTTCGGTCATAGCGAGTCGGACTATTTCCGCCTGCTGGGGCGTAATCTCCTTGTGCTTGAGCAGCGCACGCTGACCGATAAAGGAATTTTTTATACTGCCTCAGGATTGCCACGTGCCGAACGTGAGCTCGCGGCAACCGTCGCCAGTAAGGTCAACGGTTGCATTTATTGCGCCTCGGTTCATGCCCGCAAAGCAAGCCAGCTCTCTAAACAGCAGGAGGCAGTGCAACGTCTGCTGGAGATAGCCCCAGGCGGCGATCTGACTCAGGGGCAGTCGCCACGCTGGCAGGCGGAGATCAATTTCGCTGCGCGTCTCTCCAGTACACCCGCACAGGCCAGCGCGCAGGATGTGGCGAAACTGCGTGAACAGGGGTTGAGCACCCTGGAGATCGTTGATCTTGTGCAATCAACGGCATTTTTCGCATGGGCCAACCGCCTTATGCTGACGCTGGGTGAACCCTTCTGGCCGCAGGAGTGAACTGTTAAGAGAATATAAGGGATGTTTCGCGATGATAAAAAGCGGATCATCCTTTCCCCCGCCTTTATTTCCCCGTAATAGTTTAAATATGTCAATTTCTGGCAACATCCCATTTCGGAAATGTGTTTTTCAACTTTGCATATGTTTTTTTCTTGTTTGTCTTTGCCGACCTCGCGGCAATATAGTTTTTGTAAAGAAATAAATGCCGCCGTTGCGCATTTATCAGGGATAGCCCGTTGCGAAAATATAATGATGATTGCCATTGAGAAAATCAGTAAAAGTTTTACTGGCGAAAAAATACTAAAAGAGGTGTCGCTTTCCATTAATGCAGGGGAAATTATCTGCATTATTGGCCCGAGTGGTTCGGGTAAAACGACACTGTTACGCACCCTGAATTTTCTGGAACCCGCCGACAGCGGAAAAATACAAATCGACGATGCCGTTGTGGATTGCGCCAAAGCAGGAAAAAAAGAGATTGAAAAAATACGCGCGAAAACTGCGATGGTCTTTCAATCCTGGAACCTGTTTCACAATCTCACCGCCCTGCAAAATATTACCGAAGGCCTGATCTATGCGCAAAAGCGCCCTCGTCAGGAGGCGGTGGCGACGGCGGAAGGTCTGCTCAAACAGGTCGGACTGTTGCATAAAAAAGATAACTATCCGAACAGCCTTTCTGGCGGGCAGAAACAGCGTATCGGGATTGCCCGTGCGCTGGCGATTAACCCGGCAGTGCTGTTACTCGATGAGCCCACGTCGGCTCTGGACCCGGAGAAAGTTGGCGAAGTTCTGACCCTTATTCAGGAGATTGCCGCTAATGGACAAACGATGATCATAGTGACTCATGAAATGGAATTCGCCCGTCAGGTCGCCTCCAGAGTGGTCTTTATGGAAAACGGCGAGATCGTGGAGCAAGGACCACCGGAGCAGATTTTTGGCGCGGCGTTGCATTCGCGCACGCAGGCGTTTCTTGCCCGGTTACGTTTCCACGCCTGAGGCTACTACAGTGAATTCACAACCCTTATTGAGTTTAAACGATCTGTTTTTCATTGTGCCTAAGTTACTGGAAAACCTGCCGGTCACGTTGGGCATCACGCTTGCCTCGCTATTGCTCGGTCTGGCGCTTGGCCTGGTGGCTACCGCCTTGCAGTTTAGCCACTCATCGCTATTGAGGTTGCTGGCGAAAGTGTATACCGATGTGCTGCGTGGCGCGCCGCTGGCTCTGCTAATTCTGCTCTTTTTCTTCGGGGGAAAATTGATTCTCTCGGCGCTGGAACTCCCCGCGCTACTGATAAGTGATACGACCTTTGCCATATTGTCTATTTCAGTCGGTATTAGCCCCTATTTTGCTGAAATGATGCGCTCGGCGTGGAATGCCGTGGATGTGGGACAAAAAGAGGCGATACGCAGTCTCAATATTCCCTGGCACATTGGAATAGCGCGCATTATTTTTCCACAAGGATTGATTATCGCCATTCCGAATTTCGGCAATCTTTTAATCAACCTCGTGAAGATGACATCACTGGTGAATATTATCGGCATTGTCGATATTTTTGGCCGCGCCCAGAAAATCTCGCAAAACAGTTATGGTGCAAAGCAGGTTGCGGCATTTATTAGCGTCATTCTTATCTACTGGCTGCTTAACATGATTATCTTTTATCTCACAAGCCGTATTGAGAAAAAGTATCAATATTTACTGGAGTAAAAGATGGCTATGTTTAGCTTTGATTTTATCCGGGATAATTTCACTTTTATATTAAGTGCACTACCGGTAACGTTACTGATCACCGTTTTATCATTAATATTTTCAACCTTAGCAGGTGGCGTTCTGGCCTGGGTGCTCATTCGCAATGTACCGTATGTGAAATATCTGGTAAGGGCGTTTATCTCTTTCGGCCGCTCAGTCCCCATGCTGGTGATGCTCTATTTTGTTTTTTACGTCTGGCCGTGGATTACCAGTGATCTTTTGGGCGGGCCGCAGGACACGCCATTCAGTTACAAACTCTCACCGCTGGTCGCCGCCGTGGCCGCTTTTTCTGTGGTCTTTAGTGCCTATTTCGCAGAGACCTTTCGTTCCGCGTGGAATGCTGTGGAAAAAGGGCAGAGAGAAGCCGCATGGTCGATAGGGCTGACCGGCTTTACCCAGTTTCGACGCATCATTTTTCCGCAGGCGGCGGTGTCCGCTTTACCCAACTATACCAGCGTCCTGATTGACCTGATCAAAGATACGTCGCTGGTTTATACCATTACGGTCGTGGATGTAATGGCAAAGGCGAATATCGCCGCGGCGCGCGGTTTTCATTATGTGGAGGCCTATTGCATTGTCCTGATTATTTATATTGCGCTCTGTCTGGTCCTGACCCGGATATTGCGACATATCGAGGTGTATCTCAGCAATCGGTGGAAAAGCCATGCACGAAAAGTGGTTCCATCTCACTCATTTTGGGGAAAGAAGTATGTTCAAAAATAAGTTGTTATTGATAAGTTCACTGCTCCTGACGATGAATATGACGGTGGCGCAGGCGGTTGAAAAAAGCTCTGATGCAGAAACTGTGGAAGTTGTGGTGAATGCAAACGGGTTCCCGTTTAGCTTTGTAGACGATAATAATAATATTACTGGTTATGACGGTGAATTATTAAAGATCATTGATCAGAAGCTCACCCACTATAAATTCCATTTTAATGCGGTCTCGCGTGATGCAATGATCGTTGGCTTATCCACCGGCGCGTATACTCTGGCGGCAGACCATTTTTATCTGACAAAAGAGCGCGCTGCGCAATACGCTTACTCTGGCCAGCCTTCGGGCATTAGCGACCTGCGTTTAATTGTGCGTAACAATGAAAACGATATTCATACGCTGGCCGATCTGGCAAGCGGTAAGAAGAAACTGGTGCCGATTCATACGTCCGATGCGCGCTATACCGTGATTGATAACTACAACAAAAAGCACCCAGACCAGCAAATCAATCTGCAGCCGAACGGTGAGCAGTCCGCGGCGGATATTTTCAAAGCCGTGGCTTCTGGTGAATACGATGCGGCTATCTATCCCATCGGTGCGTTGCTGGCGTTAAACAAAGCCCTGAACCTGAATCTGAAAGCCTCGGAGTCTGTCGGCCTGTTCCCTAATGTCTACTTATACAAAAAGAGTGCCGATCCGAAACTGATCAAAGCCATCGACACCGAACTTGAAGCCCTTAAAAAAGATGGCACGCTCGCCGCGTTGTCCCGCAAGTGGTATGACGAAGATGTCTACGCTCTGCCGGGTGCAGAAAATGTCAAAGTGAACACCGACTGGGAATAATCGTACAAGGGGAGTGCTGTCTGATGAGTACAAAACAGCCCGCTTCGGCGCATAACGCGCCGACCCTGGACGATGAGGTTACCCTGGCATTGCGTGCCATTACCGAAAAGCGCGCTGCCACGCTTGGCTATTTGCTTGATGAATCCCGGCAACGCAATCAATCCGACGATTATGCGCGTGACGCAATCCGCCGTTATGGCCGTGATATCGGGCACGCCGTGCGCGCGAAGATGCGTCATGGCGACGATTTACAGGAATTTGCCACTGTGTTTACCCGTGGGCTGGAGTCGCAGGTTTACGAAATGGAGACCGTTTCGGCCAGCCCGTCAGAGTTTATTGTGCTGTTCCATTATTGCCCTTACGTCAATTGCTGGCGTCAGCAGGGGCGCGATGCCCGCCAGATAGAGACGCTGTGTGATATCTGCATGGAAGGGGATCATGCGTTAACCGATGCGTTTAAGGGCATGCAGTTAACGGTTGAAGCTGCGCTGGCGCGGGGGGATCCTGCCTGCCGCCTGCGTTTCTACCAGACTCAGGAGGCGTAATGACAACATTAAAATGGGATCATGCCGTTCAGTTTGTTAACCATCCGCAAGAGGCAATCACAATTTTTACCGCACAGAGGCTCAACGCGCTTGCCGGTGGGCGGCACCCTGGCTGGGGTACCTGGAATGCGCTTAGTTACTTTGGGCTCACCTATATTGAATTCCTCGCTATCTATGACCAGGCTGAACTGGCGTCGGCGCAGACCGATTTTTTGCTCTCCCGCGATGCGGCTCAACTGTTGCCGGAAAACCAGGCGCTGCATCGGGTGGCGCTGCGCACAGACGATATTGATCGCACGCACGCGGATTTGCGCAGTAAAGGGTTGCAGGTCTCGCCCATTGTCGACGGCCAGCGTAACGACCCGCAGGGTAATGTGATTAGCTGGCGCATCTTTACCATCGAGGGGAATTTTAACGGCCTGCCTTATCCTTTTATTTTGCAATGGGGTGAGGACGATGACGCCCGGCTGGCGCGACTACGTGCTCAGGGGCTCGACGCGCCACATTCTGCAGGCGAGGTGATATTACAAAGCGCCATTTTTGACGTGCAGGATCCGCAGGCTGTGCGAGCGCACTGGCACGCATTGTTCGGTTTCAACGAGTTGCCGGAGGGGCTGGCGGTAGGTGAACAGAAATTTATCTTTCGCCAGAGCAGCGCTAATCGGCTAGTCGAACTGGTCTTTAACGTTTCTGATCCGGCGCTGAAGGGCCAACATTTTCGTGTGGGTAACGGCGAATATCGCTTTCAATAAGGAGGAGCGGCACATGGCAAAAGTCCACTTTATTGGTGCCGGGCAAATGGCAGAGGCGATCATTCGCGCCTCGCTGGCGGCGGGAACAGTCCGTGCGCAGGACATTTCGCTTGAAGATATTGACCCTGACCGTATCGCATTGCTCTCTGATCGTTATGGTCTGGCACAGGCGCGGCAGCGCGAGCATCTGCCGGGCGAGGCCGCGCTGGTGGTGCTGGGAATTCGTCCACAGGACGATTTAGCCAGTGTAGCCGCGCATATTCAGCCATATCTTTCTGCCACAACGACAGTCGTTTCTCTGATTGCCGGGGTGACACTGCGCCAACTGGAAGCCGTGTTGGGGGCGGGAACATCCATTGCCCGTGTTATCCCCAATACGCTCACCGATACCGGGTTTGGCTACAGTGGAGTGGTTCTCAATGCGCAGGCGAGCGCCGAACAGGTGGAACCGTTTCTCAATGGCTTTGGCAAGGTGCTCTACCTGCCGGAACGGCTTATCGATATTTTTACCGGCTTTGGCGTCGCCGGACCGAACTACATTTATTACTTTATCGAGTCGTTTACCGATGCGGGCGTACTGGCCGGTCTGTCTCGTGCTCAGGCAAGCGAGGTAGTACTGGAAAATCTGCTGGGGTCGGTGGAGATGTTGCGCCGGAGCCAGAAACACCCACGGCAGCTTCTGGATATTAATAATTCGCCGGCAGGCGTCGGGATTCATGGGTTATATGAGCTTAATAACAGCGATTTTGCCGCAGGTCTGCAACGCAGCGTGCTGGCGGCGGTAAAACGCACCCGTGAGCTGGGTGAGGCACATTAAACGTAATCAGGAGCGATTGCTATGAAGAGAAAAAATACCTTTATTCTTGCCGGGCTGCTTTGCGTGATGGGGGCGTTGAGCACGTCTGCGGTCTGGGCGGTTACGCCCAAATCCCCGATTGCCTGGGGGGAGCGCTGGAAAAAATTACCGCCAACACCTGCTCCTGTGGCCGGGCTTAAATCGGCGTATGCCAGCGTAAACGGAATTCAACTCTATTACGCAACAGCCGGAGAGGGGAAGCCTGTGGTGTTACTCCACGGCGGGCTGGCGAATTCTGATTACTGGGGCAAGCAAGTTGCCGCCCTGGCAAAAAATCATAAAGTTATCGTCGTCGACAGTCGGGGACATGGACGTAGCACGCGCGACGAACGGCCTTACAGCTACGACTTAATGAGTGATGATGTCGTGGCATTGCTCGATTACCTGAATATTCAGAAAGCGGATATTGTCGGCTGGAGCGACGGCGGGATTATTGGTATCGATCTCGCTATTCGCCATCCGACCCGCGTGAACCGTATTTTTTCCTTTGCCCCCAATACCAAAACCAGCGGTGTGAAACCGGATACGGAGAAGAACCCGGTCTTTGCCCGCTATATCGAGCGGGCGGGTAATGAGTACCGCAGGCTGTCCAGAACCCCGGACCAGTACGATGCTTTTGTCGATCAGATAAGCCATATGTGGGCAACGCAGCCCAACTGGAGCGATGAGGATCTTAAGAAAATCACCAGCCCTGTGCTGATTGTCGATGGCGATCATGATGAGGCCATTGTGCGCGAGCATCTGGAATATATCGCCAATACGATCCCAAAAGCCGGATTGCTGATTTTGCCGAACACCAGCCATTTCGCGTTTATTCAGGCACCGAAGGAGTTCAACGATGCCATCCTGAACTTTATCGATTACAAATAAGATTAAGGTCGGGCAACCGGCCTTAACACCCCTTCTTTTGCGTGCTGATTTATGTCCGGGCTTTTTGGCCCCACCTGACAAACAGTATGATTTAACAAAAGGCTGGCGATAACAATTTCACTGAACCTCTCTGAACAGGGAAAAGGTATAAATGAATCTGGCAACCTTTCCTGGTAAACAGGTGCCTGGCATATAAACGGCTTTCCACCAGGACAGTGTGGTTATCCATGTCTGCGGTGTTTTTATTCAGTCGGATAACAATCTGCGGGTTTACTTTCCAAAAGGGCATACCTTTACGGCAGGGGAGTTAGCAATCCTGCATCGGGATAACTTTTCGGGTGTTGATGAGTTCGGTGCGGCAATCTGCGTATATCGCGCTGCGCGATATGCCTGAACCTGAATCGAAAGATGCGGTAAATAAAGTTGGTGTATTGATCACGATGGCCAACGAGCAGCCCATACAACAATGCTGGCGTTTTATCTTCGGTTGAGGGTGATATTTCCCTCATCACCTTCCCGGAATTGTTCAAAGCCCGACTGCAAAAACGTAATCCACACTGCTTTTTTGCCATGGATGAAAGTGCTCACTATACGTTTGAGCGAGCGATAGAATGGAACTATACCAATCGACAGCTAGTCTGTTCTGAGTCAAAAAGAACACTACGCTCGTTTTTGCGATGTTTCTACCGGAGCCTGAAAGTGCGAACACTGTAGGGCCCGTCCGGGAAAGAGACTGGCTTTTGCGTTATGTGCTAAAGGCGCACTGCGGTACAAAAACGACAGTATACTCACCGGAGCGTATTTCCCCTTCTGATAGCTGAGTGCCATGACCCCGATTAAAACCCTTTGCCTGTGTATTCTTTGCATCATTGTGCTCTCTCTTATTGCCAGTCTCGCTCAGGCTATGCATCAGCGAGACTCGCGAGCGCAGGAGGGCTGGTGGTCTGCCAGGCGTGACTCTTCCGGCATGGCGCCCGACGCCCGGCAATTTGCTCAGCTGGCAATTGTTCAGGTTTATGTCGCCCCAACGTGGGGCTGGAAAGGGGTGGTGGCCGTCCATCCATGGATCGTCTTTAAGCGGGCGGGGGAAACGGAATATAACCGTTATGAGGTGATAAGCTGGGGCGGCGGTGAAAAAGTGCGGCGTAACCGCAATGCGCCGGATGGCTACTGGTACGGGGCGAAACCCCGTCTGCTTGTTGAACACCGGGGGGCGCAAGCTGAGGCGATGATCCCGCAGATTGAAGCGGCTATCGCCTCCTACCCGTGGCCGGATACCTACCACGCCTGGCCCGGTCCAAACAGCAATACGTTTATCGCTCATATTGGTCGCCAGGTGCCGGCTCTGAAACTGGATATGCCCGCTAATGCCGTGGGTAAAGATTTTCGCTCATTGCTCAACCCCGTCGGTTTACCTCCGTCCGGGCGCGGTATACAGGTGTCACTGTTGGGTGTTGCGGGCATTACTCTGGGGGCCGAAGAGGGGTTTGAGCTTAACGTACTTGGTCTGAGCATGGGAGTCGATTTCACGCCGTTGCGGTTACGACTACCGTTTATTGGCGGGGTGGGCCGCGATAATCTGCAAAACAGCGAATCGTAAGGCGACAGGATGCGATATTTTCAGGGTATTTCCTCGCAACGCTCCGTGATTTGCAACCATATCACTGCATCCGTCTTCGCCTGCCATCTGCGGTAATCGTACATTATGCCCGCTCCTTGCATCGCACTGCGTCTTATACACAGTCGATAAATAGTTACAACATACTAAAGAAGCAGACTACCTTGCCATCCTCTGATCCTTTTGATCCTTTATCTGGAAAATGCCGATTTTGCTGGTGATTGCCGCCACGCTTGTTTAAAGATTACTACGCTTATTAAGAACCATCTGTTTCCCGGAAAATACCTGAAATTTATGTTTTGTTTAATGTGGCAAATGTAGGGTTTATCGCCTTAAAACGAGTAACTGAAAGTAGACAGCGATGTTTTATTTCAGAATGATAAAAGTATTATGAGGTGTTAGATGTTCAGGCTATTCATTGTGTGCTGGGCTATCGTATGGGCAGCTTTCGTCCCGACTTATGCAGATGCGGCGATTTATGGCGAACAACGGATAGCGGAGTGGTGGGACGGGTTTAAACAAGATGTGACGGAAACCTGGGACCACCCACAGAATTATGATCTCTATTTACCCTTTCTCACCTGGCATAACCGTTTCACCTACGACAAAGAAAAAACGGACCGCTATAACGAGAGGCCCTGGGGCGGCGGTTTTGGTGTTTCCCGTTATAACGCCGACGGAAACTGGAGTTCGCTGTATGCCATGGCCTTTAAGGACTCACATAACAACTGGGAGCCTATTATTGGCTACGGCTGGGAGAAGGGCTGGTATCTGGATCAACGCCGCGATTTTCGTCTGGGGCTTGGTTTGACGGCGGCGGTAACCGCGCGACAAGATTTCGCTAATTATGTTCCTCTACCCGTCGTGCTGCCGCTGCTCTCTGCAAGCTATAAACAGGCCAGTGTGCAATTCACCTATATTCCCGGCACTTATAATAATGGCAATGTACTTTTCGCCTGGTTCCGCTACGGTTTTTAAGCGGTAGCGGATGATGCAAAAGGATGAATAACCGTCGAATGTCATCACTGCGCCTTGCGGGATAAGGCGCAATGTTTATCAGTGTGGTGCTCACCGGGTCTGACGAGTAAGCGATAGCCTATCAAATTTCGTCACACTGTTGACGTTGCGTTGCATTATGAAATGTTATTTTATAACACTTACTGGCGGTTGCGGGCTGCCGGTATCTGGCGACTTATCAAACGACGTCTTCCTTTTTGAGGGCATTACCCTATGAAAATCACTCAGATTTTAGCTATCTCGTTGTCGGTTATTTCTGGTAGCGCCATGGCGTTTCAGGCGAAAGATAAAGACCCCGCTGAATTTACCCGCCAGCAGGTCCGTGGGGCAGAGTTTGCTATCTATGATCAGGCCATTAGCTCGCAGGGAATGCCAGGTTTTAGCCAGCCGGGCAGTTGCGCGGCTACACCAGTGAGCGGCTGTAATTGTCCGTTCTGCACCATGTTGCGCAGCCAGCGCATCTGATTCAGGTCTTACCGGGCATTAACACACTATGCAAAACGGTTCAGGCGTGCCTGTCGTGCCTGAGCCGTTAGCCTCGAACGGTCACGATGCTGTTCCTGCCAGTCTGTCGTTGTCTTAAAAAATAGATGATTGGTCATACCGTCAATGCTCGATTTCATCAGCATCTGCCTGCTTTCGTCAGCTGTATGAGCTGCGCTATTCGTCGGGCTGGCCGCAGGCGTTAACGTTTTTCTCCCGCCGCTTTTTTGATGTGAAGCGGTACAGGCTGCGCCCCGCTAAGGCTTACAAACTGCCGGGAACGCCATCGGCCAGCAACGCTGTGTTGATGGGCTGACTGGGTTCGTCGGTTACAACGGCCTCAAGTCACCGCGTCATACGTGAAGAGTTCGCCAGTGATGGTCTCAACTGGCGAACCGGAGGTCACTTTCAGGCTATCGGGTAGCGAGAGGCAGGGGTCCCGTTACGTGACGCGTTGAATAATGTCAGACGCGCCTCTTCCCACCGCTGCCACAGCGCAAGATCTTCTACCGGTGGAATAGTCACCAGCTCACCCTGATCCAGGCCGGCCAGCGCCGCATCCACCAGATTTTCAGTGGTCATGACCGAACCGGCAGGCAGTGAGTCCAGCGTGACGCCAGAGTTCCCCCAAATTTCTGTCGCCGTCGCGGCAGGTAAAACTGCCTGAATACGCACCGCACTTTCAGCAAATTCTTCCTGTAAACCACGGGTGAAATTCAGTACCCAGGCTTTGGTGGCGCTGTATACGGCGCTGCCAGCCCGGGCGTGAAACGCCAGCACAGAAGCGATGTTGATAATGGTCCCGCGATTTTGTTCAACAAAGCGCGGCAGGACTGCCAGCGTAAGGCGCATCAGCGCCGTGGTATTGAGAGTATTGAGCGCCTCATGGGAGTCGGCGTCCGAGGAGAGAAACGGGGCGAGATTCGCGGCCCCGGCATTATTCACCAGCAGTTCAATGGCGCGCTCTTGCCGTAACGTCTCTTCAACGCGCTGTATACCTTCCGCTTTACTGAGATCGGCTATCAGCGTGGTCACGCGAACACCGTAGCGTTTTTCCAGCTCGCCGGAGAGAGCCTGTAAGCGGTCTGCACGCCGGGCAACCAGTACCAGGTCGTAATTGCGGGCCGCCAGTCGGTCGGCATAAACCGCGCCAATGCCGGATGATGCGCCAGTGATAAGCGCGGTAATGCGTTGCGTAGCCATTGTCATACCTCGTCAAAACGAAAGGGAGATAAAAGGTTTTATAATGAAACCAAATTCAGAATGGGATATTTGGTTTTATAATGCAACCATTTTAGGTGGCAAAATGTGCGATCCGGCGAGGTATGGCGTTAACCTTTTGATTTCACGGATTCAGGATAGCGGGGAGCAATCTCATCGGGTTGCAGGACGCGGCCATCTTCGGCCAGTAGTTGTATTTTTTGCAATGGCTGGCGCGACCGGGCATCAACAAGCACTGTGCCGTGCTCACCCTCGGCAAAAAGATGGTCGTTGCCCCATTGTGACAGGGCAACCAGCACGGTTTGCAGAGTGCGTCCTTTCGCCGTCAGTACATACTCCTGCCAGGCGCTGCCATCCGAGGCGGGCTGCAATTGCAGAATTCCCTCGTCGACCAGCAATTTCAGGCGCGCGGTGAGCATATTTTTGGCAATACCCAGGCTTTTTTGAAACTCGCCGAAACGCTTCACACCACGCAGCGCATCACGCACGATAAGTAAAGACCACCAGTCGCCAATCACATCCAGTGAACGGGCAACGGGGCAGGTGCTGGCTTCAAGTCGTGTACGTTTCATCATCACTCTCCGGTTAATGGTTTTATTATAAAACTACATAAGCACATGGGGAAGCGATGTTGCGGTCGGTCACTTCTATGCCGTAATTCACTGCAAAGGGTCACAAATGTGTCACACTTTCTCTTCACCAACGTCAGGATGAGGAAGTCACGATGAAGCAGTCACTATGGACACTCACGTTTGCCGCGATGCTACCGTTCACCACGACCGCGATGGCAGGGACCGCGCCACAAGGATATCAACTTGAACAAGTGCTGATTATGAGCCGCCATAACTTACGTGCGCCGCTGGCGAACAATGGTAGCGTGCTGGAACAATCGACCCCTAACGCGTGGCCGGAATGGGAAGTTCCAGGCGGACAATTGACCACCAAAGGCGGGGTGCTTGAAGTGTATATGGGCCACTATATGCGTGAGTGGCTGGCGGAGCAGAAACTGGTGACCACTGGGGAATGTCCGGCTCCGGGAACCGTTTATGCTTATGCCAACAGCCTGCAGCGTACGGTCGCAACCGCGCAGTTCTTTATCACCGGCGCCTTTCCGGGGTGCGATATTCCCGTGCATCATCAGGAAAAAATGGGGGCGATGGACCCGACATTTAACCCGGTTATCACGGATAGCTCCGCCGGGTTTGGCGAGAAGGCGATAAAAGCGATGGAGGCACAACATCAGCATGATGCGCTGGGTGAAAGCTATCAATTACTGGAAAAAATCGTCCGCTATGACCAGTCCCCTTCCTGTAAAGAGAAACAGGTCTGCTCACTGACCACGGCCAGCGATACCTTTAGTGCCTCAGTACAACAGGAGCCTGGCGTTTCCGGACCTCTGAAAATCGGTAATTCACTGGTGGATGCCTTCACGTTGCAGTATTACGAAGGCTTTCCGTTGGATCAGGTCGCATGGGGGGAGATCACTACCGACCAGCAATGGCGTTTGCTCTCAAAGATCAAAAACAGCTATCAGGATGCCCTGTTCACATCTCCCGATGTGGCGCGTAATGTGGCGAAACCACTGGTGAAATACATCGATAAAGCGCTGGTGACCGACGCGGCAAACACGCCGAAAGTGACACTGCTGGTGGGCCATGATTCTAATATCGCATCGTTACTGACCGCTCTTGATTTTGCCCCCTATCAGCTTCATGACCAGTATGAACGAACCCCTATTGGCGGCAAGATTGTCTTCCAGCGGTGGTATGACAGCCAGCGCAAACGCGAACTGATGAAAATCGAGTATGTCTACCAGAGCAGCACCCAGTTACGTAATGCGGATGTGCTGACCCTGAAAGCTCCGGCGCAACGTGTCACGCTGGCGCTGAAAGGCTGTCCGATTGATAGCGAAGGTTTTTGTCCACTGGAGAAATTCAATACGGTTGTAAATGCGGCAGCGAAATAAAAAAATCCCCCGCGCAGGCGGGGGAGTGTTTTATCAGACGTTTTGCCGTTCGATCGTTTGTTCACCCCAAAAGAGCGAATCTTTGTCGGTTTTTTTGAAGGCGCGGATCAGTACCTCGTCGCTCCCTTCCTCCCAAATTTTTTCCGCCAGCGCTTCGTCATAATCTGCAACCTCGAAGATCGCTTCTGCAATTTCCGGTGAGGTGTTGCGTAAGCTGGCCCATTCCCCAACATGGTGGGCTTTTGTATCTTGATTAGGCATTCATCTCCTCCTTTGGAAGCTTAGCCGTTCAGTTTGACTGCCAGACCGGCAACATATTCACCCTGATAGCGGGCAATCGCCAGTTCTTCGGGGCCTGGATGACGCGAACCGTCGCCCCCGGCGATGGTCGTTGCGCCGTAGGGGGTGCCGCCACGTACCTGAGAAACATCGAACAGCTCTTGCGCAGCGTAACCGATGGGTACAATGACCATGCCATGATGTGCAAGAGTAGTCCAGGTGGATGAAATGGTGTGTTCCTGGCCGCCGCCGGTTCCGGTAGAGCTAAAGACGCTGGCCAGTTTGCCGTAAAGCGCACCGGATGCCCACAGGCCGCCTGTCTGGTCAAGGAAGGTACGCATCTGGCCGGACATATTGCCAAAGCGGGTTGGGGTGCCAAAAATGATGGCGTCGTACTCTGCCAGCTCCTGAGGTGTGGCGACTGGCGCATTCTGGGTTTTGCCCCCGGCTTTCAAAAACAGTTCGGGTGGCATGGTTTCGGGCACACGCTTGATAACCACCTCTGCGCCTGACACCTTCTCTGCGCCTTCTGCTATTGCATGGGCCATGGTTTCGATGTGTCCATACATGGAATAATAAAGCACCAGTACCTTAGCCATTTTCATCACTCCTCGTTTTGACATTATCAGGCGGCATTTTGCCGCGTCCACTTAAGCGTATGCCCTGGCGGGCAGAGTGCAAATTTGAATGCCATTTCCTTGATTGATAACAATTCGGTTATGGAGAGTCTCTGGCTGTTGCGCCCGCAAGCATCGGCGGTGTTTTGCTGATGTTATCCGGAGCTGTTTACCGCTCCGCGTCAACAAAGCGGCTATTTGAAAGCCAGTGAGGGATAAGTCTCTGCAGGAAGAAAATGACTTCGTGTTTTCAATAAAAGTGATCGCTCATGATGAACGGAAGTCATCGCAATGAAACGGAAACAGACGTCTTGCGGGCCATTGAGTGGCTATTTTTAATGCTCTGGTCGCGTTGATAAGTGCGGATGAATGACGCTATAGCATTGATTAATAGCTTGTTAGTTGAACGGAATCTCTCTGTTGCAATTTGATACATTTCAAACGCAGCCGTTTTTTTAAAGCATAAGAGCGGCTTATCATTTTACCGCTGAAAAAATCAACGGTTTGCCCGATTTCCTGTTGCAGGATATTACGATCCGCTAGCCGATCAAGCCTGCTCTACTAAGCTTAGTTTCACGTGGCGAAGACATCAGTACAGCGATGTCGCCGCGCGGTGAAAGAATCCTCTTTTACTGAATGCAGTATGATGTCTAATGTTTCACAAAACCGGAGGTCAGAAATGGCAAACCATCGTGGTGGTTCAGGTAATTTCGCTGAAGATCGTGAAAGAGCATCAGAAGCAGGTCGTAAAGGTGGCCAGCATAGTGGGGGCAATTTTAAAAATGACCCTCAACGTGCCTCGGAAGCTGGTAAGAAAGGGGGCAAAAGCAGTCATGGTAGCCGCAGCAGCTAGTGCTTAAGTGTTGTGGTCACGGTTGAATATTTCACCGTCACCGTCTGCTCGCCGCCGGGTTTTGCCCGGCGGTTTTTTTTGGGTTGAAGAAATGTGCCACAGGTCGCAAACTAGGCGGTTTCTGTTAACCGGTTTGCAACATGCGTACATCGCGATTTCAGTTCTCCGTCAAGCCTCAGGAAGCCCTCCTGATCCTCATCACCATGTTCTGGGGCGGGACGTTCCTGGCCGTGCAATATGCCGTCACCATGAGCGGCCCGTTCTTTTTTGTCGGCCTGCGTTTTGCGACGGCCGCGCTGGCGGTGGCATTACTCTCCTTTAAGGTTCTCAAAGGTATCACCTGGCTTGAGGTTAAAGCTGGTATCGCCATCGGGGTGGCGATTGCGCTGGGTTACAGCCTGCAAACCTGGGGATTACAGTCTATTCCCAGTAGTAAATCGGCTTTTATCACCGCCATGTACGTCCCACTGGTACCGCTGTTGCAGTGGTTATGCCTGGGACGTATACCGGGACTGATGTCCTGCATGGGCATTTTGCTTGCGTTCATTGGACTGATTTTGCTGGCCGGGCCGGATGGCAACATGCTGGCGCTGGGGAAAGGCGAGATCATCACGCTGGTGGGCGCGGTGGCGATTGCCGCTGAGATCATTCTGATTAGCGCCTGGGCCGGAAAGGTGGATGTGCGGCGCGTTACTGTCGTACAACTGCTGACCGCATCGCTGGTAGCATTCGCGGCTATGGCTCCGGCCGGAGAATCGCTTCCGGAGATTTCTCCGGCGCTGCTGGGACTGGCGGCGGGGCTGGGCATTTTCAGCGCGATTATTCAGGTCACCATGAACTGGGCACAGCGCAGCGTCTCGCCAACCCGCGCCACGGTTATCTACACCGGGGAACCCGTATGGGCAGGTATTTTTGGCCGTATGGCGGGAGAGCGCTTGCCGCTACTGGCTATTCTGGGTGGGCTGTTTATTGTTGTTGGCGTGCTGGTCAGTGAGTTGAAGCTCAAAAAGAAAGCGGCGCCGTTAAAAGCGCCGGAAACTACAGCTGAACCGGAGTCCTGATCAGCAGGCCGGGCGCATCAGCGTGTGGTAATGACGATTAAACCACACCAGGCCTTCCGGGGCAGGGTGGTGGACGATAGCCTGAATTTCACAAAACAGAATATCGTGCGTCCCCACACTTACCACCTGGGTTATATGGCAGTCAAATGAGGCCAGCGCCCCTTCCAGGCGTGGACATCCGGTTTCCCCGGTTTGCCATTGCGCTGCGCCAAAGCGCTCGGCCATCGCCGTCTTCCCGCCAAACAAGTTCGACAGCGCCTCCTGGCCCGCGGCCAGGGTATTGACGCACAGCGCCCGGTTCTGGTTAAACACCGGCCAGACCGATGCCGCCCGGTTCAGGCAGACCAGAAGCGTTGGCGGTGAATCGGTGACGCTGCATACGGCGCTGGCAGTAAAACCCGCCTGGCCTGCTTCGCCGTCGGTGGTGATAATATTGACGGCAGCCCCTACACAGGCCATGGCGTCGCGAAATGTCTGTTGATTAATCGCCATCATCACCTCTCAAATAAGCTGGCAAGCGTCGTTGAACGCCAGTCGCGGCAGGCGGCCAAACAGCTTGTCGGGATCGCCATAGCCGATATTGACCAGCAGGTTACTGCGCCAGGGGGTATCGCTGAAAAATGTCTTATCCACCAGCGCACGGTCGAAGCCGGACATTGGCCCGGTATCCAGCCCTAAAGCCCGGCAGGCGGCAATAAGATAAGCGGCCTGCATACTGCTGTTACGAAACGCGGTCTCTTCTGCCAGTTGTGGGCTTGAGGTAAACCAGCTTCGCGCATCGCCATGGGGAAAGAGTTCTGGCAGCCGCTCGTAGAATTCAGCATCCCAGGCGACAATCGCGGTCACGGGCGCGCTGAGCGTTTTGGCCAGATTTCCGCTCGATAATGCCGGACGCAGCCGTTCTTTGCCTTCCTCGCTGCGAATAAATACAAAGCGTGCCGGGCTACAGTTAGCCGACGTCGGTCCCATTTTGACCAGTTCATAAATCTCGGCAAGCGTCGCATCGCTCACCGGCCTCTCCTGCCAGCCATTATGGGTGCGGGCTTCATAAAACAGGGTATTCAGCGCGCTTTGGCTCACGGCTTCACTCATAACAACTCCTTTTCGGCAACGGGCAGTAAGGTCGCCAGCCCGCTGAGTAACAGGGTATTGAAAGCGTCACTGTAGGTGACATTACAGGCGTGTCCGCCACGTTCCATCAGACGGATCTCACTGTGGGGTAACGCGTCGTGCAGTGCTTGCGAACAGGTCCAGGGCACCAGCAAATCGTCCTGTGAACAGATAATCAATACGGGGCAGCGAATCTGCGCTGCTGTGGCGCTAAAATCGGCGCGTTTTAAAGCGTTCAGGCGCCGGAGCAGGTTGTGCTCTCCCTGAAAATGGGCCAGCGCAAGGGCTTCTTCCGCTTCCATGCGCGGGGCGTGCTCCTCCAGCCAGTCGGCAGGGTAGAGAAACAGCGGCTGTGCCTCAACCCACGCCTGCGCGCCGCCAGCCTGCAATAAGCGCTCGCGAACGTGAAAACAGCGGCGGGTATGATCGCTCAGTTGCAGCCAACCGTTGACCAGCACCAGCGCACTGATGCAGCGGGGGTAATCCTGCGCCAGTTGCAACCCCACTAAGGCCCCCAGCGCGTGGCCTATCACACAAAAACGGTTGATACCTGCCTGTTGCAGGGCGCTCAGCAGCTCTGCGGCCATATCCGCCATACTGTAGCCGTCCGGCAGTGTCGCCGGGTTATTGCCGGTGCCGCATTGATCGTAGCTGACCACCTGAAACCGGGTTTGCAATGCCGCCGTTTGCGCCAGCCAGTAGCTGCCATTGCCGCCCAGCCCGGCAATCAACACCACCACGGGGGCGCCCGCAAAGGGCGGTTCACTGAGGATCAGTTTCATGCCTGCCTCACTTTGCGATATGCGCGACGGTGGCGATTTCGACCAGTGCCTCAGGCTTGACCAACCCGCACTGGATACAAAAGCGGGCGGGCTTATCGCCGGGGAAGAACTCTGCGTAGACTTCGTTAATCGCGGCGTAATTTTTCCAGTCGGTGATAAAAATACTGTTGAACGTCACGTCCTCCATCGAGCCGCCCGCCGTTTCGATAACAGTGCGAATCGTCTCCAGCACGTGACGGGTTTGCGCCTTTGGGTCGCCGGGGTAAACCACATTATTTTGCTTATCAAACGGCAGCGTACCGGAGACATAGACCACGCCATCCGCCAGCGTACCTGGTACAAACGGGGCGATCGGGGTGGTGGTTCCCGGGGGAATAATGACCTGTTTTGGCATGCTGTTCTCCTAAGCGATTTTGACCAGTGACCGGGGGGACAGGGCGCTGCAAAACGTCCCGACATCGCTGACCCAGCCAAAGAAAGTTTCAATGTTGAAAAGCGCGGCCTGTTGGGCGAAGGCCGGGCCCGCCTGATGGGTGGCGTCCTCCAGCACTACCCCGAAATACTCAAGGAAAAAGCCGTCGCGCAGTGTCGACTCCACGCAAACATTGGTGGCAATCCCGGTAAACACCAGATGACGGATGCCCCGACTGCGCAGGATGCTGTCCAGCGGCGTATTAAAAAAGCCGCTGTAACGGGGCTTCGGCAGCACAATATCGCCTTCCTGCGGTACCAGCTCGTCCACCAACTGGTAATCCCAGCCGCCTTTCGCCAGCAGTTTTCCCTGTAGCTCAGGATGTTTGCGCATGGTCTTGAGCGCATTGGATTTGTACCAGTTCGGCGAACCTGGTCCACCGGCCTCTACATACTGCTCATCCCAGCCATTCTGGAACCAGATAATGAGCATGCCTGCATCGCGTGCGGCGGCAACGGCGGTCTTAATCTTCTCAATCACCGGCGCGGTGGCGGAGACATCAAACCCCGCGAGGTCGAGATAACCCCCTTTTGTGGCGTAGGCGTTTTGCATATCCACCACAATCAGCGCGCTCTGCGCCGGGTCGAAACGCAGCGAATCGGGACGGGCATTAAGCGTAATCATCAGGCGACCTCACGGGTTGGAGCAGGGATCTGGCTGCGGCACTTCATCAGTGGCTGGATGCGCTCACCGAAGGCCTCAATACCGCCCAGGAAATCATCAAATGTCAGTAGCACGCCGTCGGTGCCAGGCACGGTGGCCACCTCATCGAGCAGGCGCGCGACGGTGGCATAAGAACCGACCAGGGTGCCCATATTGATATTGACGGCAGAGGTGGGGTCGGCCATCTGGCGCACGTTGGTATCGCTGCCGGAGCGGGTATCTTTCTGGCTTTGCTCGGTCAGCCACGCCAGAGCTTCGTCATCCGCGCCTGCTTTGTAGTGTTCCCATTTGGCGCGTGCGGCTTCGTCAGTTTCATCGGCAATGACCATAAACAGCACGTATGAGCCCACCTCGCGCCCGGTCTTTTGTGCCGCTTCACGCATCCTTTCTGCGGTAGGCGCAAAGGCTGTTGGGGTGTTGACCCCTTTGCCGAAGCAGAAGTTGTAATCAGCGTATTGCGCTGAAAACGCCATTCCGGCGTCGCTTTGCCCGGCGCAAATCACTTTCATGGGCTGCGTCGGCTGAGGGCTGACGCGACAGTCATTCATAGTGAAAAACTCACCTTTGAAGTCACTTTTTCCGGTGCCCCATAAATCCCGCAGGACCTGGACATATTCGGTCAGGTAGTCATAACGGCGTGAGAAGTACTCATCGCCGGGCCAGATACCCATCTGGTCGTACTCTGGTTTTTGCCAGCCAGTGACCAGGTTGACGCCAAAACGACCGCCGGAAATGGAGTCGATGGTGGAGGCCATGCGCGCCACAATGGCGGGCGGCAGCGTTAAGGTGGCAGCGGTGGCGTAGATCTGAATCCGTGATGTCACCGCAGCCAGTCCGGCCATCAAAGTGAAGGACTCCAGATTGTGATCCCAGAATTCTGTTTTGCCGCCAAAACCACGCAGCTTGATCATCGACAGAGCAAAGTCGAAGTGATAATGCTCGGCCTTTTGCACAATCGCCTTATTGAGTTCAAAGGTCGGTTTGTATTGCGGCGCATGGGTGGAAATCAGCCAGCCGTTGTTGCCAATCGGAACGAAAACACCAATTTTCATCTCGTACCTCGCGTTGTCGGTTGAACGTCGGGCGTGGCGTTGCATCCTGCACTCTCCTGTGAGCCTCGCATCAACCATTTAGCAAAGGTGATGCCAGTTTTGAAAAATGCATTGTTATTAACGTGTTAAACAAAGGTTGATAAATTGCAGGTTAAAAAAGTGGACTAAATGGTCAAAAACAGTGCACAAAAAACAGGCGACCTTGCGCCATGTCTGTGCAAGGGTCGAGTCGGCTCGCGCCATTTGATATGCTAAGAAAAATCTGTAAGGAGAAACGCATGGCGCAGGACAGGGCGAAAAAAACGGGAAAACGGACTCAGGCGGTGAACGAGAAAAAAGAGGCCATTCTGGCTGCGGCGCTCGAGACCTTTTCTCTGTATGGCATTCACGGCACGCGTATTGAAAAGGTGGCGGAGCGTGCGGGGGTATCAAAAACCAATCTTCTCTACTATTACCCCTCAAAAGAAGCGCTCTATCTTGCCGTGTTGCGGCACATTCTCGCTATCTGGCTGGCACCGTTAAAAGCGTTTCGCGAAGATCTCACTCCGCTGGTGGCGATTGGAGAGTACATTCGCTTAAAGCTTGAAGTCTCGCGTGACAATCCACAAGCGTCACGGCTGTTCTGCATGGAGATGTTGCAAGGCGCGCCGGTGCTCAAAGAGGAGCTGGAGGGATCGCTGAAAGCGTTAGTGGAAGAGAAATCGGCCATCATTGCCGGCTGGGTCGCCAGCGGCAAGCTGGCGCCGGTCGATCCGCATCATCTGATTTTTATGATTTGGGCCTCAACCCAGCATTATGCGGATTTTGCCACTCAGGTAGAGGCGGTGACCGGCACAACGTTACAGGATGAGGCCTTTTTTCAGCGCACGGTAGAAAACGTGCAACGGATGGTGACCGAAGGCATCCGCGTGCGTTAGTTGGCGGGCGGGAAAGGGCAGCTCAGGTCGCCCTCACCGCACTGCAGGAGCGAGGAGAGCCAGGCTTCGCGCTCATTGGTTTTATCGGTCAGGCACTGGTTGATGACCATGGGCTGTGCGCTGCCTTCTTCTGAGCCGGAGCCGATAAATGCGCAGTCGGCATCGCGCACGGCAATCCAGTTTTTCTGTGCTTTTTTAAGTAACTCCCGCTGCTGCGGCGCAGCGCGTTTTAATGCTGTCTGCCAGGTCTGGTTGAGCTTTTTGTCCGCCGCCTGGTATTGATCGGCGCTACACATGTTCATTTCTGTCTGCGATGTGGCGTTGTCGCAGTCCTCCGCCAGTGCGCTGGCGCTGACCAGCAAAACCACCCCTGCAATCAATAAACGTTTCATAGTTTCTCCGTATGAAAAAATGCCGGATAGCATTGTGCGTATCCGGCATACGGTACTACGGCATCGCGCTGAATTGTAGCCCCGACATGCAGTACATTATCGGGGAATGTGCGCCTTAGCCGATGGTCATCAGGCTGGCATTCCCACCAGCGGCCGCGGTATTAATACTCAGCGAACGCTCCAGCCATAAACGCTCCAGCAAGATATTGCTCTCACCGCGGGCGAAGCCCTGTACCGAGATGATGGCCCCATCGCGCGTGGCGATATGTCCGCACAGTTCGCGTAGCTGATCGGAGTCACCGTGGTAGATAACCGCATCAAACGGCTGTGAAAGCAGGCCATCGACCGCAGCCAGCGTAATCCTTGCGCTGACATTCTCGGGCAATGCGTTATGCAGGGTGCGGTGGAGTTCATCATCCGGCCACACTACCCGGCAGCCGCTGGCGAGCGCTGCCGCAAGTTGTGTCAGGCTATCCTCCGCGTTGTCGGCCATGCAGAGAACCGACTCGCGCGGCAGTAATGTCCAGGTATTGCGTTCACCGGTCGGGCCGGGTAAAACGCGCTGGATCCCGGTCTGGGCCAGTTCGCCAAACTGCTGGCAAAGTGCCTGCAATGCAGGTTTATCCTGCGCCCATTGTGTCAGCGCATCCAGCGGCTGAATCAGCGTCGGTTTAAGCTGTGCGTCAAGCGGGAAGCGGGAGTCATGACGTGACAGTGTCTGCTTGATGGCCGTTTCCGGGCGGCTGGCGAGCAGACGATACAGGTATAGCGGCCCGCCGGCTTTTGGCCCGGTGCCGGAAAGCCCTTCGCCGCCAAATGGCTGCACGCCCACAACCGCACCGACCATATTGCGGTTCACGTACAGATTGCCGACGTGCGCACTGCCGGTAACCTGGGCAATGGTCTCATCAATACGGGTGTGAACGCCCAGAGTCAGGCCATATCCCGCGGCATTAATCTGGCCAATAAGTTTGTCGAGATCGTTGCGGCGATAGCGCACCACATGCAGCACCGGACCGAAGACCTCTTTTTTCAGCTCGTCAACGCTCTCAAGCTCAATCAGCGTTGGCATTACAAAGGTACCGCTTCGCCATTCGCGGGCATCCAGAGGATTTTCATGGGCCGTCTGGAACACCGGGCGGCCTTTCTCGCGCATCGCCTGAATATGTTTCTCGATATTCTCTTTGGCTTCGCGGTCAATCACCGGACCGATGTCCGTTGTCAGGCGGCCTGGATTACCCATCCGGCATTCCGCCATCGCGCCGCGCAGCATGGTGAGTGTGTGTTCCGCTATCTCTTCCTGCAGGCAGAGTACGCGCAATGCCGAGCAGCGCTGTCCGGCGCTATCGAAGGCCGAGGCGAGCACATCGACCACCACCTGTTCAGTCAGCGCTGAAGAGTCGACAATCATCGCGTTCAGCCCGCCCGTTTCGGCGATAAGCGGCGTCGGGCGCCCTTGTGCATCCAGCCGCGTGGCAATATTGCGCTGCAACAGGCTTGCCACGTCGGTTGAGCCGGTGAACATCACCCCGCGTACGCGGTTGTCTGCCGTCAGTTGCGCACCTACGGTTTCGCCACGGCCTGGCAGCAGTTGCAGCACGCCCGGCGGTACGCCCGCTTCCCGCAGAATGGCAACGCCCTGGGCGGCAATCAGCGGCGTCTGTTCGGCCGGTTTTGCCAGCACAGTGTTACCGGCTGCCAGCGCGGCAGCGATTTGCCCGGTGAAAATGGCCAGCGGAAAGTTCCACGGACTGATACAGACTACCGGGCCCAGCGGACGGTGAGTTTCGTTAGCAAAGTCCTCCCGGACCTGGCCTGCGTAATAGCGCAGAAAATCAACCGCTTCGCGGACTTCGGCAATCGCATTACTGAACGTTTTCCCCGCTTCGCGTACCAGAATGCCGAGCAGCGTTTGCATCTGATCTTCCATCAGTACCGCCGCACGCTCAAGGATTGCCGCGCGCTCCTGAGGCGGGGTGGCAAACCAGATAGGCGCGTTATTCACCGCACTTTCCAGCGCTCGCGCCACTTCACTTCCCGTAGCTTCCCGGACATAGCCAACAATATCTTTCGGCTCCGCCGGGTTTACCACGGCCTCCATTTCACCCTCTGCTACCGGAGCTTCCAGCAGCGGTTTGGCCTGCCATTTCTGCGTCGTGCTGTTCAACAGAGAAGAGGAGAGGGAGGCCAGTCTATGTTCATTAGCCAGATCCAGGCCTGCTGAGTTGATGCGCCCCTGACCGTACAGCCAACGCGGCAGCGGAATTTTCGGATGCGGCAGGCCAACATGGCCTTCTTGTATCGCCAGTTTCTCGACCGCCAGTACCGGGTCGGCCACCAGTTCGTCCAGCGGCAAAGACGTATCGGCAATGCGGTTAACAAAGGAGGTATTGGCCCCATTCTCCAGCAGGCGACGTACCAGATAAGCCAGCAATGTCTCATGTGTCCCCACCGGGGCATAAATGCGACAAGGGCGGTTCAGCTTGCCGTCAGAGATTTTCCCTACCACCTGTTCGTAGAGCGGTTCGCCCATGCCGTGCAGACACTGAAATTCATACTGACCCGGATAGTAGTTCTGGCCCGCGAGTTGATAGATAGCGGCCAGGGTGTGGGCGTTATGGGTGGCGAATTGCGGGTAGATCAAATTCGGTACGGCGAGCAATTTTTTCGCGCAGGCCAGATATGAGACGTCGGTATAGACCTTGCGCGTATAGACCGGATAGCCCTCCAGTCCTTCCATTTGCGCGCGTTTGATCTCGCTATCCCAGTATGCGCCTTTCACCAGGCGAATCATCAGACGACGGCGGCTACGCGAAGCCAGATCCGTCAGGTAATCGATGACAAAAGGACACCGTTTCTGGTAGGCCTGAATAACAAAACCAATGCCATTCCAGCCCGCCAGTTCTGGTTCGAAACAGAGTTTTTCCAGCAGATCGAGGGAGATCTCCAGCCGGTCGGCCTCTTCGGCGTCGATATTAATCCCGATATCATACTGACAGGCCAGCAGCGCCAGCGATTTCAGGCGCGGGTAAAGCTCATCCATCATTCTGTCGTACTGAGCGCGGTTGTAGCGCGGGTGCAGGGCAGAGAGCTTAATGGAGATCCCCGGCCCTTCGTAAATACCGCGGCCATTGGAGGCTTTGCCAATGGCATGGATCGCCTGCTGGTAAGAGACCATATAGGCTTGCGCATCAGCGGCAGTCAGTGCGGCCTCGCCCAGCATGTCGTAGGAGTAGCGGAACCCTTTTTCTTCCAGTTTGCGGGCGTTAGCCAGCGCTTCGGCAATGGTTTCCCCGGTGACGAACTGCTCGCCCATCAGACGCATTGCCATGTCCACGCCTTTGCGGATCAGCGGCTCGCCGCTCTTGCCGATAATGCGGTTGAGCGAGTGTGACAGGCTGGCTTCGTTATGAGTGGAGACCAGTTTTCCGGTAAAGAGCAGACCCCAGGTGGCGGCATTAACGAACAGCGAGGCGCTGCGGCCAATATGCGATTGCCAGTTGCCATTGCTGATTTTGTCGCGGATAAGCGCATCGCGGGTGGCCTTATCGGGAATGCGCAACAGCGCTTCCGCCAGACACATCAGCGCCACCCCTTCCTGAGAGGAGAGGGAAAATTCCTGCAACAAGCTCTGTACCATACCCGCCCGGCCGGACGCGGTCTTTTGGTTACGCAGCTTCGCCGCCAGTTGGGTGGCTAATTGCTGGGTGCTTTCTGCTATTGGCTGCGGAAGGCGGGCCTGCTCCAGTAGCATCGGCACCGCATCGGTTTCCGGGCGGCGCCAGGCGGCAGTGATAGCGGCACGTGAGACCGACTGCGGCAAAATATTCTCGGCGAATTCGAGGAAGGGCTGGGCGCTTTCATCAGCGTTGCTATCTGCCTCGTCGCTTTCGGCGTACTGACCAGCATGGGTTGCAGGCAGCTCAGGAATCATTTCGTTATTTTCGAGTTTTTCCAGGTAGCTAAAAATGGCCTGCTTAATCAGCCAGTGTGGTGTGCGGTCAATCGATGCAGCAGCGGCTTTTAGTCGCTCACGCGTCGCATCATCAAGTTTAACGCCCATGGTGGTGGTACCCATGTTTTTCTCCTGCAATTTTTGTTGTGAGCAGACTATCCGTCATGTTGCAACTTTGTGCAACCTTGTTAAATGTGACAGGGTTAACAAGGTGAATATTGAACGATAAGTTAATTGTATGTAACTGGAATTCATATGCTGAATTACTGTTAAAGGCGGGTTAGTTTGCGGTAGTTAACACTTTTTTAAGGTGCAACCTTTAAAAGTGTGACATGGTGCAACCTGGCGGAAAATAGTAAAGGTTTCGGGATGAAATTAATGTAAATGCTGTGTTAAATCATTTGTGAATAACCGGGGCTTCCGGCAGGATACGGTCGCTTCATAACAACAATCACTTCGCTACCCCGTTCCGGTGGTGAATATAACGGGTAAAATCCTGGAGACTTTTATTGATGGCAATTAGCACACCGCTGCTGGTGACTTTTCTCATTTATATCTTTGGCATGATTCTCATCGGGTTCTTTGCCTGGCGTTCTACGAAAAACTTTGATGACTATATTTTAGGTGGTCGTAGTCTGGGGCCGTTAGTGACTGCGTTGTCGGCAGGGGCATCAGACATGAGTGGCTGGCTGCTGATGGGGCTGCCCGGCGCCATTTTCATCTCCGGCATTTCTGAAAGCTGGATTGCCATTGGCCTGACGCTCGGCGCATGGGTCAACTGGAAGCTGGTGGCAGGCCGTCTGCGCGTGCATACCGAGGCCAATAATAATGCCCTGACGCTTCCGGACTACTTTACCGGGCGCTTTGAAGACCAAAGCCGCCTGCTGCGTATTATCTCAGCGGTGGTCATTCTGGTATTTTTCACGATTTACTGTGCTTCGGGCATCGTGGCCGGTGCGCGTCTGTTTGAAAGTACCTTTGGACTGACCTACGAGCACGCGCTATGGGCGGGAGCTGCGGCAACCATCATCTATACCTTTATTGGCGGTTTCCTGGCAGTAAGCTGGACCGATACCGTACAGGCGAGCCTGATGATTTTCGCCCTGATCCTCACCCCGGTGATTGTGATCCTCTCCGTTGGCGGCCTTGCGGACTCGCTGGAGGTTATCAAACAGAAAAGCATCGAGAATGTCGACATGCTGAAGGGGCTGAATTTTGTCGCCATTATTTCTCTGATGGGCTGGGGGCTGGGATACTTTGGTCAGCCGCATATCCTGGCGCGCTTTATGGCGGCGGATTCCCACCACAGCATCGTACATGCCCGCCGTATCAGCATGACCTGGATGATCCTGTGTCTTGCCGGGGCCGTTGCCGTGGGCTTCTTTGGGATTGCTTATTTTAATAACCACCCTGAGCAGGCTGGCGCGGTCAATCAGAACGCCGAGCGCGTGTTCATTGAACTGGCGCAGATCCTGTTTAATCCGTGGATTGCCGGGGTGCTGCTGTCGGCGATTCTGGCGGCAGTCATGTCTACCCTGAGCTGCCAGCTGCTGGTGTGCTCCAGCGCGCTGACGGAAGACTTCTACAAAGCATTCTTGCGTAAAAAAGCCGGGCAGACCGAGCTGGTCTGGGTTGGTCGCGTGATGGTGCTGCTGGTAGCGCTGGTGTCGATTGCGCTGGCGGCGAACCCGGAAAACCGCGTGCTGGGCCTGGTCAGCTACGCATGGGCGGGTTTTGGCGCAGCGTTTGGCCCGGTGGTGCTGTTCTCGGTCATGTGGTCGAAAATGACCCGTAATGGCGCGCTGGCCGGGATGGTTATCGGTGCGGTGACCGTTATCGTCTGGAAACAGTTTGCCTGGCTGGGGCTCTATGAAATTATCCCAGGCTTCGTGTTCGGTAGCCTTGGGATTGTAGTGTTTAGCCTGCTGGGTAAAGCACCGTCCCGCGCAATGCAGGAACGCTTCGCCGAAGCAGACGCGCATTATCACTCGGCACCACCGACGCGCTTGCAGGCTGACTAATCTTTCTTGCAAAACCCGCTTCGGCGGGTTTTTTCTTGATAAAACAGGGCATTTACGTTCTTATCACAATGCTTATAACAATGCTTATAACAATGAGGATAGCGAGATGAAGATGAAGACAGGGGTCACTGCACTGGTATTTGCAGGTTTACTGGCAGGCTGCGTCGCACAGCCTGCAAAACAGGCGGTTCCTGCACAGAGTTGCAAAGCCGACAATCAGATGGAACAGACCACGCTCTATTTCGGTTTAAGTCGTCCGGCAGGGAAAGACATTACCGCCCAGGAGTGGCAGCAGTTTGTCGACACGGACGTGACGCCGCGTTTTCGTGATGGCCTGACGGTGTTTGATGCGCGCGGACAGTGGCTGGGTAACGACGGCAAAGTGGCGAAGGAAGCGAGCAAAGCGTTAATGCTGATCCACGGTAAAGATGCCGGCAGCGAAAGCAATATCGAAACGCTGCGCACACGCTACAAGACCCGTTTCGGACAGGAGTCCGTCATGCGTGTTGATCAGCCGGTTTGCGTACAGTTCTGATAAAAACGGCGGGTGTGAAGCCCGCCGTCGGGATTACAGCACGACGCCTGCAAAGGCGGCGGAAAGCAGACTCACCAGCGTTGCACCATAGACCAGACGCAAACCGAAGCGAGATACGACATTTCCCTGCTGCTCGTTAAGCCCTTTAATGGCGCCCGCCACGATACCGATTGAGGCGAAGTTGGCGAACGACACCAGGAAGACGGAGAGGATCCCAAGCCCACGCGGCGTCATTTCAGCGGCAACTTTCTGCAGCTCGATCATTGCCACAAATTCGTTAGCCACCAGTTTAGTCGCCATAATGCTACCCGCATGCAGAGCATCGGAAAGCGGAATACCGACCAGCCACGCAAGCGGGTAGAATACATAGCCAAGAATTTGCTGGAAACTAATTCCAAACAGGGCAGAGAACAGAGCATTGACCGCGCTAATCAGGGCAATAAAACCAATCAGCATCGCCAGAATAATCATCGCAACTTTGAAACCGGCCAGAATATACTCTCCGAGCATCTCAAAGAAACTTTGTGACTCGTGAAGTTTTTCCAGTTTAATTTCCGGTTCGGCTTCCGGTCGCGTCGGGTTGATGACCGACAGAATAATAAAGGTGCTGAACATATTAAGGATTAACGCCGCCACCACATATTTGGCATCCAGCATCGTCATATAGGCGCCGACGATCGACAGTGATACCGTCGACATAGCTGTTGCAGCCATGGTGAACAGGCGACGTGAGGAGAGGTCGGCCAGAATCCCTTTATACGCAATGAAGTTTTCCGACTGACCAAGGATCAGCGAGCTGACCGCGTTAAATGACTCCAGCTTGCCCATACCGTTGAGTTTTGACAGCAGCGTACCGATAAGGCGAATAAAAACCGGCAGAATACGCCAGTGCTGCAAAATACCGATCAGTGCGGAAATAAAGATGATAGGGCACAGGACGCCGAGGAAAATAAACGCCAGCCCTTTTTCACTCATTCCGCCAAAGACAAATCCGGAACCTTCACCCGCGAATTTAAGCAGTGTTTCGAAAAAGCCTGAGACATATTTAATGAGCGTCAGTCCGCTTTGTGCATGCAAAAAGAACCATGCCAGCGCCAGTTCAATAATCACCAGTTGTAGAATAAAACGCACGCGAACTTTGCGGCGGTCAAAGCTGGTGAGCCATGCCAGTGCCAGAATAACGGCCAGCGCCAGCAGAAAATGTAGGAAGTTGATCATGTCGGAAATTGTGCAGGTAAATGGGGCGCTCATTTAGCCACAGCCCGTATACTCAGTAAACAAAAAGTTAATGATTTGTAAGCTATCTTTTTGCCATATACCTTCGGATTCTGCATAACTACCGTTTCAGGCATCCTTCGCCGCCCCGCCAGTTACATCCTTTCATTATTCATATCATTTTTCGCTTGAGTTTCCTTTTGCCGTAATGATAATCACTATCAAAGAAATTTACTTTTCTTTTCAGCAATTGACCATTGATGACAGCAGAGGCGTCCGCATGTTTGTTCCATTTCTCATTATGTTACGTGAAGGTCTCGAAGCGGCACTGATCGTAAGTTTGATTGCCAGTTATCTCAAGCGCACCCAGCGCGGACGCTGGATTGGCGTAATGTGGATAGGCGTATTCCTTGCCGCGGCGCTATGTCTGGCGCTTGGCATCATCATTAACGAAACCACCGGTGAGTTCCCCCAGAAAGAGCAGGAACTGTTTGAAGGTATTGTCGCGGTGATTGCCGTGGTGATCCTGACGTGGATGGTCTTCTGGATGCGCAAAGTCTCCCGCAACGTCAAAGTGCAACTGGAGCAGGCGGTGGATAATGCTCTCGCAAGCCGTAATAACCATGGCTGGGCGCTGATTATGATGGTCTTCTTCGCTGTGGCGCGCGAAGGGCTGGAATCGGTCTTCTTTCTGCTGGCGGCATTTCAGCAAGATGTGGGGATCTGGCCGCCGGTGGGCGCAATTCTCGGGCTGGTAACGGCAGTGGTGCTGGGCTTTCTGCTCTACTGGGGCGGCATTCGTCTGAATCTTGGCGCGTTCTTCAAATGGACCAGCCTGTTTATTTTGCTGGTTGCTGCGGGTCTGGCGGCAGGGGCCATTCGCGCCTTTCACGAGGCCGGACTGTGGAACCACTTCCAGGATGTGGCGTTCGATCTGAGTAACGTGCTGACCACGCACTCCCTGACGGGCACGCTGCTCGAAGGTATTTTTGGATATCAGGAAACACCGAGCGTTAGCGAAGTTGGCGTCTGGATCCTCTACTTAATTCCTGCGCTGGTGCTGTACGTGATGCCAACGCGTTCAGGTTCGCAGCCTTCCAGAGCTGCACAGTGATAGCGGTATCGGGTGAGTTTTAGTTACAACATACTTTAAGAAGGGAAGGGGTCATGGCAATTCATTTTCGTCGTAGTGCGTTACAGGCAGGGATCGCAACGCTGCTTTCTTGCGCGTTTGCTGCCCATGCAGCGGATGTTCCTCAGGTAAAGGTGACCGTCACGGATAAGCAGTGTGAGCCGATGAATCTGACGGTAAATGCGGGGAAAACGCAGTTTCTCATCGTCAACCAGAGTCAGAAGGCGCTGGAGTGGGAAATCCTTAAAGGAGTGTTGGTGGTTGAAGAGCGCGAAAACATTGCGCCGGGCTTTAGCCAGAAGCTGACCGCTAACCTGCAACCGGGTGAATATGACATGACCTGCGGCCTGCTTACCAACCCGAAAGGCAAACTGATAGTGAAAGGCCAGGCGACGGCGGATGCAGCAAAAAGCGATGCGCTGCTGAGTCTTGGCACCGCTATTACTGAATACAAAGCCTACGTGACGGCCGAGACCGCCGAACTGGTGAAAGGGACCAAAGCCTTTACCGATGCAGTGAAAGCGGGCGATATCGAAAAAGCGAAAGCCCTCTATGCGCCGACGCGTCAGCATTATGAGCGTATCGAACCGATTGCTGAGCTGTTCTCTGATCTGGACGGCAGTATTGATGCCCGTGAAGACGATTACGAGAAGAAGGCGGACGATCCGAAATTCACCGGTTTCCACCGTCTGGAAAAAGCCCTGTTTGGCGACAACTCGGTGAAAGGTATGGATACCTATGCTGATCAACTCTATACCGATGTGCAGGATCTGCAAAAACGTATTAGCGAACTGGCTTTCCCGCCGTCAAAAGTGGTTGGTGGTGCGGCAGGTCTGATTGAAGAAGTCGCAGCGACCAAAATCAGCGGCGAAGAAGACCGTTACAGCCATACCGATCTATGGGATTTCCAGGCTAACGTCGATGGCGCACAGAAAATTGTGAACCTGTTGCGTCCGCAGTTGCAGAAAAACAACGCCGAACTGCTCGGCAAAGTGGATGCAAACTTTAAGAAAGTCGACGCTATCCTGGCGAAATACCGTACCAAAGACGGCTATGAGACCTATGACAAGCTGACGGATGCTGACCGTAACGCGCTAAAAGGGCCTATTACGACACTGGCGGAAGATCTCGCTCAATTGCGCGGTGTGCTCGGTCTGGACTAACTATCATGAATGACAAAGAACAGTACGGCGTTAGCGAGCCTTCGCGTCGCCGTTTATTAAAAGGTATGGGCGCGCTGGGAGGCGCGCTGGCCCTGGCTGGGGGATGTCCGGTGGCGCATGCGGCCAAACCGCAAAGTGCACCAGGGACGCTTTCCCCGGATGCGCGCATGGAAAAACAACCGTTTTACGGCGTACATCAGGCGGGGATTTTGACGCCGCAACAGGCGTCAATGATGCTGGTTGCTTTTGATGTGCTGGCGTCGGACGAAGCTGATTTGCAGCGCCTGTTTCGCCTGTTAACGCAACGTATTGCTTTTCTTACCGAAGGTGGCCCGGCGCCGGAGACGCCAAATCCACGCCTGCCGCCAATGGACTCCGGTATTCTCGGGCCGTTTATTGCACCAGATAATCTGACCATCACGGTTTCGTTGGGCGATTCCCTGTTCGACGATCGTTTTGGTCTGCGTGCGCAAAAGCCGAAAAAATTGCAAAAGATGGAGCGCTTTCCCAACGATGCGCTGGTCTCTTCATTAAGCCATGGTGATCTGCTGGTGCAAATCTGCGCCAACACCCAGGATACCGTGATACATGCTCTGCGCGATCTGATTAAGCACACCCCTGATTTACTGAGTGTTCGCTGGAAACGAGAAGGGTTTATCTCCGATCATGCCGCACGCAGTAAAGGAAAGGAGACGCCAGTCAACCTGTTGGGTTTTAAAGATGGTACGGCTAACCCGGACAGCAGCGAAAACGCGCTGATGGACAAGGTGGTGTGGGTGACGAACGATCAGGCGGAGCCTGCATGGGCCGTCGGCGGCAGTTATCAGGCTGTACGTATCATTCAGTTTCACGTTGAGTTCTGGGATCGTACCCCACTTAAAGAGCAGCAGACTATCTTTGGTCGCGACAAGCAAACCGGCGCACCGCTGGGGATGCACAATGAGCATGATGTCCCTGATTACGCCAGCGATCCTGACGGCGATGTGATTGCCCTGGACAGCCATATTCGTCTGGCCAATCCACGCACCCCGCAGACGCAGTCCAGTCTGATGATGCGTCGGGGTTATAGTTATTCCCTGGGGGTCACCAACTCCGGGCAGCTCGATATGGGGCTGCTGTTTGTCTGCTACCAGCACGATCTGGAAAAGGGATTTCTGACCGTGCAAAAACGTCTCAATGGCGAAGCGCTGGAGGAGTATATTAAGCCCATCGGCGGCGGCTACTTCTTCGTGCTGCCAGGCGTGAAAGACCAAAACCACTATCTCGGACAAGCACTGCTCGAAGCCTGAAAAAGAATCCTGCCTGAAGCCGGGCAGGATAATCTCTTATCTGTCGTATCTGTACACACTTTTTCTGCCATCAAACTATCGATTTTTCGTATGAGAAAGTATCTGTTATTTTTCTGTAATATTCTTCGTAGACACTCTTTTCCATAGCGCAGGGTAAACGTTCGTTATCTTTTAGTGAAAATAATGTTGCGTTTATGCTAATTCCTGATGTACTTATTACATAGAATTACTGCCCTGCGGTGATGTCGTCACCTGGAGATCGCGGATGGTAAAGTCCACAACTGGACGTAACACCAACAAACAGCGCAACACCCGGCTCGGGGATGCACACTCCGGCAGTAAACGCTTCACCTCTGAATTTCTCTCCTTCATTCCTGTTTCTGATTTAACCGACATGGCAGGCGCTGATGCCAGTTGCTTTGTTATGTCAATTTCAAAGGCAAGACATGGCTTACAAGGAAGCCAAACCTCAGACGTTCGTGCGCATAATCGTGCCGATTTTGGTGCGTGTGATGTAAACCAACAACTCAAGGTGCTATCCATGGGAAGACAGAAAGCAGTGATCAAAGCTCGTCGTGAAGCTAAACGTGTGCTGAGACGCGATTCGCGCAGTCACAAACAGCGTGAAGAAGAGTCGGTCACCTCGCTTGTGCAGATGAGTGGCGTTGAAGCAATTGGAATGGCAAGGGATAGCCGGGATAATTCACCAATTGTTGCGCGTAATGAAGCTCAGGCGCAGTACCTGAATGCTATCGAGAGTAAACAACTGATATTCGCGACCGGGGAAGCCGGCTGCGGTAAAACATGGATCAGCGCGGCGAAAGCGGCGGAAGCCCTGATTCATAAGGATGTGGACAGGATAATTGTAACCCGACCAGTACTGCAGGCCGACGAAGATCTCGGCTTCTTACCCGGTGACATTTCGGAGAAGTTCGCCCCTTACTTCCGGCCCGTCTATGATGTGCTGGTGAAACGGCTGGGTGCGTCCTTCATGCAATACTGCCTGCGACCAGAGATTGGTAAGGTAGAGATCGCGCCGTTCGCCTATATGCGCGGACGTACCTTTGAAAATGCGGTTGTCATTCTTGACGAGGCTCAGAATGTGACTGCTGCGCAAATGAAAATGTTCTTAACGCGCCTCGGGGAGAATGTGACGGTCATCGTCAACGGTGATGTGACTCAGTGTGACTTGCCTCGCGGGGTGCAGTCCGGTCTGAGCGATGCGCTGTCGCGTTTTGAGGAAGATGAGATGGTAGGTGTGGTGCGTTTCACCACAGACGATTGCGTCCGCTCCGCACTCTGCCAGAGAACGCTGAAAGCATACTACTAAGCCTTTTAGCGTACGATGAAGCCCGGGAAACCGGGCTTTTTTTTGCTTTAAACAAAATCAACGGGTTATGTAACTCTGACGGGCAACTCCTGTACTAAAACAGGTGGGTACATAACGTCTGATAATCCTGTTAGTGTTATGCGCCGCTTTTTAATTATCAACATTGCCGTTGGCTATTTCGCCTTACCTGTCATGTGACAACTTCTGCGGATCGGGTGCTGCTACTGATTGTCTTTAGGTGATGCTGATAAATGCGGAACATAAAGTAAAAGTGTCATTATTTTAAGAGGGAATTATGCGCGGGATTGTATGTATTTTAGGGCTATCAGTCGTATTGGCCGGCTGTGATAAAGCGGTTGAAGACAAAAAGATTTCTGAACTGACAAGCGAAGAAGCTCAGACATTATGTAAGTCTCCACAGGCAATTGAGCAATTAACAAACAACTTCAAAGCCAGTACCAGTGAGTTTTTAACCCAACATCCCTTTAACTATTATCCTTTTATTGATCGTAACACTGACTCGGCTAAAAGCGTTACCGATTCCGAACTGAGAAGAAAAAGTCGTATTGATGACAGCTTTCTCTATTCTGCTGATACCTTTAACAAAGGCTTTGGCCAGACAGACGTTCTGAAAATCAGTAACCCGACGCTTTCCGCTACAGGCCAGGAAAGTCTGACCTGCAGCGCGCAGGCAGATTTCAGCAGTGATGAAATTTATGGCAAAGCATTCTCCACGCCGGTCTCCTGGACTATCACTAAAGCGGACAAGAAAATTATCGTCGACGGTAAACTTGCGCTGACCGACATGAAGCAAAGTAAAGTCGAGCCAACGGCGGGTCAAAAGGCGTGGCGTGATAAATACGAAGCGGAATTAAATGCAAAAGATAAGGCACTAAAAGATATTGCCGACAGTGAATATCAGCCGATTTCGACAAAAGACCTCTTTTATGTCTATTTTGCCCAGACATCTCGCCAGTTTAGCGATGATGAACTGATGGGACTCTTTAGCAACAAATGGAATAACACCAGCGATTCATTTGCCAAAGAAGACATTAAAAAAGAAGAACTGCCGCAAATTAAAGCCAAAATTGCTGAATATAAAGACGTCAAAAATATTCTGCTTTATTCCACCAGCGATGGCTCTTACCACGATGAGGACTTCCTGAAACTGAAAACTGCATCCGGTGAGAACGGCATCAAAATTAACGATATGGGTATTTTTACCCTTACCGGTAGTAGCTATGATTTCTCAAAGAAAGGGTATGAATATCATAACTTCCTTTGCAACATGAACGGCGGTATCACGGTCAACGAACGCGGTGTGTCGTTATCCGTCGATAAGACAATCCGTGGCTGTACAGTTCAGGTCCCGGACGATCAGGCCCGTGATATTTCAGCGAAGTTTGCTGCTTTGAACGGTAAAGGCAAAAATGTCAGTACTACGGCGAAATATTTCATCCATATCGACAGCATTAATGGCGATCGCAATACCATTGACGCTACGCTGGTAAAAGATGATATACAGCTTATCGACCCTGACACTAAAGACGTGATTTTGCATACGGTAATCAATTAAAAGGGCTCAGCGCGCAACGAAAAATTGCCGCCTGTTTCGCCAGAATTAAAGCCGGGCTTGTCCCGGCTTTTTTACGATTATCGTTTCTGTGATACCCTTCTTTTTTTCTATCCCTTATGCCATCAGGAGAGTCGTAAATGACCGAAGGCCCGTTAAATGAAAATGAATTGCAGTGGCTGGAAGAGACATTAGTCGCTTATGGCCACAGTGATGAGTCCGTACTCGATGTGGCGGAGCTGGATGGCATGCTGACAGCCGTACTGTCCGGCCCGGTGGTTGTCGAGCCGGATCGCTGGCTGGTGGCCGTTTGGGGTGGCGAAAAAAACATACCGCGCTGGAAAAATGATCGCGAGATGAATCGTTTTATCGATCTTTGCTTTAAGCACCTGAACGATATTGCCGAGCGCCTGAGTGATTACCCGGATCAGTTTGAACCCGTCTTTGGTTATAACGAAGTGGACGGCCAGAGCTATACCGTTGTTGAAGAGTGGTGTTTTGGCTATATGCGCGGCGTGGCGCTGACCGACTGGTCAGGCTTACCGGAGGAACGTAAGGCCGATCTGGATGTTATTGCCTTGCACGGACTGGAAGAAAACTTCGCGCGTCTGGATGAATTCACCGAAGAGGAATTCAATGAAAGCGTTGAGGCTATCAGGCCTGCGGCCCTGCGGCTGTATGACTACTGGTCGGCTAATCCACAACAAGCCGTTACTCAGCAACCGCAGGTCAATGGCGTAAAAGTCGGGCGTAACGATCCTTGTCCGTGCGGCAGCGGCAAGAAATTCAAAAACTGCTGCCTGCACTAAAAAAACCGGGCTCCTGATGAGCCCGATTTCTTATCCGGGCTCCGGCAGCATGCCTGCTGAAATCGCAAACTGCACCGCAATAATGACGACACCGCAGGCGATGACCAGGCATAGCGCTGGTTTCCCACCGACAACACGATACACCGCCGTTGGATGGGCTTTACGGCTCTGCCACGTCAGCAGGGCGGGTATCAGCAGTGCCAGTACCGCAAGGGCCACGCCAGCATAACCGAGTGCCATCACAAAACCACGCGGATAGAAGAGGGCGAATGCCAGCGGGGGCAGAAAGGTTATCGCGCCGGTTTGCAGACGTCCGACGGCTGTGTTACGGCGCTGGAACAGATCCGCCAGGTAATCAAACAGCCCAAGCGAAACGCCTAAAAATGAAGTGGCGAGCGCCAGATCGGCGAACAGATGGACAGCCAGTTCCACATGCGCAGAAGCAACCACTGCGCGCAACGCCTCAAGAAGGCCATTCAGTCCGGCATGATTGGCCAGCATCCCCATAAAAGTGGAAGATTCGATGCTGCCAAGGGTGGCCAGTTGCCAGAAAATATACGCCACAAGTGGGATCGCGCTGCCGGTAATAAATATCCCGCGCAGTCTGCGCACGTTACCGCCCATATAGCTGACAATGCTCGGCACGCTGCCGTGAAAGCCAAAAGAGGTAAAAATTACTGGCATGGCGGAAAGGGCAAGCCCTTTTTCCAGCGGCAGGGTGAGTAAATTCATATGATGGACATGCGGCAGTAACAGCACGAGCATCACCACCAGGAAAATAATCTTGGCACTAAACAGGAAGCGGTTGAACAAATCGACCAGCGATGTACCAATACAGACCACGCCACCCGCGATAAAGGTAAACAGACATACTCCGCCTGGTGACGAGACATTTATGCCAGTCCATGCCGTGAGGCTGGATGACAGCAGTTCGCCAGCACCGCTTATATAAGCCGCCGTCAGAGCGTACATCAAAAACATCATGCTAAAACCGGTGACCCACTGCCCGTAACGTCCCAGATAGCGTCGTGCCAGACTACCGAGCCCCGTGTCGGCGGGGACATTCTGATAGACTTCGAGTAATAGCAGCGCGGTATAACACATCAACCCCCACAGGGCGAAGAGTAAAACCAGCGTTACACTAAATCCGACCCCGGCGGCAGCCAGCGGCATAGCGAGCATTCCTGCGCCAATTGTGGTGCCAGCCACAATAAAAACACTACCAAGTGTTCGATTTTTCACACTTTCCTCTGTATTTAATCCACATTCTTTTGTAAATCTGCGGCGCAGAGTATGTGAAAAACGGATCTTCGTCAAACCGGGCTTACAATAGGTGTAAACCAATGATTACAGGGGCGAGTTTTAATTTTTGAATATTTGCCTGGTCGCGCAAAAAGTTGATGCGATGTATCCAAACCTGTCAGAACGCAAAAAATGATCCTGAAGATGTGTTTATCATGCATCTTTTGAGCGGAGGGTATATGACGTCAATTCATGGTCACGAAGTGCTTAATATGATGCTGGAATCAGGGGAGCGATATTCACAGGAGAGTCTGGAAGCGGCAATCTCTGCGCGCTTTGGTAAGGATGCCCGTTTTCATACCTGTTCAGCAGAAGATATGACAGCAGCGGAATTGGTGGCGTTTCTGGCATCGCGTGGAAAATTCATTCCCGCCGCAGACGGGTTTTCAACCCACGAAAGTAAAATTTGCCAGCACTAAAAATAATGCGGTAATGAGTCATCATTACCGCATTTTGCTTAATTTGCCGTGTCGAGAGTAGACAGTTCTTTATCGATAAAATAGAGACCTTCGCCGCTTTTACCGGCCAGTGTCAGTTTATCAATAACCGATTTAAAGAGTTTCTCTTCTTCGTGTTGTTCCGCTACGTACCATTGCAGGAAATTAAACGTCGGATAATCCTGTGAGGTCATTGCCACGTGAGCCAGTTCGTTAATTTTCTGGGTGATTAACTGCTCATGTTCGTAAGTTGCACGGAACAATTCATCCAGCGATGCATATTCGGCAAACGGCGACTGGATAGTGTTAATACGCGGTAAGCTGCCGGTATCTGCCAGATAATCAAACAGACGCTGCATATGCGTCATCTCTTCCTGCGCATGGCGACGCAGAAATGCGGCGGCACCTTCAAAGCTGTTATAGCTGCACCAGGCGCTCATTTGTTGATAAAGCAGAGACGAAAAAAGCTCGAGGTTCATCTGCTCATTTAGTTTTTCAATCATTTCAGCTTTAAGCATGGCGCCGCTCCAGAAAATAATAAAAGAAGTAAGAAGCGGCCACTATAATTTGTTATTTAATTATTTGCAAAAGGTAAAATAAAAAATATTTTTTATTAAAAATGAGAATGGGAATAACACGCATTGCAGGGAAGTAATCAGGTAAATGATAATTATTCTTTAATTTAAATAAAAAGTAATGCCAGTAATAATGCACTGGCATTAACTTTTACCAGGTCCGGGTGCCCGTTGTTGGGGTGAGCGCCATACCACGGCACTGATATTGAATAGTAATAGTCGTATTCATGCAGACAGAGCCACTGATCAGGCTACAGGTCGAAATTGGCTGACCATAGGCCACCGCTGTTGCATAACCCATCTGTTGGCACTGTTTGTTGGCGGTACCCTGCGTGGTGTATTCGTCATAATGCGCGTTTTGCATCATGGCCTGATTGAAACTAAGGCGGATCAGACCATTGGTCGTATCGACATTGCTCACTTTGGGTTCTTTTGTTATTGAGCACCCGGCGAGCAGTAGCAGCGAGGCGGCGACAAGGATTTTGTTCATGAAATCGCTCTGATTCTTATAGGCATTCTTGCATCTTACCGACTTATTACGCGGGCAATCGGCAGAATAGCCAACGTAACTGGCCTTTTTACGCGCAACGGCGCTCAGTCTGCCAGGAGGTATAGATTCTGGCAAACAGGTGTTGTTGCCGACGAAATAAAGCCACCAGATGTAAGTTGAAATGCCAGCCGCTACCAGCCTTGATGTCTGCATTGCCTCTTTCTGGGTGAAAGTGGCTTTATAAAGACGTTTTGTTGTAGCGCGTCATAAACATCGCCAGAGCAAGAACGCTACCCGTAATAAAAGAGAGAACAGCGAGGAGGTCAGCGCCCTCCGACAGTGCATTGAGATTCTTACAGACAAAACTGTGAAGGCAATTTGCTTTTTTAAAACTATTTTTCATTAAATTTGAAAGTATGTTTATCAGGTAGTAAGGTTGATTCATATTGGCTACTTGATGCATTAACCAGGAGATGAATATGAAGATTGCACTGATGATGGAAAACAGCCAGGCAGGGAAAAACGCCATCATCCTTAAAGAATTGAAAGCGGTTGCGGATGAAAGAGATTTTCCGGTCTTTAACGTGGGCATGAGTGACGAAAACGATCATCACCTGACCTATATCCACCTTGGTATTATGGCCAGCATTCTGCTGAATGCTAAAGCGGTCGACTTTGTGGTGACAGGCTGTGGAACCGGGCAGGGTGCACTGATGTCGCTGAACATTCATCCAGGTGTGGTCTGTGGTTACTGTATTGATCCAGCTGATGCTTTTCTGTTTGCCCAGATTAACAACGGCAACGCGCTCTCTTTGCCGTTTGCTAAAGGTTTTGGCTGGGGAGCGGAACTCAATGTGCGCTTTATCTTTGAAAAAGCGTTCACGGGACGTAAAGGTGAAGGCTATCCGCCCGAACGCAAAGAGCCGCAGGTCCGTAATGCCGGTATCCTCAACCAGGTGAAAGCGGCTGTGGTAAAAGAGAACTACCTTGATACGTTACGTGCCATCGATCCGGAACTGGTAAAAACCGCCGTTTCCGGCCCGCGCTTCCAGCAATGTTTCTTTGAAAACTGCCAGGACAAAGCAATCGAAGCCTTTGTGCGTGAGATCCTTGCCTGATATCGCGGAGGGCCAGCTCAGCTGGCCTCTGCTTTCCCCACCAGTAGTAACCCGCCACGTTTTTTCCTGCACTCTCTAAATAGTTTTTAAAAATACTCAAAAAATTTTAGTTTGTAAGTTTCAGATTCGAAACCAGTTTTTAACAAAAATACGCTTCCTGAAAAAATAAAACGTGATTTCTATCACGGAAATATTGCTTTTTGTGATGGAGGTCATATTATATGCACATCAACCGATAACACTTGCATAACAAATCGCCGGAGCAAAACATGAAACTGCGCAAAATTCTGAAAAGCATTTTTGAAACCTACTGCAAAACGTTCAAAGATGTACCGCCGGGCGCGATGTTCTGATGATAAAAAAACCTGCCGAGGCAGGTTTTTTATGTCCGAAAAGACAAAAAAAGCGGCGCTCTCGCCGCTTTTTACTTATCAGAAGAAGGCCGAGACCAGCATGTAGCTGGCAGCGCAGGCGCAACTGACGCCAATCAGACCCGGAATAATAAAGCTGTGGTTAATGATAAATTTGCCGATACGCGTGGTACCCGAGCGGTCAAAACCGATACAGGCGAGGTCACTTGGGTAGGTCGGCAGGACAAAATAGCCGTACGAGGCCGGGAAGAATGCGATCAACATTTTAGGTTCAACGCCCAGCATCAGGCCCATTGGCGCAACAGCGGTAAGCGCGGCAGCCTGGCTATTTACCAGCTTCGAAACGAGGAACAGTACGATAGCGTAGGTCCATGGATGGCTTTTCACCACCCCTTCCAGCGCCATTTTCAGTTCGTTTAAATGAGCCTGGAAAAAAGTATCACTCATCCATGCAACACCAAAGACCGAGAAAATAGCCACCATTCCCGCTTTGAATACCGCACCGCCTGAAATGGCGGAAGCGTTGACCTTACAGACCATCAGCATCACGGCGCCAGCAATCAACATCATCATCTGAATGACCAGATTCATTGAAAGTGGCGAGAGTTTCCCTTTTACGTCAAAAGCCGGGCGCAATTGCGGGAGCGCCCCGAGTAACACCACGACCAGGATGCCGGCAAAGAAGATCCATGTTGACCAGTAGGCCTCTTTTGGGAAGCGCTGATTCATCAGGGTTTCACTACTGCCGTAAATGAATTCACGCTGTTTTGGATCTTTTAATTTTTCCTGAAACTCCTTGTCATCAGCCAGATCTTTACCGCGACGCAGACTCCACAGCGCCGCAATAGCTACACCGAAAAGCGATGCCGGAACAGAGACAGCCAATATTTCAAGAATGCTCCACGCATGACCAATACCGTGCTGCGCGCCAAGGATTGAGACCAGCGATACAACGGCAACGGAAACTGGCGACGCGGTAATTGCCATTTGCGAGGCAACTGAAGCTACGGCCATCGGGCGTTCCGGGCGGATATTTTTCTTAAGCGCAATGTCGGCGATAATAGGAAACATCGTGTAAACCACATGCCCGGTGCCGCAAAGAAACGTTAATGTCCAGGTAGTGAAGGGCGCCAGCAACGTAATATGCTGGGGGTGGCGACGTAATAACCGCTCCGCAAATTGCATCATCACGTTCAAACCGCCTGCGGTTTGCAGCGTCGCCGCGCAACCAATAACGGCAAGAATCGTGAGCATAACATCAACCGGCGGCTTGCCCGGTTCCAGACCAAATACAAAGCTCAGGATAAAAAGGCCAATCCCGCTGATTAAACCCAGCCCCATCCCGCCAAAACGTGTCCCTATTAATAAACAGAGAATTATTATGATAAATTCAATGGTAATCATGACTCACCTGTCCTTGACATTAATACATTGCATAAATCATTACATTTTGTAACGTCTCCCAATGAGAGCCAGATCCAATTTAAGCAAATTTAATAAAAGCAATAAGTTATATACCTTTTATTAACATTTAATTCATACCCTGGCAAAGTAACAGGGCAGCCGATGAAGAAAAATTAAACATCTGCTGACTATTCTCTGTGGGGTTATGAGCGATTATTTACAGGCGAGAAAAATTGATACGAAACAGTACAGTGACCATTTTTTAATTTATGATGATTGTTTTGCAATTCCGCGTAACTTTTTTATCCGATCCAGCATAGCCACATTCATCTCTTCGGCCAGAGATTTCATCGCACAGATGGACAGCACCTGGTTTTCAATAAACTGCCTGATGATATTCTCAACAGAGACAACATTGTTGTCTGCATAGTGACTGGCTTGCTAACCGATCAGACCCCTGATGCCTTGATATTTGAACACCTGCTTCATTCGGGCCACGCGTTTTAGTATCTGAATGTGCAGTAACACCCACCACGCCCGGCAGGTGATGTCTCATGGACCTGTTGCCAGGAGAGATATAAAAAGGCGCCGCATGAAACTCAGGGTTCACAGGAGTCTTCAGTTTTTCCCCATTAAACAGCTCATCATAATAATATTATTAAAAAGAAATTTTTGACCGTAATAAAATGAAAACAGCAAATTACTGGGATATCCCTCTACCTCAATTTGCGTTGCATAGCGAGCCCGGAGAAATAAAAATATCCTGACCTATATTACGTTACCGTTCGTTACGCCCCTATGGCACAGGATTGAAAGTTTTTTATTCTGTTACAGCTCGTCGTTTCTCCTTTCAGGTGGGGCAAATATTCTGGCAAAGGAAAACAGATATTCTGTTCCTCTGGAAAATGTTCCCCTGATCGTTGGAAACGAAATAGTGGTACGCCTCAGGCGGCAAGAATGTGATTTGAGAGTTATTTTGAAACAGTGTTTTGATTTATGATAAGGATAATTATCTACAACAACAGGATCAGGAGGATGTAATGAAAAAAGTGGCAGTGTTATTAGCGCCGGGGTTCGAAGAGGCAGAAGCGATTATTACTATCGACATTCTGAGGCGCCTGCATATCGAGGTTGAAACGCTAGCCTGCGCGGAATCGCGGGCGGTGGTCAGCTATCACAACATTCCGATGGTGGCAGATAGTACGCTGACCGAGCGCGCGGAAACGCTTTACGACGCCGTCGTGCTTCCGGGCGGACCGCAGGGCAGTGTGAACCTTGCCGCGAATGCGGACGTTATCGCTTTTGTTAAGCATCATGATGCACAAAATAAGCTGATTTGCCCGATTTGCTCCGCAGCAGCAAGGGTGCTCGGTGGCAATGATCTGCTGAACGGCCGCCGCTACGTCTGCTCCGGCGATCTGTGGCAAGGCGTCCGGAACGGTGAATATGTTGATGCCCCGGTGGTTGAAGACCGCAACCTGCTGAGCGGCAAAGGCCTTGGGCACGCCTTTGATTTTGCATTCGCCCTGTCGGCGCGCTTGCTGGGTAATGAAGCCCCCGTTCGCGATCACGCAGACCACATTTATTACCGTTGGTAATTTGTACACCCCGATGCACCTTGTATCGGGGACAAGGATAACCGAGCTGGAGCTATGGATTATTCTGCTAGTGCCTTTCTCATTTGTATGACAAAACCCCTCATTTTTATGTCTAAATCCGCTGAATTTATGTACGGAATTACTGTAATTCTGCGGTGTGATATTGCTCTCCTATGGAGAATCAATTTCCCGCTAAAACTACTGCCAGAACAGGTATCCAGGGAAGTACGGATCCTAATGCCTTGTTTTATGACCTTTTAAGTGAACCGATAGTTATTTTTCCCTACAGAAAAGAAAGTCAAAGCTGGAGTTAACCATGCACAAATTCACTAAAGCGTTAGCAGCCATTGGCCTGGCAGCCGTTATGTCACAATCCGCTATTGCTGAAACAATGAAACTGGGTTTTTTGGTGAAACAACCAGAAGAACCCTGGTTCCAGACTGAATGGAAATTCGCCGATAAGGCGGGCAAGGATTTAGGGTTTGAGGTAATTAAAATTGCCGTTCCGGATGGCGAAAAAACGCTTAACGCTATCGACAGCCTGGCAGCCAGCGGAGCAAAAGGCTTCGTTATCTGTACGCCGGACCCGAAATTAGGTTCCGCGATTGTTGCTAAAGCGCGCGGTTATGACATGAAAGTCATTACCGTGGATGATCAGTTCGTGAACGCGAAAGGCGAACCGATGACCTCCGTTCCTCTGGTCATGATGGCCGCCAGCGAAATCGGCGCGCGTCAGGGACAGGAGTTGTACAAAGAGATGCAAAAACGCGGCTGGGATGTAAAAACAACCGCTGTTATGGCCATTACTGCCAATGAACTGGATACCGCGCGTCGTCGCACCACTGGTTCAATGGATGCACTGAAAGCTGCCGGCTTCCCGGAAAAACAAATTTACCAGGTCCCGACAAAATCAAACGATATCCCCGGCGCATTTGATGCCGGTAACTCTCTGCTGGTGCAGCATCCGGAAGTGAAACACTGGCTGGTGCTGGGTATGAACGATAACACCGTCCTTGGCGGCGTGCGCGCCACCGAAGGTCAGGGTTTTAAAGCTGCTGATGTGATCGGCATTGGTATTAATGGTGTGGACGCGGTCAGCGAACTCTCTAAAGCACAGGCGACCGGCTTCTACGGTTCTCTGCTGCCAAGCCCGGATGTTCATGGCTACAAAACCAGCGAGCTGCTCTACAACTGGGTCACCAAAGGTGTTGAGCCGCCGAAATTCACTGCGGTTACCGATGTGGTGCTGATCACTCGCGATAACTTCAAAGAAGAGCTGGCGAAAAAAGGGTTAGGCGTGAAGTAAATCTCTGATGGTTGTGCCCTCCCTTGCGAGGGAGGGCCAGAAGTACACTGAACTGATTCACGGAGACGTTATGCAAGACTCTACTCCTTATCTTTCCTTCCGCGGCATCGGCAAGACGTTCCCCGGCGTCAAGGCCCTGAGCGATATCAGCTTTGACTGCCATGCCGGCCAGGTCCACGCGTTGATGGGGGAGAATGGCGCGGGTAAGTCGACCCTGTTAAAAATTCTCAGCGGCAATTACGCGCCGACCACCGGTACGCTGGCAATTAAAGGACAGGATGTTAGCTTCGCCGATACCACGGCAGCGCTCAATGCTGGTGTAGCTATCATCTACCAGGAACTGCATCTGGTACCGGAAATGACGGTGGCGGAGAATATCTATCTCGGCCAGTTACCCCATAAAAGCGGAATCGTTAACCGCTCACTCCTCAATTACGAAGCGGGTCTGCAACTGAAACACCTGGGACTGGATATCGACCCACAGACGCCGCTCAAATATCTCTCCATCGGCCAGTGGCAGATGGTTGAAATCGCAAAGGCGCTGGCACGTAATGCCAAAATTATCGCCTTTGATGAACCGACGAGTTCCCTGTCGGCGCGCGAAATCGAAAACCTGTTCAGGGTCATTCGCGAGCTGCGTAAAGAAGGGCGCGTCATTTTATATGTCTCGCACCGCATGGAAGAGATCTTCGCGCTCAGCGATGCCATCACCGTGTTTAAAGATGGACGTTATGTACGTACCTTCACGGATATGCAACAGGTTAACCATGACCAGCTGGTTCAGGCGATGGTTGGACGCGACCTGGGGGATATCTACGGCTGGCAGCCGCGCGACTATGGCGAGGAGCGGCTACGACTCGATCAGGTAAAAGCGCCGGGTGTTCGCACACCGATTAGCCTGACCGTGCGCAGCGGTGAGATTGTTGGCCTGTTCGGTCTGGTGGGAGCAGGGCGCAGCGAATTAATGAAAGGTCTGTTCGGCGGTACGCGCATTACCGAAGGGCAGGTCTTTATCGACGGTGCTGCGGTTAACATCCAGAAACCGTCACATGCTATCCGCGCCGGTATGATGCTCTGCCCGGAAGATCGTAAAGCAGAGGGGATTATTCCTGTTCACTCCGTACAGGAGAATATCAATATCAGCGCCCGGCGTAAGTTTATCCATGCAGGATGTTTGATCAATAACGGCTGGGAGGCGCAGAACGCCGAGCATCACATTCGCAGTCTGAATATCAAAACGCCCAGTGCCGATCAGTTAATTATGAATCTTTCCGGGGGTAATCAGCAGAAGGCCATTCTGGGACGCTGGTTATCGGAAGAGATGAAAGTCATTTTGCTCGATGAACCCACACGCGGGATTGATGTGGGGGCCAAGCATGAAATCTATAACGTTATCTATGCGCTGGCAGCCCGCGGTGTCGCGGTGCTGTTTGCCTCCAGCGACCTGCCGGAAGTACTTGGTGTCGCCGACCGTATCGTGGTGATGCGCGAAGGTGAAATTGCCGGTGAACTGCTTCATGGTCAGGCCGATGAACAGCGAGCGCTCAGCCTCGCGATGCCTAAAGTTAGCCAGGCTGTCGCCTGAGCAAGGAGAATATGATGTCATCTGTAACTTCTTCTGGCGCACCGAAGTCGCCATCGCAATTTAGCCTGGGCCGCATCTGGGATCAGTTCGGCATGCTGGTCGTGTTTGCCGCACTGTTTATTGGCTGTGCGGTCTTTGTGCCGAACTTCGCCTCGTTTGTGAATATGAAAGGGCTGGGTCTTGCAATCTCCATGTCCGGCATGGTGGCCTGCGGGATGTTGTTCTGTCTGGCCTCCGGTGACTTCGACCTTTCAGTTGCATCTGTTATCGCCTGTGCGGGCGTCACCACCGCTGTGGTGATCAACATGTCGGGTAGCCTGTGGCTGGGCGTATTTGCTGGCCTGATGTTGGGCGTGGTTAGCGGGTTTATTAACGGTTTTGTTATCGCCAGGCTAAAAATTAACGCCCTGATCACGACCCTTGCCACGATGCAAATCGTACGCGGGCTGGCTTATATCATTTCTGATGGTAAAGCGGTCGGTATTGAAGACGAGAGCTTCTTTACCCTCGGTTATGCCAACTGGCTGGGGCTGCCTGCGCCGATCTGGCTGACTGTCGCGTGCCTGATCATTTTTGGCTTCCTGTTAAATAAAACGACGTTCGGTCGAAACACGCTGGCGATTGGCGGTAATGAAGAAGCGGCTCGTCTGGCAGGCGTTCCCGTGGTTCGCACGAAGATCATTATCTTTGTTCTGTCCGGGCTGGTATCCGCAGCGGCCGGGATTATCCTCGCCTCGCGCATGACAAGCGGCCAGCCGATGACGTCTATCGGATATGAGCTGATTGTCATTTCAGCCTGCGTATTAGGTGGGGTATCGCTCAAAGGCGGCATCGGCAAGATCTCCTACGTGGTCGCCGGGATCCTGATTCTCGGAACCGTAGAGAACGCGATGAACCTGCTGAACATCTCGCCGTTTGCCCAGTATGTGGTGCGTGGTTTGATCTTGCTGGCGGCGGTGATTTTTGACCGCTACAAACAAAAGGCTAAACGGACGGTTTAACCCCCTACATCACTCTGATGCTTGATCTTTAAGCATACTTCCAGTAACCCATCAACCGCCAGAATGGTTGATGGGTTATGTATAAAATGGCGAGCAGCGTCACACTGTCTATACTTACATGGCTAATGATAATGAAAGGTTATCGAACGAGACCTTTCACCGTTGACCATTAAGGAGGAAACCAGGGTGGCTGACCTGTTATCTGAACCGCCTGTCTTTTCCGGGAATTTTGCTTTTTTCTTCGATCTTGACGGAACCCTCGCCGATATCAAACCTCACCCTGACCAGGTTTTTGTACCGCCGGATGTTCTCAGACGGCTCGCACGCCTTGCTGAAATGAATGATGGCGCGGTGGCATTGATTTCAGGGCGCTCAATGGCAGAGCTGGACGAGCTTGCCAGACCTTACCGTTTTCCCCTGGCTGGGGTTCATGGGGCGGAGCGTCGCGATATCAATGGTCAAATACATCGGGTCACATTGCCAGAAGAGATCATCGAGCCACTGGAACAGGCACTGAACACGGGGATGGCAGCGCTTAAAGGCGCCGAGCTGGAAACCAAGGGGATGGCGTTCGCTCTGCATTATCGGCAGGCACCGGAGCATGAAGAGGCAATCTTTGCACTGGCGCGCAAAATGGTGGAGACCTGGGGACAACTGGCGATGCAGCCAGGTAAATGTGTCATTGAACTTAAGCCGTCTGGCATCAACAAGGGTGCCGCTATCGACGCGTTTTTACAGGAATCGCCGTTTAAGGGCAGAAAACCGATATTTATTGGTGATGATCTGACGGATGAGCACGGCTTTGAAGTCGTGAATGCGAGATCAGGTATTTCAGTGAAAGTAGGGGCTGGTGCAACTCAGGCGCAATGGCGTCTGGGTTGCGTGAATGACGTTCATCAGTGGCTTAAACGTATAACTGACCATCAAGAAAAAGAAAAAAAGGCGCTAACAAACAGGAGAGATGGCTATGAGTCGCTTAGTCGTAGTATCTAATCGCATTGCTCCGCCTGATGATAAAAAGACCAGCGCAGGCGGGCTGGCCGTAGGGATTCTGGGAGCATTAAAAGCCACGGGCGGATTGTGGTTCGGCTGGAGTGGAGAAATTGGTGATGAGGATGCACCGCTTAAAAAGGTCTCCCGCGGAAATATTACATGGGCTTCCTTTAACCTCAGCGAAGAGAATTACGATCAATATTATTCTCAATTTTCCAACGCCGTGTTATGGCCCGCTTTCCATTACCGCCTGGACCTGGTGAAATTCCAGCGCGAGGCGTGGGAGGGGTATCAGCGGGTAAATTCTCTGCTGGCGGATAAATTATTACCGCTGGTCGAAGATGACGACATTCTGTGGATCCATGATTACCATCTGCTGCCTTTTGCCAGTGAGTTACGCAAGCGCGGTGTGAACAACCGTATTGGTTTTTTCCTGCATATTCCTTTCCCAACGCCGGAAATCTTCAACGCGCTACCGCCGAATGCTGAGCTACTTGAGCAGTTGTGCGACTACGATCTGCTGGGCTTCCAGACCGAGAGTGATCGTCTGGCGTTTCTTGACTGCCTGTCTATGCAAACGCGACTGACAACACGAGGCGGTAAGCACCACAGCGCATGGGGTAAAACGTTCCAGACCGAGGTTTACCCTATCGGTATCGAACCGAAAGAGATTGCCCGGCAGGCTTCGGGGCCACTGCCCCCCAAACTGGCTCAGATCAAAAATGAGCTGAAAAACGTGAAGAACATCTTCTCCGTAGAGCGTCTGGATTACTCCAAGGGGTTGCCGGAACGTTTCCTTGCCTATGAAACATTGCTGGAGAAGTATCCTCAGCACCACGGCAAGATTCGCTATACGCAGATTGCGCCGACCTCACGTGGTGAGGTACAGGCTTATCAGGACATTCGTCATCAACTGGAAACGGAAGCAGGGCGCATTAACGGGAAGTATGGCCAGCTTGGATGGACGCCGCTCTACTATCTGAACCAGCACTTTGATCGCAAAGTGTTAATGAAGGTCTTCAGATATGCGGAAGTCGGGCTGGTGACACCATTGCGTGACGGGATGAATCTGGTTGCGAAAGAGTATGTCGCCGCGCAGGATCCTGCGAATCCGGGCGTACTGGTGCTCTCGCAGTTTGCCGGTGCGGCCAACGAGCTAACCTCGGCACTGATTGTGAACCCCTACGACCAGGATGATGTGGCCGCCGCAATGGACAGGGCATTGACGATGCCGCTGGCAGAGCGTATTGCGCGCCATGCAGAAATGCTTAAGGTGATTGAGCAAAATGACATCAACCACTGGCAAGAAAGGTTTATCAGCGATTTAAAGCTCATCACGCCACGTAGCGCACAAAGTAGCCTACAAAACAAAGTGGCGACTTTCCCGAAAATGGCCTGACCATAGCCCCTTCCGCAGCGCGGGAGGGGTTATTCGCTCAAGGGCACCAGCAAGACATCCACTTTACACGAACCGACTATCGCTTTAGCGGAGCAGGCTGCTCGCGCAAAGAAACTCTGATTGTGATTCCCACAGATAACCAGGTCTACACCTTGTGTACGGCAAGTATGCAGGACGTGCTCGCTGAGCTCACCGGAGGTCATAATTACCTGTTCAATGGGGTAATCAGCACGGCTTACCAGTTCGTCCATAAATTGCTGTGTCTCTTCCTGCAGAATTTCACGCACGTTTTCCATCATCGGCGCTGCAAGCTGATTATACATTTCGGGATCGGACGTTAGTGTGATGAGAGTTAAGCGGGACTGAAACGGACGTGCTATTGACACCGCTTTTGCCACCAGCGCGTGGCTTTCCGGAGAGGCCGATACCGCAACCAACAGATGTGTGTAACCCATGACTGGCTCCTTATCTATGAGGTTCACATATCACCATTACTCCGTTTGCGCCAACGTAGCAATAGACGATTATGGCAAACTTGTGAAGAAAGTCATAAATATTCATTAATTAAACTTATGAAATGGACAGCATGAAGTTTAACCATCTTAATTATAATTAAGCGCTTAAGTGAAATTTTAAGAATTTAAAGTTAAATCTTTAAATTATTAATCGTCTTGATTAACAAATTTAAAATGATCCCGCACGGCAATTAATAAGCGATGCTGTATTTCTAATTTGTTGTTTTATATGGATATTTATTATTGTCTCTTTATTAGAAACGTATCGCCTATTTTAAACGCGTAAAGATAGTACACATCTGACCACTGTGCCGCATTTTGATATGTCATATGAATGAGTATTCGCATTAAAAGAATAGAAAAATGTGTTGTTAGAACAAAAAATAATCAATTCAGAAGCAGGACTGATAGATTTCTTACCAGGAAATGCGTAAATTATGTGACGTGGATCACATTTTTTCCAAAATTTCACTCTGGTCACATTGTATGTCTCTGCACCTACGAGTACAGTTGCGTCGAATTAGGAAAAATCTTAGTTCTTTGTAAGAAATGATTAAGAGTGTGGCAAGGTAAAAACATTTGAGCGAGAGACCTGCCGCACGAGATCCTAAGTCTGTTATGCATTTAGCCTTTCTTTTTATACCGGGTTTTTCCCGGCGACATCACGGGGTGCGGTTTATCCGCATAAGATACAAGTTGGTTATTCGGGATGGGAAAAATGCATACATCCGAGTTGCTGAAACACATTTATGACATCAATCTGTCATATCTGCTCCTTGCTCAGCGTTTAATTAGTCAGGACAAAGCGTCCGCCATGTTCCGCTTAGGCGTTAACGAAGAAATGGCTAACACGCTGGGGGAGTTAACACTTCCGCAGATGGTTAAGCTCGCTGAAACGAATCAAGTCATTTGTCAGTTCCGTTTTGACAATCATCAGACTATTACGCGTCTGACTCAGGAATCACGTGTGGATGATTTACAGCAAATCCATACCGGCATTCTGCTCTCTACTCGCCTGTTGAATGAATCCAGCCAGTCAGGTGAACCAGCCCGGAAGAAAAGGGCGTAATCATGAGCGAGAAAAGTATTGTTCAGGAAGCCCGCGACATTCAGTTAGCAATGGAACTGATCACGCTGGGCGCACGTTTGCAAATGCTGGAGAGTGAGACGCAACTGAGCCGTGGTCGTCTCATCAAGCTTTATAAAGAGCTGCGTGGTAGCCCGCCGCCGAAAGGTATGCTGCCATTCTCCACCGACTGGTTTATGACGTGGGAGCAAAATATTCATGCTTCAATGTTCTGTAATGCCTGGCAATTCTTACTAAAAACCGGGTTATGCAGCGGCGTTGATGCAGTAATCAAAGCTTATCGACTCTATCTCGAACAATGCCCTCAGCCTGAGGAAGGGCCACTGCTGGCTCTGACTCGTGCCTGGACTTTGGTACGTTTCGTGGAAAGCGGAATGCTGGAGTTGTCTCGCTGTAACTGCTGTGGTGGTAACTTTATCACCCACGCGCATCAGCCTGTTGGCAGTTTCGCCTGTAGTTTATGCCAGCCGCCTTCTCGTGCGGTAAAAAGACGTAAACTTTCCCGGGATGCTGCCGATATTATTCCACAACTGCTGGAAGAACAGATCGATCAGGCTGTTTGACCGAATAAGGTGTGGGACAAACTCCAGCAGCGGTGAAGTTATACCGCTGCTTTTTTTTTCCCTGCCATTCGTCAAAACCCTGCGATTTGTCTTCCTTGCCATAGTCATTAGCGGAAGGATGATGTCGTGCTTATCGTATTAGGTTACATAGTGGTTGTGGGTGCTGTCCTTGGCGGGTATATGATGACCGGCGGGCACCTTGGCGCACTTTATCAACCGTCCGAGCTTATCATCATTGGTGGCGCTGGCATCGGTGCGTTTATCGTCGGCAACAATGGTAAAGCCATCAAGGGCACCATCAAGGCGTTACCTTTGCTGTTTCGCCGCTCCAAATATACAAAAAGTATGTACATGGATTTGCTGGCGCTGCTCTATCGCCTGATGGCGAAGTCCCGCCAGCAGGGGATGTTCTCCCTCGAACGGGATATTGAAAACCCGAAAGAGAGCGAGATTTTTGCCAGCTACCCGCGCATCATCGCCGATGCCACCATGCTCGAATTTATTGTTGATTATCTGCGCCTTATCATCAGCGGCAATATGAACACCTTCGAAATTGAAGCGCTGATGGACGAAGAGATCGAAACCCACGAAAGCGAAGCGGAAGTTCCGGCAAACGCCCTGGCGGCGGTCGGGGACTCATTGCCCGCATTTGGTATCGTTGCGGCGGTTATGGGCGTGGTTCACGCACTGGCCTCAGCGGATCGCCCGGCAGCGGAGCTTGGTGCGCTAATTGCCCACGCGATGGTGGGAACCTTCCTTGGTATTTTGTTGGCGTACGGCTTTATCTCTCCACTGGCCAGCGTGTTGCGTCAGAAAAGCGCCGAAACCACCAAAATGATGCAGTGCGTCAAGATAACTCTGTTGTCGAATCTGAACGGCTACGCGCCGCCAATTGCCGTCGAGTTTGGGCGTAAAACGCTGTACTCAACCGAACGTCCGTCGTTTGTCGAACTCGATGAACACGTGCGCGCGGTAAGAAACCCTAACCAACAGACAACGACTGAGGACGCATGAAAAATCAGTCCCATCCTATCGTCGTCGTAAGACGCAAGAAACATAAAGGACATGGCGGGGGAGCACACGGCTCCTGGAAGATTGCCTATGCCGACTTTATGACGGCGATGATGGCTTTTTTCCTGGTTATGTGGCTTATCTCAATTTCTAGCCCTAAAGAACTGATTCAGATTGCCGAATACTTTCGTACACCCCTTGCAACAGCAGTAACGGGTGGACCAAGAATTTCGAATAGCGACAGTCCTATTCCGGGCGGTGGCGATGACTACACACAGCAGCAGGGTGAAGTTAAAAAACAGCCGAACATTGATGATCTCAAGCAACGTATGGAGCAAGCGCGGCTGAAAAAATTGCGCGGCGATCTGGACCAACTGATCGAAGCCGATCCGAAATTGCGTGCTCTGCGCCCGCACCTCAAGATCGATCTTGTTCAGGAAGGTTTGCGTATTCAGATTATCGATAGCCAGAATCGCCCGATGTTTAAAACCGGCCGAGCAGAAGTGGAGCCCTATATGCGTGACATTTTGCGGGCTATAGCACCGGTACTAAATGGTATTCCGAACAAAATTAGCATTTCCGGACACACCGATGACTATCCCTACGCCAACGGTGAGAAAGGATACAGCAACTGGGAACTTTCAGCGGATCGTGCAAACGCATCGCGACGAGAACTGGTTGCTGGGGGTCTCGACGATGGAAAAATGCTTCGAGTCATTGGCATGGCAGCCACAATGAGGCTGGCAGAGCGCGGACCGAATGAGGCGATCAACCGCCGTATCAGCCTGTTGGTGCTAAACAAACAAGCAGAAGAAGCCATTCTGCATGAAAACGCCGAAAGCCAGAATGTGCCAATAAGCGTCATTACACAGCCGGAGGCAGAAGCGGCGCCAGCGCCAGCATCCGAGCCTGCGGCGGCAGTTACAACATCGCCACAACCCGAGTCGAGGTGATTGCGTGAGCATGGATATTAGCGATTTTTATCAGACGTTCTTTGATGAAGCTGACGAGTTGTTGGCCGACATGGAGCAGCATTTGTTAGATCTGGTGCCAGAAGCGCCGGACTCTGAACAACTCAATGCCATCTTTCGTGCCGCCCACTCTATTAAAGGCGGTGCGGGCACGTTTGGCTTCACCATTTTGCAGGAAACCACGCACCTGATGGAAAACCTGCTTGATGAAGCCCGCCGTGGGGAAATGCAGCTCAACACTGACATCATTAACCTGTTTTTGGAAACCAAAGATATTATGCAGGAACAGCTCGATGCCTATAAAAGCTCTTCGGAGCCGGATGCCGCCAGCTTTGAATATATCTGCAATGCGTTGCGTCAGTTAGCGTTGGAAGCCAAAGGGCAAGCTGTTCCGGCCGCAACCAATAGCGCCAAATTGTCCGTTGTTGAAAGCGCCGTACAGGAGGCAGAGGCTGCCGCTCCGGCGACCGCCGCCGATGACGGAAAGCTGCGTATTGTGCTGTCGCGTCTAAAAGAGAACGAAGTCAGCCTTCTGGAAGAAGAGCTGGGTAACCTCGGCACGCTTACTGACGTTGTTAAAGGGACCGATACCTTAAGCGTCACGCTGGACGGCGGCGTAAGCCAGGAAGATATCATTGCGGTGCTGTGCTTCGTTATAGAAGCAGATCAGATTGCCTTTGAAAACGCCAGCGTACCTGTGGAAGCCGCCCCTGCGGAAAGCGCACCGGTCGATGCCGTTGAAGAAGCCGCACCGACAGCAGCTCCGGCTCCGGTTGTCCAGGCGGCTCCCGCCCCGGCACTGAAAGCGGTCGCCAAAGAGCAACCCGCAGGCCGTGAAAAACCGGCACGCGCCAGTGAGTCAACCAGTATCCGTGTTGCGGTAGAAAAAGTTGACCAACTGATTAACCTCGTCGGCGAGCTGGTTATTACTCAGTCGATGCTGGCTCAGCGTTCAAACGAACTGGACCCGGTCACCCACGGCGACCTTATTACCAGTATGACGCAGTTGCAGCGTAACGCACGCGATCTGCAAGAATCGGTAATGTCTATCCGTATGATGCCGATGGAATACGTATTCAGCCGCTTCCCGCGTCTGGTGCGTGATCTGGCGAGCAAGCTGGATAAGCAGGTTGAACTGACGCTGCAAGGTAGCTCGACAGAACTGGATAAGAGTCTGATTGAACGCATCATTGACCCGTTAACGCACCTGGTGCGTAACAGCCTTGACCATGGGATCGAAGTTCCGGAAAAACGCGTTGCAGCAGGCAAATCGCCGGTCGGCAACCTGATCCTTTCCGCTGAACATCAGGGTGGCAATATCTGCATTGAAGTTACCGATGATGGTGCGGGCCTCAACCGTGAGCGTATCCTGGCAAAAGCCATATCGCAGGGCATGCCGGTCCACGAAAACATGAGCGACGAAGAGGTCGGCATGTTGATCTTCGCACCAGGCTTCTCTACCGCTGAGCAGGTAACCGATGTCTCAGGGCGTGGTGTAGGCATGGATGTGGTGAAACGTAACATCCAGGAGATGGGCGGGCACGTTGAGATCAAATCACGTCAGGGTGCAGGTACGACGATTCGCATTCTCCTGCCGTTGACGCTGGCAATCCTTGACGGCATGTCCGTTAAAGTGAGCGATGAAGTCTTCATCCTGCCGCTGAACGCGGTGATGGAGTCGCTGCAACCTCGCGAAGAAGATTTGCACCCACTGGCTGGTGGTGAGCGTGTACTTGAAGTACGCGGCGAGTACCTGCCGCTGGTAGAGTTGTGGAAAGTATTTGATGTTAATGGCGCGAAAACCGAAGCTACGCAGGGGATTGTCGTTATCCTGCAAAGCGCAGGCCGTCGCTATGCATTGCTGGTCGATCAGCTGATTGGTCAGCATCAGGTAGTAGTGAAAAACCTTGAAAGCAATTACCGCAAAGTGCCGGGAATTTCCGCGGCAACTATCCTTGGGGATGGTAGCGTTGCGCTGATTGTTGACGTTTCGGCACTACAGGGATTAAACCGTGAACAACGTGTGGCGCACACTGCCGCCTGACTGAGTTAAAAGAAGGTAAAAACATGACCGGTATGAGCAATGTAACAAAACTGGCTGGCGAGCCATCGGGCCAGGAATTCCTGGTATTTACCCTGGGCGATGAAGAATACGGTATCGATATTCTGAAAGTGCAGGAAATTCGTGGCTATGATCAGGTCACCCGTATCGCCAATACCCCTGACTTTATTAAGGGAGTCACTAACTTACGCGGCGTTATCGTTCCTATCGTCGACCTGCGCGTGAAATTCAGCCAGGGCGAAGTTGAATACAACGATAACACGGTGGTCATCGTACTGAACTTTGGTCAGCGTGTGGTGGGGATTGTTGTCGATGGTGTCTCTGACGTGCTGTCGCTGGCGGCTGATCAAATCCGCCCGGCGCCGGAATTCGCGGTTACTCTGTCCACTGAATACCTGACAGGTCTTGGCGCGCTCGGTGAGCGTATGCTGATTCTGGTGAATATCGAAAAACTGCTGAACAGCGAAGAAATGGCTCTTCTGGATATCGCGGCTACCCACGTCGCGTAATTTCCACCTCCATAAACCCCTGCGTCATTGCGTGGGGGTTTATTTCCCTTCCTGCCGTTTATGCGCGCTTCTTGTCTCTTTATATTTATCTGTCCTGTTTCGAGTATTTATCACCGTTAATATTGCGGCGCTAAAAAATAGATGACGATAAGTAATGAGGGTGACCGTTAGGTAGCGTATTGGTACTTACGGTACATTATATATTTACCAGATAAAGACGCCTTATACACACAGGGTTTTCTTTAAAGGAGACCACGGGCAGTATAACTCTGGATTTGTTTTAGCGTATGTAAATAATGTTTTCTTCCGGCTTAAGTTACTATATTATAGAAATCAGTTACGCAACTGAATTATTTCGAATCTAACTTATTGCTTGGCTGCTAAGTAATAATCAATAATTCATTGAATAACTTCGATATTTACAATTTCTGTAATTATAAGTGATACGCATTTTAATAATGCCGGCGTTATGCAGTGATGGAAGTGCGATTTTTAAATCGTGACTGCGTGATAAATAACCTGCGCTATTTCCGGAACTGTACTATGAAAAAATACCTGTTTATATTGGCCTGCCTGCTGCCGCTGGCGTTACCCGTTAAGGGCTCGGCAAGCAGCAATGGCACCATTGGCGTATCCCTGACGCTGACAAATGGCTGCCTGGTTAATGGTTCCGCCAGCCAGAACGGTATTTCCTTCGGTACGCTCAATTTTGGCGACCATTCAGCCACGTTTTCCGATCTCTCCACTCAACTGTCGAACAGCGGGCCGGGCGGTAATGCATTTGGGATCCAGTGCACCACCAATAGCTACAGCGTACAGATAACCGGTAATGCCAACACCGCTGCACCCACGTCACTTGTCGGGATCCCCGGCACTACGGCACGCTATCTGCGAAGCGCTAATAACAGTACGCAGGGTGTTGCCTACAGTCTTTATAGCGACAGTAGTTTTACCAGTGAGATTGCTAATAACACGCAACTCCCCCGCCTGTCGACAGTTGACGGCGTGGACTACTACACGCTGTATGGCCGCATTCGGGGTGACGGTAAAAATAGCGGAATTGCGCCGGGTAACTATACAGATACTATTTATGTCAGTGTGAATTATTGAATTTCGCTTGTTTAAATCATCTCGTTATTTTTATGCCCGCATTTTCTGCGGGTTTTATTTTGTGAAAATGCTTAATGCCCGAATACAGTTAATAAAAGGTAATCTTATTTTTTAAAGTTTAAGCATTGCTTAATTGCTGATGCTTCATCGACACTGAATCACCATTTTAAATATGCTAATGCTGTATATTCGCTATACTATATATTGTGAAATTCGTCACAATATTGCTGATATATCCTTTTCCGACCTCTGCTCCGTTGCGCTTAAGTATACTTAACTGTCTGAAATTTAATTGAAATATATGTCAATACAACCGTTGATATGGTTGGCTATATTCAGTGGTTGAAGCTCCGTAGATCAACTAAATTTCTGTTATTACTACTTTTGAATTACAAGCATCCGTTTTCAATGACCTTGTTTTTTATTTTGGAATAATGCCTGTCTTTTCCGGAGATATAATATGAAGAACATACGCCTTATCCTGTTAACTGGATTGGTGGCAATGTCGGTAAATAATGCCGGCGCGGTTACCAGTAACGGTATTATTGGTGCGACGTTGACATTATCAAACGGATGCTTAATTAATGGATCTCCCTCTCAAAGTGGTATCAACTTCGGTACACTGGACTTTGGTACCCAACCCGCCACATTTTCTCAATTAACCACTCAGCTTTCTAACACAGGGGCTGGTGGCAGTTCGTTCACCATCCAATGCACGACCGCCAGCTATACCGTCCAGATAACCGGCAACACCAATACAGCAACACCAGGCACCACGGTGGGGACGCCGGGTACAGTGGCGCGGTATTTACGTTCCGCAACGCCAACGAACACGCAAGGGGTGGCGTACAGTGTCTTTAGCGACAGCGCATTCAGTAATGAGATCGTTAACGGTGCCGCCATCCCGCGAACCTCTACCAGCGGTGGAGTGGATTCTTATACGTTGTACGGGCGAATTACGGGTGGGGGTAATAGCGTAACGGTATTGCCGGGTACCTATACGGACACCCTGAACGTGAGCGTGACTTACTAGCGTCATCATAATGATGCCGCCAGAAGGAAAGTGCGCTTCTCTTGCGAGAAGTCGCGGGATATTGCGCGCCATTTTTGGACTGTTGCTGAGCCTTATTGTACTGCCAGAGGCTGCACTTGCCGTCACGGTGACGCAACAAACATTTACCGTTGGTGCGACCATTACGCCTGGATGTTCTGTAACCAGTGGCGTTGGTGGGGTACTGGGCTCGCTTGATTTTGGTACCCATACCGCAGTGGAGAGCGGACAGATCTCCACCAGTTTTGTACCCAATGCCGCAATGTCACTCGCCTGCACGCCGGGCGTAGCCTTAACCATGAGCATCAACGGTGGGCTGTACTACTCAACGGTACGCAATATGCAGTTAAACGGTGGAACACAGCGGGTTCCGTATCGTATCTACCGCAGCAGCTCTCTGGCAGCAAACACAGAAATCGGTGTTAATCAGTCGGTTTCAGTCACCTATAGCGATGCCAATAATATCGCGCTCAGCATCTTTGGCGCCGCGCAACTTTCCCCGTTCGGCACAGCGGGCACTTATTCTGATCAATTGACTGTGACATTGACATGGTAAAGGGAGAAGGGAAATGAGCGTCACCTCTGGCGCCGCAAGGGCGCTAGGTTTACTTATGATGGCATCGTTGAGTACTGCGGTGGCAGATGCAAATGCGGCAGCCACAATTTTACTCTGGCCGATTGATCCCTGGCTAGGGTCAGAGACTAAAGCCACCGAATTGTGGATCCAGAACCAGGGCAACGAGCCTGCAACTATGCAGGTACGTATCGTCCGCTGGCGCCAGGAGAGCGGCGATGAGCGCTATCAACCGCAGACGGATGTTGTCGCCAGCCCACCCATTGTCACGATACAAAAAGGGGCCAGGCAGCTTATCCGCCTGATAAAACAGACGGAGGTTCCACCGGGTAAAGAGCAGGCATACCGAATCATTGTTGATGAAATTCCCCCATACAGCTCATCCCAGGGACAGATGGGGATTAAACTGCAAATGCGTTACTCCATCCCGCTCTTTGTATATGGCCGGGGGATTACTACTTATCCTGAGAGTGCAAACCATGCGCTGGTGGAGCCGCGCGATCTCAGCTGGCAAGTGGTACGAGAAAATGGCAAACCTGCGCTGCAGATACGCAACCAGGGTGATGTTCATGTCAGGCTGACGGCAGTCTCCGCCAGACAAGGCGGGCAAACACGGGCAATTGCTGACGGGCTGCTGGGATATGTTCTGCCAGGGGAAACGCGTTCATGGCCGCTTCCAGCCGGGTTGACCGCCCCTGTAGAGCTTAAAGCGACAATCAATGCCAGGGAAAGCAAATGGCAGTCTCCCGCCAGGTAATTATCCCGGCGATGATCATGCTGCTAGGCAATCCGGCTGGTGTCAGAGCGCAGCAGGGCGACGACATACTTCCGCCACCGCCGGATGAACAAGTCGTAAATGAACAGGCGGTGTTTCATCTAAACCTTGTAGTAAATCATTATGATACGCAACAAGTTGTCCCGGTGATGCGTCGCGATGGCGCTTATTTTGTAGCCAGTGCCGATCTGCTGCGTGCCGGCATCTCCGCAGATCATATTCCTCAGGGAGATGTAAATGTGTCTGCGCTACCCAACGTACGCACTGATTACGATAGCGAACGCCAACGGTTGCTGCTCTTTGTTCCTGATGGGTGGCTGCCGGAGCGGTTTACCGCTTTCAACGGCCCACAGCAGCGTAGTCCCTTACCCAACGGGCGTGGCGCGCTGCTGAATTACGATGTCTACACCAGCAATACGGAAAATATTGGTACGCGTGCCTCTCTTTGGCATGAGTTTCGCTATTTCTCCGGGAATATGACCTTTTCCTCTACCGGGACAGCCATCTCCACCCTTTCGGGGCAACCTGCGCAACAGGATGGCTATACCCGTTACGACACCACTGTCCATTTGACCGATGAAGACAATGCTATCCAGTGGAGCGTGGGGGATGTGATTTCCGACGCGCTAAGCTGGAGTAACAGCGTACGCGTAGGAGGAATTAGTTATGGGCGTGACTTTTCGCTACGTCCGGATCTGGTGACCTGGCCCATCCCGTCATTTTCCGGTGAAGCGGCGGTTCCAACTTCGGTCGATGTATTCATCAATGGCTACCGCGCCGGGTCAACCCAAATTGAACCTGGTCCTTTTACCCTGACCAATTTGCCCTATATCAACGGCGCAGGTAATGCAGTACTGGTCACCACTGATGCTTTAGGGCGGCAGGTCAGTACCACCATGCCGTTTTATGTCGCCAGCGATTTGCTTAAAGCGGGGCTCAGTGATGGCGCGGCAACGCTGGGGAGCCTGCGGCGTAATTATGGGATCGACAGTTTCGACTATGGTCCGGTGGTGGGAAGTGGGTCTTATCGTTACGGTCTGACTGATTATTTGACTCTGGAGGCTCATGGTGAAGGGGCGAAGCAACTGGCGTCAGGCGGCGTGGGCGCTGTAGCGAAGTTATGGCGTCTTGGGGTTGTGAATACGTCCTGGACGCAAAGTCAGATGCGGGGCGAGAGCGGTAGTCAATTGAACTGGGGATATCAGTACAGTACCAGTCTGTTCAGTCTCGCCACCCAGCATATCCGTCGCGATCGCGGCTTCGGCAACCTGGCGTTGTATGAACAAAACTACTATTACGACCATTCCATTAACGATAACAGGTCGCCAATTGCCAGTTTGAGTCGTAAAACGGATCAATACTCCCTTTCTTTTACTCTGGGTGAGTTTGGCAATATTGGTGCGGCATGGATTGGTGTTCGCAATTTTGACAGCAGCAAGACTGAATTACTTAACCTCTCATGGAGTCGCAATCTGTGGGGAGACAGCAATGTTTATGTTTCGGCAAGCCATGACAATGAGCGCGGTGACTGGACCGCCGCAGTCTCGGTGCAAATTCCGCTGGGCGAGCGGGACAGCGTGTCTCTGAGCGTGGATAACACTGCGGATGCTGGCACGGCGCAGCGGATTAACTACGGCCACTCAATGCCCTCTGACGGCGGATTGAGCTGGAATATGGCACTGGCGCGACAGACCAAAGGCAACAGTTATCAACAGGGGACGCTCGGCTGGCGCAACAACAACGTTGAATTGCAGGGGGGAGTGTACGGCTACAGCGACATGCGGACATGGTGGGGAGAGGTGATGGGTTCGCTGGTGCTGATGGATAACGAACTCTTCTTCGCCAAAAAAATCAATGATGCCTTTGTGGTCGTCAGTACGGGAGGAGAACCGGAAATTCCGGTGAATTATGAAAATCAGCTCATTGGGAAAACAAATAAAAATGGCTACCTGCTCATAAGCGGTGTGTCCTCTTATTATCCGGCCAGTTACAGCATTAACACCCTGAATTTACCCGCCGACACGCGAATCACCGAAACCGAGCGGCGGCTTGCTCTGCGTCGTCAATCGGGCTATCTGGTGGAATTTCCAATGGTGCGTGAACGGGTAGCGAGTGTGATCCTGCATGATGAGCAAAACAATCCGTTACCGCTAACCAGTGAAGTGAGCCGTCAGGGCAAACCGACGGCCATTGTGGGCTATGACGGTATTGCCTGGCTGGAAAATCTGGATGAAGTCAGTGTGCTTAATGTCCGACTACCCGATGGCACGCGCTGCACCGCTAACCTGACCCTGAATGCCAACCCCGGGCATAAGCTGGAAACATACGGTCCGCTTATGTGCAAGAGGAGCAACTGATGCGCCATATCATGTTAATGCTGTTATTACTGTCGGGAATGAGTTCGCAGGTCTGGGCTGCCTGTACCGCCAGCTTTTCCAATGCCAGCCCGTCATTTGGCTCATCCGTGACATCTTTTACTCTGAATAGCACCGAGCAACCGGTGTCGACCAATATCTACCTCGATTGCGACTCCGCGCTGACGCTTCTGACAAATGACTCCGTGACGCTCACCATGACAGGCGCCTCAACGCTGATCGCCAGTCGTGGCGCGATGAAGCGTACCGATGATTTAACCGTGACGGATACCATTGCGGTGAAGCTATGCGGTGTGTCTGGCTGTTCATCGGGAGAAGTCACGAACGGCGGGGCGGGATATACCTGGAATGGCACTTTTCTTTTGACAGTACTGGGAGCCAAGCGCTATACGCTGCCACTTTATCTTCGCACGGTGACCGGTCAAAGCGTTTCGGCTGGCCCCTATTCGGGCACGTTAAATCTGAATCTTTACTACAACATATGTGCGGTGGGGACCATTTTAACCGGTTGCACGCAGTCGCAAAGCGGTAACCTGCCGCTGAATCTGGCGGTAAGCATCACAGTGACCAATGATTGCACCGCGATTTCAGCACCGAATGTAAATTTCGGCAGTGCGCCAATCGCGAAGACGTTCCCGAATATTTCACAGTCGATTAGCGTGACCTGCACCAAAGGGTACGCCTATACCATCGGTATCAATAATGGCAACAATGCCAGTGGGACGGTACGACAGATGGCAAGCGGTTCAAATCGGCTGAGTTATGAAATCTATAAAGGCAGTACATCATCCCGCTGGGGTTCCACCGGGGCAGAGCGCTGGTCCAGCGGGACCTCTTCATCGATCAGCACCGATGGCACGTTACGTACCTATAACTATACGGCGCGGGTAATGCAGAATCAGACGACCCCACCAGGGGGGACATACAATGACACATTACTTATCGATCTCGCTTTTTAGTTGCCTTATCGCTTTTTAACATTCCGGACGAAAGATATTTCTACGGTTAATAGTGAGACGGTTTAATTCCTTTTCGCAAATGTAAAGTTCTATTGCCCCTTGCCGATAACACCGTTAACAAGTTTTCAGGAAGGTGTAGCATGTTGAACCGTATTCGCGTTGTCACAATGCTGATGAGTGTACTGGTAGTGTTTGCGCTGCTGCAGTTGCTCTCGGGCGGGCTTTTATTCTCTTCTCTTAATCAAAATCAGCAAAGCTTTGCGGTTTCCAACGATCTGCGCATGCAACAGACCGAACTGACGAAAACCTGGGAACTGATGCTACAAACACGTATCAACCTGAGCCGTTCGTCTGCCCGCATGATGATGGACCCGAACAACCAACAAAGTAGCGCTAAAACTGAATTATTAAAAAGCGCGAAAACCAGCCTGGCTGATGCTGCTAAACACTACGATGCCTTCCGTGCCATGCCATCGGTACCTGCGATGGAAGAGGCGCGCCAGACGCTCGACGAAAAGTATAAAACCTATGCGGCGGGCCTTGCGGAACTGGTGCAGTTCCTGGAAGGCGGCAACATGGATGGCTACTTTGCCCAGCCAACGCAGGGCATGCAAAATGGTCTCGGTGATGCGATGGGCAAATATGCCCAGTTAAGCGAAACGCTTTACCGCAAAGCCTATGACGAAAGCGTGAGTGATTATAATTTTGCAAAATGGCAGATGGCAGCACTCGCCCTGGCCCTGGTCGTGGTGCTGGTTTTGGTCTGGTACGGCATCCGCCGCATTCTGCTGGCGCCATTATCCGCTGTCATTAAACATATTCGCGAAATCGCCAGCGGCAACCTGACCGACAAACTGGTGGTTGAAGGACGCAGCGAGATTACCGATCTTGCCGAAAGCGTTGACCATATGCAGCGCTCGCTGATTGATACGGTAACCAATGTGCGTGCCGGTTCCGATGCTATCCATTCTGGCACCAGCGAAATCGCGGCGGGTAACAATGACCTGTCATCCCGTACCGAAGAACAAGCTTCGGCACTGGAAGAGACGGCTGCGAGTATGGAAGAACTGACCGCCACGGTGAAACAGAACGCCGAAAACGCCCGTCAGGCATCGCTGCTGGCGAAGAGTGCCTCTGATACCGCTGAGCGCGGCGGTAAAGTGGTAGATGGCGTGGTAAAAACAATGCATGACATTGCCGCCAGTTCGCAAAAAATTGCCGATATTACCGGCGTCATCGACGGTATTGCCTTCCAGACCAACATTCTCGCACTCAATGCGGCCGTTGAAGCCGCCCGCGCCGGTGAGCAGGGGCGTGGTTTTGCGGTGGTTGCTGGCGAAGTGCGTAACCTTGCCAGCCGTAGCGCCCAGGCGGCAAAAGAGATCAAAGCGCTGATTGAAGACTCCGTCTCCCGCGTGGATACCGGCTCGGTACTGGTCGAAAGCGCCGGTGAGACGATGGGCGATATCGTGAGCGCAGTAACCCGTGTAAATGACATTATGGGTGAGATTGCTTCGGCCTCTGATGAGCAGAGCCGTGGCATCGACCAGGTTGCGCTGGCGGTATCCGAAATGGATCGCGTCACGCAGCAAAACGCCTCGCTGGTACAACAATCTGCAGCCGCTGCGGCTGCATTAGAAGAACAAGCCAGCAGGTTGACGCAAGCGGTTTCTACTTTCCGTCTCTCTTCTGTCCCTACAAAAACCGCGCAAGGAGCGCTTAATCCGGCGGCAGCCATTACTTCGGCTCCTTCCAGAGCCCGTCAGCTAACTACCGGACAAAACGATAACTGGGAAACTTTTTAACTGCTTTAACCCGTGGCAATTTGCCACCTGATGGGAGCGTTGATGTTAAACCGTATTCGAATTTCTACGACACTTTTTTTGATCTTAATCGTTTGTGGCATTTTGCAGGTAGGGAGCAACGGGTTGTCGTTTTGGGCATTTCGCCAAAGCACCGCCCATTTAGCGGAAGTTGAAAAAAGTAATATCCAGCGTAACGCACTTATGCAAACTCGCGGCTGGTTATTACAGGCAAGTACATCACTGAATAAAGCCGGTACGTTAACGGCACTGAGTTATCCGCCGGATGATATCAAAGCGCTAATGAAACAGGCGAAAGATAATCTGAAAGATGCCGATAACAGTATTAATGAGTTTTTGAATATCCCGGCGTTGACCGATGAAGGTAAGCGTCTGCAGGACGGAACGAAAGCCGCTTATGCCGCATGGCACGCCGATCTGGAACACCAGGCCGCATGGCTTGAAAGTAATCAGCTATCCGACTTCATGTCGGCGCCGGTTCAGCAGTCGCAGGATGCGTTTAATAAAAACTTTACGGCCTGGCAGGAGCATATTAACCACTTTGTGGAGTTAGCTAAGGTAGAGGGGCAAAGTAACTACCAGCGGTCGGCGGCAATTTTTGTCGTAGTGGTCATTTTGGCCGCGCTACTGACCTCAGCCGCGCTGTGGTGGTCACGCAAAATGATTGTTCAGCCGCTGGCCATTATCAGTAGTCACTTTGACAGTATTTCCGAGGGCAATCTGGCGCGATCGATTGCGGTATTTGGTAAAAATGAAATTTCGGCCATTTTTGCCAGCCTCAAAAAGATGCAGACTGCACTGCGTTCTACAGTGACCGATGTTCGCCAGGGAAGTTATGCCATGCATACCGGGATTTCGGAGATTGCCGAAGGCAACAACGATCTGTCGGCGCGTACCGAACAACAGGCGGCGTCACTGGCGCAAACGGCGGCCAGCATGGAAGAGCTGACGGCGACCGTCGGGCAAAACGCTGATAATGCCCGTCAGGCATCTGGTCTGGCACAGAGCGCGGCGGAGACGGCGCGTAAAGGCGGGCAGCAGGCGTCAAACGTGGCAAGCACTATGCATGAGATTGCCGCCAGTTCGCAAAAGATTGGCGATATTATCAGCGTGATTGACGGTATTGCCTTCCAGACCAATATTCTGGCCTTGAACGCGGCGGTAGAAGCGGCGCGGGCAGGGGAGCAGGGACGTGGTTTCGCCGTGGTGGCAGGGGAGGTGCGTAACCTCGCCAGCCGAAGCGCGCAGGCTGCGAAAGAGATCAAAGGCCTGATTGAAGAGTCGGTTTCCCGCGTTCAACAGGGCTCTGTACTGGTAGATACCTCTGCCAAAACGATGATGGAGATCGTCCACTCTGTTACGCAGGTGAACGATATTATGGGCGAAATTGCCTCTGCTTCGGATGAACAACGCCGGGGTATTGAGCAGGTCGCACTGGCTGTAAGCCAGATGGATCAGGTGACCCAACAGAATGCTGCGCTCGTTGAAGAAGCCGCCGCGGCCACCGATCAGTTAGCGCATCAGGCAGATCATCTGACCTCCCTGGTGGCTGTGTTTAAGTTAGAAGAACATGTCGTAACATCAGACGTGGCGCCCCCTAAAGGGGTGCCAGTTGTATCCTAAATCAGAATGAGAAGGCGCTATGACATCATCAATGCCTACCGGGCAAACGTCATCACTCATGCAACAGATGACTCAGCGTCTTGCGCTGTCTGACGCGCATTTTCGTCGAATATGTCAGTTGATTTATCAGCGTGCAGGGATCGTGCTCGCCGACCATAAGCGGGACATGGTCTATAACCGCCTGGTTCGTCGTTTACGTACCCTCGGGCTGGATGATTTTGGTCGCTACCTGAGCATGCTGGAAGCGAACCAGAATAGCGCCGAGTGGCAGGCTTTTATAAACTCGCTGACCACTAACCTCACTGCCTTTTTCCGGGAAGCTCACCACTTCCCGGTGCTTGCAGAGCATGCACGCAAGCGTACCGGCGAGTACCGCGTCTGGAGTGCCGCGGCATCGACCGGTGAAGAACCTTATTCCATTGCGATTACGTTAGCGGATTCACTGGGAATGGCGCCGGGTCGTTTTAAGGTGATTGCCAGCGATATTGATACAGAAGTTCTGGAAAAAGCCCGAAACGGTGTTTATCGCCAGGATGAATTGAAAACGCTGTCGCCGCAACAGTTACAGCGTTACTTCATGCGCGGAACCGGACCTCATGCTGGTCTGGTGCGCGTGCGTCAGGAACTGGCGAATTATGTTGATTTCACGTCAGTGAATTTGCTGGATAAACAATATAACGTCCCCGGACCGTTTGACGCGATTTTTTGCCGTAACGTAATGATTTATTTTGATAAAACGACGCAGCAGGATATCTTGCATCGTTTTGCACCATTGCTTAAGCCTGACGGACTTCTTTTTGCCGGGCATTCGGAGAATTTCAGCAACCTTGTGCGTGAGTTTAGCCTGCGTGGGCAGACCGTTTACGCGCTGAGTAAGGATAAAGCATGAGTAAAATCAGGGTAATGTCCGTCGATGATTCTGCATTGATGCGCCAAATCATGACCGAAATTATCAATAGCCACAGCGATATGGAAATGGTGGCGACGGCGCCGGATCCGTTGGTTGCACGGGATTTAATTAAAAAATTTAACCCTGATGTGCTGACACTTGATGTGGAAATGCCGCGGATGGACGGTCTGGATTTCCTGGAAAAACTGATGCGTCTGCGCCCGATGCCGGTGGTGATGGTCTCTTCCCTGACGGGGAAAGGGTCAGAGGTGACGCTGCGGGCGCTGGAATTGGGGGCGATTGATTTCGTCACCAAGCCTCAGCTCGGTATTCGCGAAGGTATGCTGGCCTACAGTGAGATGATTGCCGAAAAAGTGCGAACGGCCTCGCGCGCACGTCTTGCGGCACATAAACCGATGGCAGCAGCACCGGCAGCGCTGAAGTCTGGTCCGCTGTTAAGTTCGGAAAAATTGCTGGCAATTGGTGCTTCAACCGGAGGAACAGAGGCAATTCGTCATGTACTCCAGCCATTGCCGCTTTCCAGTCCGGGTATTCTTATTACTCAGCACATGCCGCCAGGGTTCACCCGTTCGTTTGCTGAACGCCTGAATAAGCTGTGCCAGATTACCGTCAAAGAGGCGGAAGATGGTGAACGTGTCCTGCCGGGGCATGCGTACATTGCGCCGGGCGACAAGCATATGGAGCTGGCGCGTAGCGGGGCCAACTACCAGATTAAAATCCACGATGGGCCGCCGGTGAATCGTCACCGTCCTGCCGTGGACGTACTGTTTCATTCGGTCGCGAAATACGCCGGGCGCAATGCCGTGGGGGTTATCCTCACCGGGATGGGCAACGACGGTGCGGCCGGAATGTTAGCGATGCACCAGGCTGGTGCCTGGACCATTGCACAAAATGAGGCAAGTTGTGTGGTGTTCGGCATGCCGCGCGAAGCTATCAATATGGGTGGCGTCAGCGAAGTGGTCGATCTTAGCCAGGTAAGCCAGCAGATGTTGGCAAAAATTAGTGCCGGACAGGCAATACGTATTTAACGAGGAGTGATGTTTTATGGCGGATAAAGAGCTCAAATTTCTGGTTGTGGACGACTTTTCCACGATGCGTCGTATCGTGCGCAACCTGTTAAAAGAGCTGGGGTTCAACAACGTCGAGGAAGCCGAAGACGGCGTTGACGCGCTGAACAAACTCCAGACCGGTGGTTTTGGGTTCGTCATTTCCGACTGGAACATGCCGAACATGGACGGACTGGAACTGCTTAAGACGATTCGTGCTGACGGCAATATGTCTTCGCTGCCGGTGCTGATGGTCACGGCAGAAGCGAAAAAAGAAAACATTATCGCGGCGGCTCAGGCTGGCGCGAGCGGCTATGTAGTGAAACCTTTCACTGCTGCAACCCTGGAAGAGAAACTCGGTAAGATTTTCGAGAAACTCGGCATGTGAGGACTGGACGATGATTCAACCTTCAATTAAACCTACGGAAGAACATTCAGCCAGCGATATCATTGCCCGTATCGGTAGCCTGACACGTATGTTGCGTGACAGTTTGCGTGAGTTGGGATTGGATCAGGCGATTGCTGAAGCGGCGGAAGCCATCCCGGATGCCCGTGATCGTCTCGATTATGTGGTACAGATGACCGCGCAGGCAGCTGAACGCGCACTCAATAGCGTTGAAGCGTCGCAACCGCACCAGGATGCGATGGAAAAAGGGGCGAAATCGCTGTCGAAGCGTTGGGATGAGTGGTTTGAAAATCCTATCGAGCTTAAAGACGCCCGTGAACTGGTGACCGACACCCGCAAATTCCTTGGGGATGTGCCGGGGCACACCAGCTTCACCAACGCGCAACTGTTAGACATCATGATGGCGCAGGATTTCCAGGACCTTACCGGTCAGGTTATCAAGCGTATGATGGATGTGATTCAGGAAATTGAACGACAGCTGCTGATGGTGCTGATCGAAAACATTCCCGATCAGTCTGCGCGTCCGAAACGTGAAAACGAAAGTCTGCTCAATGGGCCGCAGCTTGATGCGACTAAAGCGGGCGTGGTGGCAAGCCAGGATCAGGTTGACGATCTGCTCGACAGTCTCGGTTTCTGATGTCTCTGCACTGAGCCATATTGAGAAACGGGAAGCTGCAATGCTTCCCGTTTTTTTAGCTCATGGTGGACAAGGAAAAAGAGGCGGCATTATTCAACATATGCAGCAGCATTGGCAGCAGTAGCCCGCCTGAGGCCATTCTTACCACGCACAGCAGGGCCGAAAACGTAAACAGCCAGATAAAGGTGGCCGGGGCATGGTATTGGGTGTGCATAAGCGCAAACACTACTGATGTCACCACGATGCTCTGCTGCCTGGCAAAGCGTCCTGTGCGAATAAACGCATTGAGTAAGAAGCCGCGAAAAATCACCTCTTCACAAAACGGGGCAATCAAACAAATAGCGAACGCCAGTCCCCAACGCGCAGAAAGCGAGTACTCTTTGAGGGAGTCCACCCACTCTTCTTCGATCCCCAGAAACTGCCAGACAATATTCAGTACGATGATGGCCAGTAAACCCAGTGAGAAATAACCGACATTAAATTTCCCCAACGGCATAAAAGGGTAGTGATGGTTATAGTGTTGCCATAGCAATAGCGTGCAAGGCAAACTGGCTATCAGGCCAACAAACAGCGCAGCAAAACCTGACTGATAGAGAGCGGTATAATTGGGTAGCAGCGCCACAATAAAGAAAAAACAGTGATAAATCAGTACAGCTGCGAGACAGATCAATGTGTGATGACGTCTCTGCTCCTGACTGGACAGCATGGTAATCATCCTTGTCTTAATGAAGTTTTAAAAGGTTTATGCCGCAATAAGCAGGTTTACTGACCCGCGCGGTAGTATATCGTTGACCAATAAGTACATACACTTTGCCTTTTCTCAAATCGCGAAAACCCCGTGTTTTTATGCCTTACTCTGCCCATTAGACCGACTTGACTCTGGCATTATGTCATCAAACATCTACCCGTGGATTTGAGCCGTGGCAGACGATAGCGACGACAAAACAGAAGCCCCCACACCCCACCGAAAAGAGAAGGCCCGTGAGGAAGGGCAAGTTCCCCGATCGAAAGAGCTGACATCAATACTGATGCTCTTTGTTGGCGTGGGCGTACTCTGGATGGGGGGAGACGCGTTTGCCCGCAAATTATCGGGCATTATGTCGTCGGGTTTACGTTTTGATCATGCCATTATCAACGACCAGAAAATGATCCTTGGGCATCTGATTGAGTTGCTTAAGAATGCGGTGCTGGCGCTGTTACCGCTGGTAACTGGCGTGGTGCTGGTGGCACTGGCTGCGCCGCCGGTACTGGGTGGTCTGGTGTTAAGCGGAAAATCGGTACAGTTTAATTTTTCCAAGATTAACCCGTTGAGCGGCCTCAAGCGTCTGTTTTCAGCGCAGGTCGTGGCGGAACTGGTCAAGGCCATAATGAAAACGGCCCTGATGGGCAGCGTGGCCGCCTTTTATCTGTGGCATAAATGGCCGGAAATCATGCGCCTGATGATGGAAGCTCCGGTCACTGCAATGGCCAGCGCGCTGAATCTGGCCGGGATGTGTTGTCTGTTGGTCGTGCTGTCGATAATCCCGATGGTGGGATTCGACGTCTTCTGGCAGATCTACAGCCACCTGAAAAAATTGCGTATGTCCAAACAGGATATCCGTGACGAATTTAAACAGCAGGAGGGGGACCCGCATGTTAAGGGGCGTATCCGCCAGCTGCAACGCGCTGCGGCGCGCCGTCGCATGATGGCTGATGTGCCAAAAGCCGATGTGATTGTAACGAACCCGACGCACTACTCTGTCGCGCTGCAATATGACGAGAATAAAATGAGTGCGCCAAAAGTGATTGCGAAGGGGTCGGGTTTGATAGCGCTGCGTATTCGTGAAATCGGCAGCGAAAACCGTATCCCGATTCTTGAAGCGCCGCCGCTGGCGCGCGCCCTGTACCGCCATGCTGAAATCGGTCAGCAGATCCCAGGACAGCTTTACTCGGCCGTGGCTGAGGTTCTTGCCTGGGTATGGCAATTGAAACGCTGGAATCTTGCCGGGGGCAAACGCCCGGCAAGACCTGAAAATCTCCCAGTGCCAGAGTCGCTGGATTTTATGAACGAGAAGGACACTGATGGCTAATCTGGTGGCAATGTTGCGTCTGCCCGGCAACCTGAAATCTACACAATGGCAAATTCTGGCGGGGCCTCTGCTGATTTTGTTGATTCTGTCGATGATGGTTTTGCCGTTGCCGGCATTCGTGCTCGACCTGCTTTTTACCTTCAACATTGCGCTCTCGATTATGGTGCTTCTGGTGGCGATGTTCACCCAGAAAACCCTCGACTTCGCGGCCTTTCCCACCGTGTTGCTGTTTACCACGTTGCTGCGCCTGGCGCTGAACGTTGCTTCAACCCGTATCATTCTGCTTGAAGGCCATACCGGCACGGCCGCAGCGGGTAGGGTGGTTGAAGCCTTTGGTCACTTCCTTGTTGGCGGTAACTTTGCCATCGGTATCGTGGTGTTCATCATCCTCGTTATCATCAACTTTATGGTTATCACCAAAGGTGCGGGGCGTATCGCAGAAGTCGGTGCGCGCTTTGTGCTGGATGGGATGCCGGGTAAACAGATGGCGATCGACGCCGACCTTAACGCCGGTCTTATCGGGGAAGATGAGGCAAAACGTCGTCGTTCTGATGTGACCCAGGAAGCTGATTTCTACGGCTCCATGGACGGTGCGAGTAAGTTTGTGCGCGGTGACGCCGTCGCGGGCATTCTTATCATGGTTATTAACGTCATTGGTGGCCTGCTGGTGGGCGTATTGCAGCATGGCTTGTCGATGGGGGATGCAGCGCAAAGTTATACCCTGTTGACCATTGGTGACGGCCTGGTTGCGCAAATCCCGGCACTGGTCATTTCCACCGCAGCCGGTGTGATTGTGACCCGCGTGGCGAACGATGAAGATGTCGGTCAGCAGATGGTTAGCCAGCTGTTTACTAACCCTCGCGTAATGGTGCTCAGTGCCGCAGTGCTGGGGCTGTTCGGCCTCGTGCCAGGTATGCCGAACTTTGTCTTCCTGCTCTTTACCGTGGGTCTGCTGGCGCTGGCCTGGTGGCTGCGCGGCAAAGAAGAGAAGGCGCCGGCGGAAGCAACGCCAGTCAAAATGCCTGAAAACAACCAGGCGGTGGAAGCGACCTGGAATGATGTGCAACTGGAAGATTCGCTGGGTATGGAAGTGGGGTATCGCCTGATTCCAATGGTCGATTTCCAGCAGGATGGCGAGCTGTTGGGGCGTATCCGCAGTATTCGTAAAAAATTCGCCCAGGATATGGGATTCCTGCCGCCAGTGGTGCATATCCGTGACAACATGGACTTGCCGCCAGCCCGTTACCGCATCCTGATGAAAGGGGTGGAAGTGGGAAGCGGTGATGCTTATCCGGGGCGCTGGCTGGCGATTAACCCGGGCACCGCGGCAGGTTCATTGCCTGGCGAACAGACCGTTGATCCAGCCTTTGGCCTGGCGGCTATCTGGATTGAGAGCGCGCTGAAAGAGCAGGCGCAGATCCAGGGCTTCACCGTGGTGGAGGCCAGTACTGTTGTCGCAACACACCTGAACCACCTGATTGGTCAGTTTGCGCCGGAACTGTTTGGTCGTCAGGAAGCTCAACAACTGCTGGATCGCGTGACCCAGGAGATGCCGAAACTCACCGAAGATCTGGTACCGGGCGTCCTTACACTGACAACGCTGCATAAAGTACTGCAAAACCTGCTGGCAGAAAAAGTGCCGATCCGCGATATGCGCACCATTCTGGAGACACTGGCAGAACATGCGCCGTTGCAAACCGATCCATATGAACTGACCACGGTCGTTCGCGTGGCGCTGGGACGTGCGATTACCCAGCAATGGTTCCCTGGCAGTGGCGAAGTGCAGGTTATTGGCCTGGATACGCCACTGGAGCGTCTGCTGCTACAGGCATTGCAAGGCGGCGGTGGGCTGGAGCCGGGCCTTGCCGATCGTCTGCTGGAACAAACTCAGGAAGCGTTGCAGCGTCAGGAGATGCTTGGCGCGCCGCCGGTACTGCTGGTCAATCATGCGCTGCGTCCGCTGCTGTCTCGTTTCCTGCGTCGCAGCCTGCCGCAGCTGGTGGTGTTGTCGAATATGGAAATGTCAGATAACCGTCCGATTCGGATGACGGCGACCATTGGAGGCAAATAATGCGTAAGCTGGCCGGGTTACTCCTTGCGCTGCCCTTGTTTGTCCATGCAGCCGGAAACGGCGCGTGGCAGGCAAGCAATATCGGGGTCATTCTCAGCAATCGTGGGCAGGCCATGTCATCGCGTGTTCTCGCACCTTCGCAACCGGTCAATGGCCTGATGACGGTGGTATCGTGGCGTTATGAGCTAAACGGTCCGACGCCTGCGGGATTAAACACGCGCTTATGTTCCCAGACGCGTTGTGTACAACTTGACGCCCAAAGCGGCACCACTGTCGCCTTCGCCGATGTACCCGCTATTGAGCCATTACGCTTTATCTGGGAAGTCCCCGGCGGAGGACGATTGATTCCCGCCCTGAATGTTCGCAGTATCCAGGTTATCGTTAACTACCGCTAACCGCTCGCCTTTTTCCCAGCCATCGACGCTCCTCTCAGGAATTTGATGGCTGACTCTCAAATTATGACCCCACCTTTTGAATCAAAAGAAACACTGTTTTATAAATCAGTGAAGCGCGTTGCGGCACTCTTTGTGATTTTGCCATTAGCCTTCTGGTCGTGGCAGAAACAGAAAGGTATCCCGGAGCGCATACTCTTACTTTAGCCGTGTAAGCATTACCTTTGGCGAAGCCGGATTGCCAGAGGTCCCTCACTAATAAACAGGGTTAACGGCAATGAAAACACGTAAAATTGGATTGGTTAACTACCTCGCCTATGGCTCGGGCGATTTTCTGGGAGCGGGCACGACAGCACTTACCGCTGCCTGGCTACTCTATTTCTACACCACCTTCTGTGGCCTGACGCCTATCGAAGCAACGTTTATTTTTGCTGCCGCCAGGGTACTGGATGCGGTAGTCAGTCCACTGATGGGCTTTTTAACCGACAACTTCGGCTCCACCTGGCTGGGTAAACGCTTTGGTCGTCGTAAATTCTTTATCATGTTAGGTATTCCCTGTGTGTTCAGCTACTCCATTATGTGGGTAGGTGACATGAGCTTCTGGTATTACCTGCTGACATACCTGCTGTTTGATGTCGTCTATACCATGATCCTGGTGCCTTACGAAACGCTGGTGCCGGAAATGACCGATGATTTCAAACAGAAAACCAAATTCTCCGGCGCGCGTATCTCGATGGCGCAGATGTCTGCCATCCTGGCCTCGTTCCTGCCTGGCATCCTTCTGGCGCACTTCGGTAAAGACAACCCGGTATCCTTCTTTTACGCAAGCCTGGTCTTCTCTGTCCTGTGCGCGCTGATGCTGACTTTTGTCTGGTGCTTTACCTGGGAGCGTCCACGTGAAGAGTGGACCGAAGCCGCGCTGCGTGCCGAAGCGGAGAAAAAGCATCTGACCCTGGGCCAGAGTCTGCGCCGCCTGTTTGTGGAGCTGAGTTCGACCCTGCGTATTAAGATTTTCCGTCAGCATCTGGGTATGTATCTGGGTGGCTATATCGCGCAGGACGTCTTTAACGCCGTCTTTACCTACTATGTGGTCTTCGTTCTGATGCAGGAAGCGTCTGTCGCCTCCAGTTTGCTGGGCACGATGGCTATCTTCCAGTTTATCGCCGTTATCGCCATGATCCCGCTGTGTATCCGTTTTGGACCGGCGCCGTCTTACCGCATGGTTGTGGTGCTGTTTGGTCTGAGCGCGGCTTCTTTCGCCATCCTCTACTGGGCGGGCCTGAGCGACATCTATGCCTTGCTGCTGCTGGTGTCTGCCATTGCCGGTCTGGGCCGTGGCGGTATCAACTATGTTCCGTGGAACACTTACACCTATATTGCGGATGTTGATGAGGTGGTTACCGGGCAGCGCCGTGAAGGTATTTTCGCGGGCATTATGACCCTGACCCGTAAAGCCTCTCAGGCTGGCGCGGTCATGCTGGTAGGAATAGTGATGCAGACATCCGGGTTTGTCTCCGGCCAGAAAACGCAGGTTCCGGAAGTCAGCCACACCATCCTGATGATCATGTGTTTTGGTACGTTGCTGGTTCTCGCCTGCGGTTTCCTGGTTTCGCTGCGCTTTAAACTGAACCTGAGGACGCACAGCATCCTGCGTGCAGAGACGGCCAAAATGCGTGAGTCCGGTCGTGTGATACCGGAAAGCGCAACGCCGGAAGCGCGTGCCACCGTTGAAATGCTGGCAGGCATGCCGTTTGAGTCCCTGTGGGGCAATAACAACATCGGCTATCTGAATCGTAATAAACCTGCCGCGCCTTCCCTGAAAGAAAACGCGTCACTGAAATCGACTTACAACAGAGGTTAAGAATATGAAGGTTTGGCCTGTCAAACATAGCCCGTTACTTTGTCAGCCAGAGCGTTTTATCGCCCGCGATGAGCTGAAATCATTGATACAGAAGATCACACATAATCTGGTCAATATTCACGACACCACCGGCGAGTTTTTACTGCGGCTTGACGACGGGCGGGTGATTGACACCAAAGGGTGGGCGGGCTGGGAATGGACGCATGGCGTCGGCCTGTATGGCATGTATCAGTATTACCAGCAGACCGGCGACCAGACGGTGCGTGACATCATTGACAGCTGGTTCGCTGACCGCTTTGCCGAAGGTGCGACGACCAAGAATGTGAATACCATGGCGCCTTTCCTGACGCTGGCCTGTCGCTACGAAGAGACCCGCAATCCAGGCTACCTGCCGTGGCTGGAGAGCTGGGCCGAATGGGCGATGAATGAGATGCCGCGCACGGATCATGGCGGTATGCAGCACATCACTCTGGCAGAAGAGAACCATCAACAGATGTGGGATGACACCCTGATGATGACCGTTCTGCCGCTGGCGAAAATCGGTAAACTGCTTAACCGTCCTGAGTATGTGGAAGAGGCGACCTATCAGTTTCTGCTGCATGTGCAAAACCTGATGGACAGAGAGACAGGTCTGTGGTTCCACGGCTGGAATTACGAAGGCTGCCATAACTTTGCGCATGCCCGCTGGGCGCGCGGCAACAGCTGGCTGACTATTGTGATCCCGGACTTTCTGGAACTGGTGGATCTACCGGCAAACAATGCGGTACGCCGTTATCTGGTACAGGTACTGAACGCACAAATCGCTGCGCTGGCGAAATGCCAGGATGAGAGTGGGATGTGGCATACGCTGCTCGACGATCCGACATCGTATCTTGAAGCGTCAGCAACCGCCGGGTTTGCCTACGGTATCCTGAAAGCAGTACGTAAGCGTTATGTGGGTAAGGAGTATGCGCAAGTTGCCGAGAAAGCCATCAAAGCAGTGGTGAAGAACATCTCACCGGAAGGCGAACTGCTGCAGGTCTCTTTTGGCACCGGCATGGGTAGCGATCTTGATTTCTATCGCCAGATCCCGCTGACCTCCATGCCCTATGGCCAGGCGATGGCGATGTTGTGTCTGACTGAGTATCTGCGTAAGTATTTTTAACGCACTCCCCCGGCGGCGCCAGGCTTGCCGGGCTAAGTGAAGGCGCTGGGGGTGTTGAGAACCATCCTCAACCGTGGCCCGGATAAGGCATTTATGCGGCATTCGGAAACGCTCTGGCTGTAAAAAAACAAAAACCCGGCAGTTGCCGGGTTTCTTATACATATCTTTGATTTACATACGTTCGACGGTTTCGATACCGAGTGTATCGAGGCCCAGTTTTAGCGTCTTCGCGGTCAGCAGCGCCAGTTTCAGGCGGCTGTTACGGACCTCTTCATTCTCAGCACTGAGGATCGGACAATGTTCATAGAAGCCAGAGAACAGGCCCGCCAGATCGTACAGATAGGCGCACATCACGTGCGGCGTGCCTTCACGGGCAACCACATTCAGCGTCTCTTCAAACTGCATCAGGCGTGCGGCCAGCTGGGCTTCGCGATCTTCATTGATCACCACATTCGCGGCAAGAAGGGCGCTTTCGTCGACATTGGCTTTACGGAATACAGACAATACGCGCGTGTAGGCGTATTGCATATACGGCGCGGTGTTGCCTTCAAACGCCAGCATATTGTCCCAGTCAAAAACATAATCGGTGGTACGGCTTTTAGACAGATCCGCATATTTCACCGCGCCGATACCCACGGCATTAGCCAGTTTTTCCAGCTCGTCTGCGGGCATATCCGGGTTTTTCTCAGCCACCAGACGACGTGCACGCTCCAGCGCTTCATCCAGTAGATCAGCCAGTTTCACCGTGCCGCCCGCACGGGTTTTGAACGGCTTGCCGTCTTTACCCAGCATCATGCCGAACATATGGTGTTCGAGCGAAACAGACTCCGGTACATAACCGGCTTTACGCACGATAGTCCAGGCCTGCATCAGGTGTTGATGCTGACGGGAGTCGATGTAATAAAGCACGCGATCTGCATGCAGGGTTTCATAACGGTATTTGGCACAGGCAATGTCGGTGGTGGTGTAGAGGTAGCCGCCATCTTTCTTCTGGATGATCACACCCATCGGCTCGCCTTCTTTGTTCTTGAACTCGTCCAGGAACACCACAGTTGCGCCTTCGCTCTCAACCGCCAGACCTTTGGCTTTCAGATCGGCCACGATACCTGGCAGCATTGAGTTATACAAACTTTCGCCCATCACATCTTTACGCGTCAGGGTAACGTTCAGACGGTCATAGGTAATCTGGTTCTGGGACATGGTGATGTCGACCAGTTTGCGCCACATCTGCAGGAAGTATTCATCGCCGCCTTGCAGTTTCACGACATAGCTACGGGCGCGCTCGGCGAAGACTTCATCTTCGTCATAATGTTTTTTGGCTTCGCGATAGAAACCTTCGAGATCCGCCAGCGCCATTTCACCCGCGTTTTCCTGCTGCTGTAGCTCCAGATACGCAATCAGCATACCGAACTGGGTTCCCCAGTCACCCACATGGTTCGCGCGGATCACGTTATGGCCGAGGAACTCCAGGGTACGCACGGAGGCATCGCCGATGATGGTTGAACGCAGGTGGCCAACGTGCATCTCTTTCGCCACGTTCGGCGCTGAATAATCCACAACGATGGTTTGTGCCTGAGGCTTCGTGATGCCCAGACGGTCAGACTGCAGCGCCAGGTTTACCTGGTCTGCCAGAAACGCCGGGGCAAGGAAGATATTGATAAAGCCCGGTCCGGCGATTTCAACTTTGCTGGCGATCCCGCTGAGATCGAGATGAGTCAGTACCTTCTCGGCCAGTTGTCGTGGTGCCATGCCCAGTTTTTTGGCAATTGCCATCACGCCATTGGCCTGATAGTCGCCAAACTGGACTTTTGCAGACTGGCGGACCTGCGGTTCGCAATCCGCATCCGCACCTGCGGCAATGAGCGCCTGACCGACTTTTTCTGAGAGTAGAGCCTGAATATTCACCGGGATACCTTACATTGATGACGCAGCAGATAAGGGCTGGCTGCGTCCGGGTGTTGATTATGAAAGGCGGGAGTATACTGCAAATGCCAGCAGGCGTCAGCACCGGAACCCGCTGCTTCATGTCAAAAAGCGTGGCCTGTTGGCGGTGAGATTAACGCTTCACACATTCGACCATCGCCTTCTGTTCAGGCTTATCATTCGAACCGCCAGGCGCCTGATCTTACTCAGTATCCTGCGTGTGGGAGTTATCCGTAGTATAGTAAGAGGAGTTAATTTCTTTGAGCGTACTATGACTTATTCCATTGGCGAATTTGCCCGGCTTTGCGGGATAACGGCAACCACACTTCGCGCCTGGCAGCGCCGCTACGGTCTGCTCAAACCGATGCGCACGGAGGGTGGGCACCGGCTTTACAGCGATGACGACGTGCAGCAGGCGCTCAAAATTCTCGACTGGGTGAAAAAAGGGGTGCCTGTCAGCCAGGTTAAACCGCTGCTGGCAAGACCTGAAATGCGGCGGACCAACAACTGGGTCACCCTGCAAGAGAGCATGCTGTCGCGGCTGAAAGAAGGAAAGATTGACTCTCTGCGCCAGCTTATCTACGACTCCGGGCGTGAGTATCCTCGCCCGGAACTGGTCACAGAAGTGTTGCGCCCGTTGCGCAGCAAAATGTCCGCCAATGTTGCCGCAATGATGACGCTACGTGAAATCCTCGATGGCATTATTATCTCCTACACCTCGTTTTGTCTTGAAGGGGATAAACGCGCGCCGGGAGATAATTATTTAATTACCGGCTGGCATCTGACAGATCCTTGTGAAATCTGGCTTGAAGCGCTTCGGCTAACGGGGCAGGGGCATCGCATTGATATCCTTCCGGTGCCACCGGCGATGCTGGCGCCGGAGATTTTGCCGACAAGGAAATGGTTGCTGGTCACCAGCGGTAAATTATCGGCCGCGCGAAAAAAACAAATTGAACTGTGGCAATCGCAGGTCAGTTCCCTCGACGTTATCACTCTCTGAATCCTCTCTTGTGCCTGGGTCCATGGTCGCTACATTGCGGCCTGGACACTTATGCCTTTCTTTTTTTACCCTGATTAAGCACAAAAAATAACAGCAATAACTATTTGATAATTAATCAATATAAAAAATTTACACAACAAAACTTGGACAAATATAAGTAATTGTGTAAGTTTTAAATCAGGCGATCTCCGCGTATTGTCACCGGAAAGGGTAAGGCCCATGAGCACCATGCAGTCCGTCATCGATCGGTTTATTCATTACTATGCAGAACTGGACAGCCAGCCGCCTTCGGCGCTGAGCGCGCTCTATCATCCCGATGCTGTGTTGCAGGATCCGTTTGGCGAGCATCAGGGGTTCGTCGCTATCCATCGTTACTTCACCCATCTGCTGGCAAATGTTGAACAGTGTCGTTTCTCCATTGATTCCCCTCTTTGTGACGGTCAGCGTTTTGCGGTGACCTGGACCATGCACTGGTCGCATCCCCATATCCGGGGGAACGAACTGCTCTCTCTGCCTGGGTGTTCGGTGGTGGAAGTTCAGGGAGAGCAAGTCTTGCATCAGCGCGATTATTACGACGCCGGAGAGATGCTTTATGAGCACCTTCCCGTACTGGGTTGGGCGGTCCGCGGTGTGAAAAAGAGGGTCCGCGCATGAAAACGGTGCTTATTACAGGCGCCAGTTCGGGTATTGGCGCCGGGCTGGCTAACTCCTTCGCTGCGGATGGTTACCATGTCATCGCCTGCGGGCGCGATCCATCGCGTCTGGAAACACTACAACAGCTCAGTCCCAACATCAGTGTGCGTCTTTTCGATATGACAGGCAGGGACGCTAGTCGCCAGGCGCTGGCCGACTGTCACCCCGACATGGTTATTCTCTGTGCGGGCACCTGTGAATACCTGGACCACGGTGTGGTGGATGCCGACCTTATAGAAAGGGTGATGCGTACCAATTTTCTTGGGCCGGTGAATTGCCTTGCCGCGCTACAGACACAGCTCAAACCCGGCAGCCACGTTGTGCTGGTCAGCTCGATGGCGCACTGGCTGCCTTTTCCCCGTGCCGAAGCTTATGGCGCATCAAAGGCAGCGCTCAGTTGGTTTGCTGACAGTTTACGCCTTGACTGGGAACCCAAAGGCATAGCCGTCTCCGTCGTCTCTCCGGGTTTTGTTGACACACCGCTGACCCGTAAAAATGATTTTGCGATGCCCGCTCAGGTGAGCGTCGGGCAAGCGGTTACGGCAATTCGCCGCGGTCTCGCAAAAGGCAAAAAACATATCGCGTTTCCAGGCGCCTTTGGCTTGCTGCTGCGCTTGCTCTCATCACTTCCCGCGTTTATGCAGCGCGCTTTGTTGCGCAGGATGGTACGGCCATGAATATTGCAATTATTGGCAGCGGCATTGCCGGGCTGACCTGTGCATGGCGGCTGGCGGGCCATCACAAGGTGACGTTGTTTGAAGCGCAAGCCACACCCGGCGGCCACACGGCGACAGTGGATGTCACCACCCCACAGGGAAGCTGGGCTATTGATACTGGTTTTATCGTCTACAACGATCGCACCTACCCACGTTTTATGGGGCTGCTGAGCGAACTGGGTATTACCGGGCAAAAGACGCAAATGAGTTTTTCCGTCCACAACCCCCAAAGTGGGCTGGAATATAACGGGCACACCCTTGCTTCGCTGTTTGCCCAGCGCCGAAATCTCATTAACCCGGCTTTCTGGCGTTTGCTCAGCGATATCGTGCGTTTTAATCGTCAGGCAAAAGAGGCTCTCGCAAGCAACATAGATGAGAAGGCCACACTACAAAGCTTTCTCGGTGAGCACCGGTTCAGCGCCTTTTTTGCCCGCCATTATATTCTGCCGATGGGGGCGGCTATCTGGTCATCATCCCTGCAGGAGATGCGGCGTTTTCCGTTGCCGCTTTTTTTACGCTTCTTTGAGAATCACGGCCTGCTGGATGTGACCCACCGCCCGCAGTGGTATGTGGTACCCGGTGGTTCGCGTGAGTACATCCATGCCATGCTCGCCCGACTCGGCGACCGTCTGACGTTGCACCTTAATACGCCCGTGCAGAGCGTTATCCGCCATGATAAGCGCGTGGAAATCCAACTTGCCGACGCGACCTCCACCTTTGATCACGTTATTTTTGCCTGTCATTCCGCACAGGCGCTGGCGATGCTGGCGGATCCCACGGCTGCTGAAACAAAAATTCTGGGCGGTATCGGCTGGCAGCGTAACGAGGTGATCCTGCACAGCGACCGACGTTGGCTACCGCAACGGGAACGCGCGTGGGCAAGCTGGAACTACCGCCTGAGTGAGCAGGATCAGGCCAGTGCGTGCGTGACCTATAACATGAATATTCTGCAGGGGCTGCCAGCAGACGCTCCCCTGTTTTGCGTCACCCTCAATCCGGACAGGCCCGTGGACGAGCGCTACGTCTGGAAACGCTTTGTTTATGAGCATCCGCTGTTTAACCCGCAAAGCTGGCAGGCACAGGCGCGGCGCAGTGAGATCAACGGCCATAAACGTAGCTGGTTCTGTGGCGCTTACTGGTACAACGGTTTTCACGAGGATGGTGTGCGCAGCGCGCTGGATGTGGTACATGCCATCGCATCCGGGGAGGGCCAGTAAAATGAACAGCTGTCTTTATGAAGGTGTTTTACGCCACCGGCGTCATCAGCCCCGTGAGCACCATTTCCAGTATCGCGTATTTATGGCATGGCTCGATCTGGATGAGCTGGATGCGCTATCGACGGCAGGTATTCGTCGTAACCGTTTTGCTGCCGCCGCTTTTTATGACGAGGATTATCCGCTGGGCTCGCCGCTTAAAGCGAAAGTTCTTGAACGGCTGGATGCGCTGACAGGTGTTCGGCTGGAGGGGCGCGTGATGTTGCTCACTCAACTGCGTTATTTCGGCTTTCACTTTAATCCGGTCAATTTCTATTACTGCTACGACCAGAACGAGACCCTGCGCTGGGTACTGGCGGAGGTGCGCAATACGCCCTGGAATGAACGGCATTACTATGCCGTTGACGGTCAAAATGCTTCTCCGCTGGAAAAAGCGTTCCACGTTTCGCCGTTTAACCCGATGGATATGGTCTATCACTGGCGCTTTAACCGTCCTGGCAAAACATTGCATATGCATATCGAAAACCATCAGGAGGCAAAGGTCTTCGACGCCACGCTGCTCCTGACCCGGCGCCCTTTGACTCGCGCAACACTCACCTCCTTGCTGTTGCGTATTCCGCTCATGACGCTCAAGACCGTGATGGCCATTTACTGGCAGGCGCTGCGTCTGTGGCTTAAGCGTGTACCTCTTTATAACCATCCCGTCAGCAGGAGTGAACGCTCATGACCGATCCCGTGTTTGCGCTTGAACCCGACATCCCGCGTAATGCCCGTGTCGCGCGCTGGTTGCTCTTTCGCCTTCTGAACGGTTTACGTGTGGGATCTCTCACGCTTCGTGAAGGGGGGCAAACTTTTCATTTTGGCGACCCGAGCGCAGCGTTGCGCGCAGAAGTGCAGATCCTTTCCCCGGTCGTCTACTGGCGTTTGCTGACCGGCGGTAGTCTTGCGGCGGCGGAAGCCTGGATAGATGGCGAGTGGGAGACGCATCAGCTTACCCCGCTGTTACAGATTCTGGCGCTCAACAGCCAGGTGTTGGGCAAGCTGGAAACCGGCTTTCGTTTGCTGGGCCGCCCCGTTGAGCGGCTACGCCACTGGACACGGCGCAACGATCGTCAGCAGGCGCGGGAAAACATCGCCGCGCACTACGACCTGGGGAATCTTTTTTACGCCCATTTCCTTGACGAGCAGTTGCTCTACTCCAGCGCACTGTTTACCGCGCCCGAGCAGGATCTCGCCAGTGCTCAGCAGGCAAAAATGGCGCGATTGTGTGAACAACTGGCGCTGACATCTGACGATCATCTGCTGGAGATCGGTACAGGGTGGGGAGCGATGGCCGAGTATGCCGCTCGCCATTATGGCTGTCGGGTGACCACTACCACGCTGTCGCGCGAGCAGTACAAGTGGGCCCAGGCACGCATTGTTGAGGCAGGTTTGCAGGATAGGGTTGAGGTTTTGCTGTGTGATTATCGCGACCTGACCGGGCAGTTCGACAAACTGGTTTCGATTGAGATGATTGAGGCGGTAGGAAAACGCTATCTCCCGACCTTCTTTCGGACCTGTCAGGCGCGCCTGCGCGCAGGGGGAAAAATGGCGATTCAGGCCATCACCATTCAGGATCAGCGCTACAGCGATTACAGCAAAAGCGTCGATTTTATCCAGCGTTACATCTTTCCCGGTGGTTTCTTACCGAGCATAACGGCGATGAACAACCTGATGACCCGCCATACCGATTTTGTGGTGCGCAATATCTTCGATATGGGGCCTGATTATGCCCGCACCCTTGCGCACTGGCGTCAGCGTTTCGTTCAGGCCTGGCAGGACATTGAAAAGCTGGGATTTGACGAACGTTTCCGCCGTATGTGGCTTTACTATTTTGGCTACTGCGAAGCGGGTTTCAATGCGCGCACCATCAGTGTGGTGCAACTGACTGCGGAACGTGTATGAACCGCCATTTGCAGATTTTCTTAATGGCAATAGCGTTCGATCTCTACTGGACGCTGGTGGTGCTGTTTCGTGAGCGCGGCGTTATCGTCTGGCTCGCGCTGGCGATGCTGGCCTGCGTCATGCTTGCGCCCGCGCTGCGCATATATGCTCTGCTGCTGGCCGCCGCTGGCAGCTCGCTGGATGCCGTCTGGGCGCTGACAGGATTAATCAGTTTCAGTGGCGATGGGGTATTGCCACTGTGGATGGTGGCGCTGTGGCTTATGTTTGCTGTCGTCTGGACCCGTCTTACCCGCACCAGCGCATTGCCGGGCTGGACGCTGGCGCTGCTGGCGACGCTCGGTGGCCCGGTTGCTTACTATATGGGCGAGCGTCTGGGAGCGATTACGTTCCTGCAACCTGACTTTATCGTACTGAGCTGGCTCGGACTCGGATGGCTGGTACTGGCGCTTTTTTTCCATTTATTCATGGGGAGGCGACAATGAGGTTTCTGCGCTTTGCTCTGCTTTTGCTGATAGCCGCCGCTCCCTTTGCCAGTGCCGCTGACTGGCTAAGCTGGCGCAAAACCGGTGACGCTACCTTAACCTGGGGGCCCTTTACCGTTTATACCTCGCAGCTACGCACTCCGCAGGGGCGCTATATCGTAGCGGATCAGGACCAGGCGTTAATCATCACCTACGCACGGGATATTACGCGCGATGAACTGGTCGATGCGACTCGCGAACAGTGGCAGGCGCTGGGAATCATGACGCGGGAAGCGCAGAGCGAGGCCTGGCTCCGCACCCTTGCAATGCTCTGGCCGGATGTCAGACCGGGCACGCAACTGGCGTTTGTTCTTCGCCAGAAGCAAGGGCAGTTCTGGTATCGCGCATCGGCGGCGCAAAAAAGCTTTACCCCGCTGGGGCCGCAGCAATCGCTGGCGTTCAGCACCAGCTTTCTGGCCATCTGGCTCGATCCTCATACGCAATACCCCGAGCTGCGTAAGCAGCTCATCGGAGGTGGAAAATGAAACGTATTCTGGCCCTTGGGTTGACGCTGCTCTTACTGCTGACAGGCTGCAGTAGCGAAATAAATGACTACCAGCATCAACAGCCACCGCTGGATATTTTTCACTATTTTCAGGGCAAGACAGAAGCCTGGGGCATGGTACAAGATCGCAGTGGCAAACAGTTGCGTCGTTTCCATGTGGAGATAGAAGGCGACGTGGTGGGCGACACGCTGACGCTCAACGAAAACTTTGTGTATGACGATGGCGAAAAACAGCAGCGGGTGTGGCATATCCGGCGTAACGGTAATGACCGCTATGAAGGTACCGCCGGAGATATCGAGGGTGTCGCACGTGGCCAGGCGGCAGGCAATGCCTTTAACTGGCGCTACAGCATGAACGTAAAGGCTGACGGGAATACCTGGCTGCTACACTTTGATGACTGGATGTATCTGCAGGACGATACACACCTTTTCAACAAAACCGCCATGAAGAAATTCGGCATCACCGTTGCAACGGTCACGCTCTTTTTCACCCGAAAAACACAATAAAAAGGAGAGGGGTATGAAAACTCAACCGACGATTGGTATTAGCGGCTGTTTGACCGGCTCGGCCGTGCGTTTCGATGGCGGCCATAAGCGCATGGGGTTTGTGATGGACGAACTCGCCCAGTGGGTGACGTTCAGCCCGGTTTGCCCGGAAATGGCTATGGGGTTACCCGTTCCCCGCCCGGCATTGCGTCTGGTTCAGACCACCAGCGGAGAGATACGGATGCGCTTTAGCCAGGCGCCGAATGAGGATGTCACACAGAAAATAGATGACTTTACCGCCGCGTATCTGCCGCGGGTTGCCGAACTGGCTGGTTTCATCGTCTGTGCGAAATCACCGAGTTGCGGTATGGAACGTGTGCGACTGTATGATGAAAAAGGGGGGCGCGGGCGTAAAGAGGGAGTGGGGCGTTTCACCGGCGCGTTACTCGCGGCGTACCCCTGGCTGCCGGTCGAGGAAGACGGTCGCCTGCATGACCCGGTATTGCGTGAGAACTTTGTGGAGCGGGTATTCGCTCTGCATGAACTCAATAGTCTGCGGGCACGAGGTCTGACCCGTCATAGCCTGCTCGATTTTCATAGTCGCTACAAACTACAGCTGCTGGCGCACCATCAGGCAGGATATCGTGAAATCGGGCCGTTTGTAGCCTCACTTTCTGAGTGGGACAATCTGGATGCGTTTTTCGAAGCTTACCGGGAAAAGCTGATGGCGATCCTCAAACATCCGGCGTCCCGCAAGAATCACACTAACGTGTTGATGCACATTCAGGGCTATTTTCACGGCAAGCTGACGCCTCGCCAGCGCGGTGAACTCCGGGAGGTTATCCTCCATTATCGTGCCGGACTGTTGCCGATACTTGCCCCTTTAACATTGCTCAAACACTATCTTGGTGAGTATCCAGACCACTACCTGCTGGCACAAAACTATTTTAATCCCTATCCCAACGATCTCGGGCTTCGCCTGAACCTCAAATAAGCGGATTGCAGTGACGTCAGGCGCGGGTGATGTCACTGCATAACCTGAGTTGGTGGTGCGCACATTACAGGGTAAAGTATCGCCCGAATTCATCGCATGGGAATAAACAATGGCTGGCTGGCAACATATCGACGAACTGCAGGATATTGCTGCGGATCTCCCGCGTTTCATTGAGGATCTGACACACCTTGTAACCCGCCTGGGGCTGGATATCCGTGACCTCAGTGCTGACCATATCTCGCTACGCTGCCATCAGAATGCGACGGCTGAACGCTGGCGTCGCGGCTTTGAACAGTGCGGCGAACTGCTCTCAGAAAACGTTATCAATGGCCGACCTATCTGCCTGTTCACCTTATCGCAGCCGGTGCAGGTAGCGCACTGGGCATTTACCGTGGTCGAACTGCCGTGGCCGGGGGAAAAACGTTACCCGCACGAGGGGTGGGAGCATATCGAAATTGTCCTGTCGGGGGCGCCGGAAACCCTCAATGCCCGCGCACTGGCGCTGCTTTCGGATGAAGGGTTGAGCCAGCCGGGGATTGTTGTGAAGACCAGTTCGCCAAAAGGCGAGCGCGAGCGCCTGCCAAACCCCACGCTTGCTGTGACGGATGGCAAAGTTACCGTCAAATTTCACCCCTGGTCGATAGAGGAAATTGTCGCCAGCGAGCAATAGAATCTCACTGTGTGAGGCGGCTCCGTATGTATGTTGTTAAAAAATGCCATGCTGAGAAGGCTGCATCTTCAAGGGAGAAGAGATGACGTTACTGGAGATATGTTGTTATAGCGCAAGCTGCGCGGAGACTGCGCAGAAAAACGGGGCAGACCGCATTGAATTGTGCGCCGCGCCGAAAGAAGGAGGGCTGACCCCCTCACTCGGCGAGCTTAAAGCCGCCCGTGGGCGGGTCACTATCCCTGTGCACCCGATTGTGCGCCCGCGCGGGGGCGATTTTTGCTACACCGACGATGAGTTCGCCGCCATGCTGGATGATATCCGGACTATCCGCGAACTGGGTTTTCCGGGAATGGTGACTGGCGTGCTGGATGAGGACGGCAATGTCGATATGCCGCGTATGCAGCAGATTATTGAGGCGGCAGGGGACATGGCGGTAACTCTTCATCGCGCTTTCGATATGTGTGCGAAACCGCGCGAAGCTGCTGAAAAATTAAGGGATTTGGGGGTTGCCCGCATCCTGACGTCAGGTCAGCAGGCGAGCGCAGAAAAAGGTATTTCATTAATTATGGAACTTAATACCCTTCCAGGTGTTCCAATCATTATGGCTGGCGCGGGTGTCCGTGCAGCGAACCTGAAGCGTTTTCTTGACGCAGGCGTGAAAGAAGTTCACAGCTCAGCGGGTATCTGGACACCATCGCCCATGCGTTATCGCAACAGAGGATTGTCCATGTCGTCGGACACCGCCGCGGATGAGTATTCGCGTTATGGGGTGGACGGCGAGGCAGTAGCGGTGATGAAGACAATGATTGTTCAGCATCGCTCATAACCAGTTTTTACCGCGCATCATGTCGCCCAATATGATGCTTGCTCGTACCAGGCCCCTGCATTTAACAGGGGCCTTTTTTTATCTTTCGCCTGCATATTTCGGCCTGCAACGGCGTTGGCTTTCCTCGCTCACCCCGGTCACGTAGTTATCTACGCTCCCGGGGATGCGCTGCGTCGCCGCCTTGTTGCAAACCGAACTACTCTGGCGAAAGGGCTTCGTCACTCATCACGGTTTACGTGCAATTAACACCGCGCGCACCGGGGCCGGGTAGCCTTCAATGGTCCTGGTGTGGTCATTCGGATCAAGGAAATCAGCCAGTGATTCCGTCACCATCCAGGAGGTAGCGCGTTGTTCCTCAGTCGTGGTCGGGCAGATATCGGCGATACGGACATCAACAAAGCCGCACTTCTCAAGCCAGTTTTTCAGTGCTGCCGCCGAGGGTATAAAGTAAACGTTACGCATTTGTGCATAGCGGTCGCCCGGCACCAGAACAGTATGCTCATCACCTTCGACAACCAGTGTTTCCAGTACCAGTTCACCCTCTTTCACCAGTTGGTCTTTTAACTGCCACAGGTGTTCCAGCGGTGAACGGCGGTGATACAGCACACCCATTGAAAAAACGGTATCGAAGGCGTTCAGCGCCGGAAGTTGCTCAATACCCAGCGGCAATAAATGGGCACGACGATCATCACCCAGCAGCTTACGCACTGCTTCAAACTGACACAGGAATAACTGCGTCGGGTCGATACCCACCGCCAGCTTTGCCCCCGCACCAATCATGCGCCACATATGGTAGCCGCTGCCACAGCCGACATCGAGAATCGTCCGTCCCTGCAAATCAGACAGGTGAGGCAGTACGCGATCCCATTTCCAGTCGGAACGCCATTCAGTGTCGATATTAATGCCATAGAGAGAGTATGGCCCTTTACGCCATGGCATCAGGTTGCGCAGCAGCGTTTCCATGCGTGTCAGTTGACCCGCGCTCAACGGCGTTTCGCTTTCGGAGGTGACGCTATTTAGCAAATCGAGATGCGAAGGCGTCAGCTCAGGTAAAAAATTGACGGCATTGGTCCACTGTTTGAACTGACCATGAAGCTGTTCACGTTGCCAGGCTGCAATCTGCGCTGGCAGGGTTTCTAACCAGTGCGACAGGGGGCTGACGGCGATTTGCTGATAAAAACGGTCGAACGTGATCATGCCAGGTCACCCGCTTTCAGGGCAATCAGCGAACCAAAATTGAAGCACTGGAACCAGACTTCGCTGTGTTCAAAACCGGCGTGTTGCAGGCGTGATTTATGCTTTTCGACCGAATCCGTCAGCATGACATTTTCCAGCATGCTGCGCTTCTGGCTGATTTCCAGTTCGCTGTAGCCATTGGCGCGTTTAAAGTCATGGTGCATGTTAAATAACAACTCGCCAACGTGGGCATCTTCAAAGCTGAATTTTTCGGACAGCACCAGCGCACCGCCGGGATTCAGTCCCTGATAAATCTTATCCAGCAGCGCCTGACGTTCTTCTGGCACAAGGAACTGCAGGGTAAAATTCAGTACCACCATCGAGGCGTTTTCAATCGTAATATCGCGAATATCGCCTTCGATAACTTCGACCGGCGTAGGCGCTTTGTACGCATCAATATGGCGGCGGCAGCGTTCAACCATTGCCGGAGAGTTATCAACGGCAATGATTTTGCAGCCATCGTGATGAATATTACGGCGCACGGAGAGCGTCGCAGCCCCTAAAGAGCAGCCCAGGTCGTAAATCTGCGTCTGCGGCTGAACGAAACGTTCCGCCAGCATGCCGATCATCGAGATAATATTGGAGTAACCCGGTACGGAGCGCTGGATCATATCCGGGAAGACTTCGGCAACCCGTTCATCAAAGGTCCAGTCGCCCAGGCTGGCGATAGGCGCGGAAAAAAGCATGTCGCGGTTAGACATAATGTAAACATCCGGGAAAACAAAGTGGCGTATTGTGCGCTAATGCAGGGAGAAAACCAACTCCCACGGCATATACCACAAGTTTGCAACCACCATCAGCAGGAGCGAACTCCAGGTCGCGCTCATACCGGAACGACGCCAGCTTAGCTGTCGATGATGAAGCCCGTAGTAATGCATTAAGCGTCCGGCAATAAGCAGGATGCCGCACACGTGAACCATCCAGGTTTCAGCGCCGTTCATCTCCATAAATAACAGCAACACTAATGCCAGCGGAATATATTCCACCGCATTGCCGTGAATACGGATGGCGCTTTGCAACTCGCTGAACCCACCGTCGCCATAGCTGACGCGGTATTGCATGCGCAGACGCACAACATCAAATGAAAACTTAATGAGCAGTAACGCACCCAGCACGGCATACAGCGCGCTTACCATACAAACTCCCTTTATACGCGGATGGCGTTACAATGATAGGTAATCCGCTCAGAAAAGAGAAGATTGCTGAGGGATGGACGGAGGAGTCCCGATAGAGGGCAGCGCCTGCTGAAGATCTCTCCACAGTACATCCACGAGTTCCGGCGACTGGCCGTTATCAGGGGTGTGCAAAAACAGATATGGCGTACACTGCTGTTCCCATTGCGGCAGCTTCTCCAGCCAGACGCTGAATAATTGACGATTCTGTTCCATATCGTTACTGCCGATAAAGCGGATCAATGGGTATTGTGCGGTCACCAGGGCGTGTACCGGCAGTTTGGGCTTCTTGCGCTGGGCATCAATCACCGCTTCGCTGTTTGGGATGGCGCTGTGAACAGGACGGCTATCAAGAATAACCCGGTTGACGCCGCGCTGATGCAGGCCGCGGTTGAGCGATAATTCCGTCTCGCCTTTGGCAAAAAATTCCGGGTGACGCACTTCAACGCCGTAGGTGAAATCGGCAGGAAGGCCATCCAGAAAGGCCCACAACGCCGGAAGATCGCGCGGACCAAAAGTGGCGGGCAGTTGTAACCAGTACTGACCGATGCGGGTTTCCAGCGGAGAAAGCCGACTGAAAAATTCCTGCGTCAAATCGCTACACTGGCGCAGCGAGGCCTGATGAGAAATGGTCGCCGGAAATTTAAAGCAAAAGCGAAAATCATCGTGGGTTTGATGGTACCAGCGCTGGACAATTTCGGCTTTCGGCAGTGCATACAGCGTGGTGTTGCCCTCCACACAGTTAAAGTGGCGGGCGTACTCTTCAAGGCTGGTGATGCCAAGGCGCACCCATTTCGGGTGCGACCATTGCGGCAGGCCAAGGTAAATCATAGTGCGGTCAGGATCTCCTGGCTGCTGCGTACGCGGCCAATCCGCGGGAAGATATGTTTCATGCTGCCCTGGTGCTGTTCACTGCTGGCAGCGGAGCAGGCATCTTCTACCACCACCAGGTTAAAGCCCAACTCCCAGGCGTTGCGGGCGGTGGATTCCACGCCGATGTTAGTGGAAATACCACACAGGACGATGGTATCGATACCGCGGCGGCGCAGTTGCAGTTCAAGGTCGGTACCGTAGAATGCGCCCCACTGGCGCTTGGTGACCTCAATGTCGCTCGCTTTCTTGCCCAGCGCCAGCGGATACGTCCACCAGTTTTCCGGCAACGCGTGACCGCCTGTCTGCGCATCGACCGGCTGTTTTAGCGCTTCAGCAAAATCGGCAGACCAGCCAACGCGCACCAGAATTACCGGTGCATTTTTTGCGCGAAACGCCTCAGCCAGCTTTGCGGCACGTTTCACCACATCCTCAGCGCTGTGCGGACCACCGGCAAACGGCAGAATACCTTCCTGTAAATCAATAACCACCAGGGCGGTGTGGGCAGCATTAAGCTCAAGCATGATAACTCCTGAAAAAAGAATAAGGTCGCACTTACCTTACGCGGTATCCTGCTGCACCCGGTTTACAAATTTTGTTAATTTTTGTGAGAATACGCACTAAGCGTGTGCAGCAAACGCGCGTACAGGCGGTATCGGGCTTATCGTGTGCCATTATTTCCAGTATAATAGCCGCCTTTTTTCATCCAGTTGTGACATTCAGCTAAAGCTGCGACATCGTCGCCTGCACGGCAGGCAACAATCAGCCTGCGGCAAAGTTAAGGGATATCTCATGCGTACAGAATATTGCGGACAGTTGCGTAAGTCCCACGTGGGGCAGCAGGTGACTCTGTGTGGTTGGGTCAATCGTCGTCGTGATCTCGGCAGCCTCATTTTTATTGATATGCGCGATCGTGAAGGCATCGTCCAGGTGTTCTTCGACCCGGACGCCGAAGCATTCAAACTGGCTTCCGAACTGCGTAATGAGTTCTGCATCGTGGTAACCGGCACCGTGCGTGCTCGTGACGAAAAAAACGTCAACAGCGATATGGCGACCGGCGAAGTGGAAGTGTTTGCCACCGAACTGACCATTATCAACCGCTCTGAGCCGCTGCCGCTGGATTCCAATCAGGTCAATACCGAAGAAGCGCGTCTGAAATACCGCTATCTGGACCTGCGTCGTCCGGAAATGGCTCAGCGTCTGAAAACCCGCGCCAAAATTACCAGCTTCGTGCGTCGTTTTATGGATGACCACGGTTTCCTTGATATCGAAACCCCGATGCTGACTAAAGCGACGCCGGAAGGCGCGCGCGACTATCTGGTGCCGTCACGCGTACATAAAGGCAAATTCTACGCGTTGCCGCAGTCTCCACAGCTGTTCAAACAGCTGCTGATGATGTCCGGTTTCGATCGCTACTATCAGATTGTGAAATGCTTCCGTGATGAAGATCTGCGTGCTGACCGTCAGCCAGAATTCACTCAAATCGACGTCGAAACCTCCTTTATGACCGCACCGCAGGTGCGTGAAATGATGGAAGAGTTGATCCGCAACCTGTGGCTGGATATTAAAGGCGTCGATCTGGGCCAGTTCCCGATCATGACTTTTGCCGAAGCCGAGCGTCGTTACGGTTCCGATAAACCGGACCTGCGTAACCCGATGGAGCTGGTAGACGTTGCTGACCTGCTGAAAAACGTTGAGTTTGCGGTATTTGCCGGCCCGGCTAATGATGCGAAAGGCCGTGTTGCCGCACTGCGTGTACCGGGTGGTGCCTCTCTGACCCGTAAACTGATTGATGAATACGGCAATTTTGTGAAGATCTATGGCGCGAAAGGGCTGGCTTACATCAAAGTGACCGAACGTGCGAAAGGCATTGAAGGCATCAACAGCCCGGTGGCGAAATTCCTGACTGCGGACATTGTCGAAGCGATTCTGGAACGTACCGGTGCGCAGGATGGCGACATGATTTTCTTCGGCGCAGACAACAAGAAAGTGGTTGCCGATGCGCTGGGTGCGCTGCGTCTGAAACTCGGTAAGGATCTGAACCTGACCGATGAGAGCAAATGGGCGCCGCTGTGGGTTATCGACTTCCCGATGTTTGAAGATGATGGTGAAGGCGGCCTGACCGCGATGCACCATCCGTTCACCTCACCGAAAGACATGACGGCACAGGAGTTGAAAGCCGCGCCGGAAGATGCGGTCGCGAACGCATACGACATGGTTATCAACGGTTACGAAGTCGGCGGCGGTTCTGTACGTATTCACCGTGGTGACATGCAGCAGACAGTGTTCGGCATTCTGGGCATTACTGAGCAGGAACAGCGCGAGAAGTTCGGTTTCCTGCTTGATGCGCTGAAATTCGGTACGCCGCCGCACGCTGGCCTGGCATTTGGTCTGGATCGTCTGACCATGCTGCTGACCGGTACCGACAACATTCGTGACGTTATTGCTTTCCCGAAAACCACTGCTGCGGCGTGTCTGATGACCGAAGCACCGAGCTTTGCTAACCCGGCCTCCCTGACGGAACTGGGTATTCAGGTGCTTGCGAAAGCGTCAAAAGAGATTTCGGAGAACGAGTAATATGCCATTCAAGCATCCCGTTTCTGTCTTAGTTGTTATTTATGCCCAGGACACGAAGCGGGTGCTGATGCTGCAGCGACGCGACGATCCCGATTTCTGGCAGTCGGTTACCGGTAGCCTGGAGGAGGGGGAATCCGCGTCGCAAGCCGCCGCGCGTGAAGTAAAGGAAGAGGTCGCCATTGACGTTGCGCAAGAGCAACTGGCCTTAATTGACTGTCAGCGCACGGTGGAGTTTGAAATTTTTGAACATTTACGTCATCGCTATGCCCCCGGCGTGGTGCGCAATACTGAATCATGGTTCTGTCTTGCGCTACCCCATGAGCGGTCAGTCGTGTTCACTGAACATCTGGCTTACCGCTGGGTTGATGCACCGCAAGCGGCCGCATTAACCAAGTCATGGAGCAACCGGCAGGCGATTGAAGAATTTGTAATTGATGCCGTATAAATCAACGGTTAAGTGGAGAGTTTCTTATGGCAGGTCACAGTAAATGGGCCAACACCAAACACCGCAAAGCGGCACAGGATGCCAAGCGCGGTAAAATCTTTACCAAAATTATTCGTGAGCTGGTTACCGCAGCGCGCCTTGGCGGCGGCGATATCGGTTCCAACCCGCGTCTGCGTGCGGCAGTGGATAAAGCGCTGTCAAACAACATGACCCGTGACACCCTGAACCGTGCTATCGCACGTGGCGTGGGCGGCGATGAAGACGCGAACATGGAAACCATTATTTATGAAGGTTACGGTCCTGGCGGCACAGCGGTGATGGTGGAATGTCTGTCTGACAACCGCAACCGTACCGTTGCAGAAGTACGCCATGCCTTCACCAAAACCGGTGGTAACCTGGGCACTGACGGTTCCGTTTCTTACCTGTTCAGCAAAAAAGGCGTGATCTCTTTCGAGAAAGGCGACGAAGACACGATCATGGAAGCCGCGCTGGAAGCGGGCGCAGAAGACGTTGTGACCTTCGACGACGGTGCCATTGACGTGTATACCGCATGGGAAGAGATGGGCGCTGTGCGCGATGCGCTGGAAGCAGCAGGTCTGAAAGCTGACAACGCTGAAGTCTCCATGATCCCGTCAACAAAAGCAGATATGGATGCAGAAACCGCACCGAAGCTGCTGCGTTTGATCGACATGCTGGAAGATTGCGACGATGTGCAGGAAGTTTACCATAACGGTGAAATTTCTGACGAGGTTGCGGCTACTCTTTGATGAGGCAACTTGTCACAACAACCGGAGACGCGTGATGGCTGTCATTCTCGGTATCGACCCGGGTTCACGCGTAACCGGTTACGGTGTGATTCGCCAGGTAGGCAGGCAACTGGCCTACCTGGGCAGCGGATGCATCCGTACCAAAGTTGATGATTTACCGTCGCGCCTGAAATTAATCTATGCCGGTGTGACGGAAATCATCACCCAGTTCCAGCCCGATTACTTCGCGATTGAACAAGTGTTTATGGCAAAAAACGCCGATTCTGCGCTCAAGCTTGGGCAGGCGCGCGGCGTGGCCATTGTGGCTGCCGTAAACCAGGATCTGCCAGTATTTGAATATGCGGCTCGTCAGGTAAAACAAACAGTAGTGGGAATTGGCAGCGCGGAGAAAAGCCAGGTTCAGCATATGGTACGCACCTTGCTGAAACTTCCGGCGAACCCGCAGGCAGATGCCGCCGATGCCCTGGCGATAGCTATCACCCATTGTCATGTCAGCCAGAATGCGATGCAGATGAGCGACACCCGGCTTAATCTGGCACGCGGGCGGCTGCGCTAAGTAACGCGCTGATCTTTTGGGCATCCTCTGGCGTTGAGGGGTTATAAACAATCATCGTCAGATCCGGCTGCCCTTCAACGGCGAAACTCGAATACTCCATCGATAACCTCCCCGCCTCGCGATGGATCAACACTTTTGTGCCTTCTCCCATCGTGTCGATGGTATTGCTGCGCCAGAGCTCGGCAAACAGCGGCGATGCGGCCATCAATTCATCAATAAGCGGTTTTACCTCTTCTGCTGCGCCTGAACGGGTGGCATCCGCGCGAAAGGCGGCGACCAGTGACTGCGCCAGACCTTCCCAGTCTGTTTGTACCTCGCGTACTTGCGGGTCGAGAAAAATGCGCCGCAGAATATTGCGTTCGGCAGGGGGCAACTTTGCATAATCGGTTAGCACTACGGCAGCTGGCTGATTCCATGCCAGAACACACCAGGTCGCGGTGCGGATCATCGCCGGGCTGAGCGTCATGCAATCCAGCACCTTTTGCAGCCGCGCCGTGACGGCCAGCGACGGGGTATAATGCACCTCAGGAGCGCGACCAAGCGCCAGATGGAAGACATGTTCACGTTCGGGTGGGGTAAGTTGTAAGGCGTGACATAAGCGCTCCAGCACTTCTGCTGAGGGAGTACCGCCGCGTCCTTGTTCGAGCCATGTGTACCAGGTGGCACTAATACAGGCCAGATGCGCCACCTCTTCACGGCGTAATCCAGGCGTGCGGCGTCGGCCGGTATGAAAACCAAGCGCATCCGGGTTGAGACGCGCACGGCGGTGTTTGAGGTAATCGCCTAACTCTGTGGGACGGGTATCGCGCTGCATCCTGTTAGTCCTTATACCACGATAATGTCACTACTTTTCACCTCTGAGGATATTCATCACTATCACGCGATGAGTCAACACAAGGGGAGTTAGCTATGCATGTTTTTCTGACGGGGGCGTCTGGCTGGGTCGGTTCAGCCGTCGCTGAGGATCTGCTGGCCGCCGGGCATCAGGTGACCGGGCTGGTGCGCAATGCGGAAAAAGCACAGGCGCTGGTGGCCCTGGGGATGGAGGTGGTTACCGGAACGCTGGACGATCACCCATTACTGCATGACGGCGCAAATCGTGCGGATGCGGTTATTCATACCGCCTTCAACCATGATTTTTCACGCTTTAGCGAGAATTGCGCGCAGGATGAGCGCGCCATCCGGATTCTGGGGGATGCGCTACGCGGTAGCGATCGTCCACTGCTGGTGACCTCCGGGCTGGCAATGATCGCCCAGGGGCGGCTGGCGACAGAAAATGACCTGCCGTTTGTGGCGCCGTCGTATCCACGCCGCTCTGAGCCTGCTGCGCGTGAACTGGCGGAAAATGGCGTACGGGCAGCGACGGTACGCCTGCCGCCGACGGTTCACGGCGTGGGCGATCACGGGTTTATTCCCATCCTGATGAGGCTTGCAAAGCAAACGGGTGTCTCAGCCTGGCCTGCGAACATTACGAACCGCTGGGCGGCCGTGCATCGCCGGGATGCTGCCACGCTTTATCGGTTAGCGCTGGAGACGGGAGTGACTCAGGCGGTCTATCACGCGGTGGCGGAGGAGAGCATTCTGTTTCGCGACATCGCGCAGGCCATCGCTAACCACCTGGGCATTCCCGCTGAGCCGCGTGCGAGGGACCATTTTGGCTGGTTTGCTGATTTTGCTTCTCTTGATATGGCAGCAAGCAGTGAACAGACGCGCACGGCGCTGGGCTGGAATCCGACACATCCTGGGCTGTTTGCCGATCTGGCACAGACGGAATATTAGGCCAGTAAGCAAACACACTTCGCTTTTCATCAATAAGCGGCTGGATATCTATCCAGCCTTTTTTTATGATACAGCATTCTTACTTCGGCCATTAACGCAGGAGCGTCATGTGATAGGCAGACTCAGAGGCATTATTCTGGAAAAACAGCCCCCTTTAGTCCTGATGGAAGTCGGAGGCGTGGGCTACGAAGTGCATATGCCGATGACCTGCTTCTATGAACTGCCGGAGGCGGGAAAAGAAGCCGTGGTCTTCACCCATTTTGTGGTGCGTGAAGATGCACACCTGCTGTTTGGTTTTAGCAACAAGCAAGAGCGCACGCTATTTCGCGAACTGATCAAAACCAACGGCGTAGGGCCAAAACTGGCGCTGGCTATCCTTTCCGGCATGAACGCGCAACAATTTGTGAATGCTGTGGAACGCGAAGATCCCGCAGCGTTGATTAAACTGCCGGGTATCGGTAAGAAGACGGCAGAGCGACTGATTGTCGAAATGAAAGACCGCTTTAAAGGGTTACATGGCGACCTGTTCACGCCTGCCGCCGATCTGGTACTCACATCGCCTGCCGGCCCGAATGTGGATGATGCAGAACAGGAAGCGGTTGCCGCACTGGTGGCGTTGGGCTATAAACCTCAGGAAGCCAGCCGGATGGTAAGCAAAATCGCCAAACCGGGCGCCAACAGTGAAACTCTAATCCGCGAAGCATTACGCGCTGCGTTGTGAGGTAAAGGATGATTGAAGCAGACCGTCTGGTATCCCCCGACAGCGTCATTAATGCGGAAGAGGTTGCGGATCGCGCTATCCGTCCTAAATTACTGGCGGAGTACGTTGGTCAGCCGCAGGTGCGCTCGCAGATGGAAATTTTTATTCAGGCGGCGAAGCTGCGTGGTGACGCGCTGGATCACTTACTGATATTTGGCCCCCCAGGGCTTGGGAAAACCACTCTGGCGAACATTGTCGCAAATGAGATGGGCGTCAATCTGCGTACCACCTCTGGCCCGGTGCTGGAAAAAGCGGGCGATCTCGCGGCGATGCTCACCAACCTCGAGCCGCATGATGTACTGTTTATCGATGAAATACACCGCCTCTCGCCGGTAGTTGAGGAAGTCCTCTACCCGGCAATGGAAGACTATCAGCTTGATATTATGATCGGTGAAGGACCAGCGGCGCGCTCGATCAAGATTGATTTGCCTCCCTTTACGCTGATTGGCGCAACGACGCGTGCCGGTTCGTTAACCTCACCGCTGCGTGACCGTTTCGGTATTGTGCAGCGGCTGGAGTTTTACCAGGTGGCGGATTTACAGCACATTGTAGGGCGCAGCGCGCGCTTTATGGGACTTGAGATGAGTGAAGACGGCGCGCTGGAAGTCGCAAGACGGTCGCGTGGCACTCCGCGTATTGCTAACCGTCTGCTGCGCCGGGTGCGCGATTTTGCCGAAGTGAAGCATGATGGCGCAATTACTCATGATATCGCTTCCCAGGCGCTGGACATGCTGAACGTGGACGCGGAAGGTTTTGATTACATGGATCGCAAACTGCTGCTGGCGGTCATCGATAAATTCTTTGGCGGGCCGGTGGGGCTGGATAACCTTGCTGCCGCGATCGGGGAAGAGCGCGAAACCATTGAAGATGTACTGGAGCCTTTTTTAATTCAACAAGGCTTCCTCCAGCGTACCCCACGTGGCCGCATGGCGACGGTCAGGGCATGGAACCACTTCGGTATCACGCCGCCGGAAATGCCCTGAGATTTTCCCGCATCCACCGTCGATATTCTGCATGAAAGAAAGGCCGAAACCTGAGTTTCGGCCTTAAAAGAAAGTTCAGGTAGCGCTTTTTTTCAGCATACTGAAAATGAATAACAGCGCGGCGCACAGCACGACAGACGGTCCTGCTGGCGTGTCGTAAAAGGCAGAGAATGTCAGCCCACCGGTGACGGCGACCATGCCGACAGCCACCGCCACGCCCGCCATTTGTTCTGGCGTACGGGCAAAGCGACGCGCGGTGGCCGCAGGGATTATCAGCAGCGAAGTGATAATCAGCGCCCCGACAAACTTCATCGCCACCCCAATTGTCAACGCAGTGACCAGCATCAACAGTAACTTCACCCGCTGCAATTTCACGCCATCGACGAATGCCAGTTCCGGACTGATAGTCATTGAAAGCAGGTTACGCCACTGCCAGGTAAGGATCCCGAGAACCAGCACGACGCCAGCAGCAATGGAGATTAAATCTGTGGGCGTTACTGCCAACAAATCGCCAAAAAGGTAGGCCATCAGATCGACGCGAATATTCGACATCAGGCTGACAACCACCATACCGAGGGATAAGGCGCTATGGGCCATAATCCCCAGCAGCGTATCAATGGCAAGGTGAGGGCGTTTTTCCAGCCAGACCAGTCCGGCGGCAAGCAGCAGCGTGACGGCAATCACCGCATAAAATGGGTTAACGTCGAGCAACAGACCGAAAGCGACACCCAGCAACGAGGCGTGGGCGAGGGTATCGCCGAAATAGGACATACGGCGCCAGACCACAAATGAGCCCAGCGGGCCTGCTGCGCAGGCGAGCATCATCCCGGCTAACCAGCCGGGCAACAGTAATTCAATCATCCGCGCCCATTTCCCTGACGTAAGATAATGCGCCCCTGCAAATCATGTCGATGATTATGGCGGTGGCGATAAATACCCAACTGTTCTGCGCCGCGTGGGCCGAACATGGAGATAAACTCAGGGTGCGTGGAGACCACTTCCGGCGCACCGGAGCAGCAAATATGGTGATTCAGACAGAGGACTTCATCTGTTTTAGCCATTACCAGATGCAGGTCATGGGAGACCATCAAGACGGCGCAGTCGAGTTCGCGGCGTAATTGATCGATGAGGTCATACAGTGCGACTTGCCCGTTAACGTCGACCCCTTGTGTTGGCTCATCCAGTACCAGCAATTGAGGCTGATTGAGCAGCGCCCGCGCCAGCAGTACGCGTTGTGTTTCACCACCGGATAATTTTTGCATCGGGGCATCGACAAGGTGCGCGGCATTCACGCGTTTGAGCGCCGGTACAATGTCCGCTTTTCGGGTTCCCGGACGCAGCCGCATAAAGCGACCAACGGTCAGGGGCAGGGTGGCGTCGAGATGCAGTTTTTGCGGCACATAACCAATACGCAGAGCATTACCACGCTTGATCGTCCCGGTATCGGGTGCTACAAGTCCCAGTACCACGCGCACCAGCGTCGATTTACCCGCGCCATTAGGACCGAGCAGGGTAAGAATTTTACCGGGTTGTAGAGTGAGCGAAATGTCAGACAGCACGAGTCTTTGACCGAAACTGACGGAGACATTTTCCAGCGTTACCAGATTAGTCATAGCATTTAAAGGGTTGCACAAGTTGTCGAATGTTATAATATCACATTCCACATATTCATTACGATAATTAGTCGCATTATGTTACATAAAAATACGCTTCTTTGCGCAGCGCTTTTCACCACGTTGTCAGCCGGAATAACAGGCGCCGCAAACGCCGCTGTCGTCGCTTCGCTCAAGCCTCTGGGCTTTATCGCATCCGCCATTGCGGATGGGGTAACTACTACGGAAGTACTACTTCCCGACGGGGCTTCTGAGCACGATTATGCCCTGCGCCCGTCTGATGTAAAACGCTTGCAGAACGCGGACTTAGTCTTCTGGGTTGGCCCGGACATGGAAGCGTTCATGGATAAGTCCGCACAGCAGATTCCGGCGGCAAAACAGGTGCTCATGCAGACACTGCCTGGCGTGCAACCGTTACTCATCAAGGGCAGCGATGATGACGAGCATGATCATGATGCAGACCATCACGGCGACGAAAATAGTGATGAACATCACCATCATGGTGATTACAACATGCATCTGTGGCTTTCACCAGAGATTGCACGGATATCGGCGGTTGCAATCCACGATAAATTAGTAGAAGTTATGCCCCAAAGCCGAGCACGGCTGGACGCCAACCTGCAAGCGTTTGAGGCCAGTCTGGCACAAACCGACAAAGAGGTTGGCAGCGAGCTGGCGCCAGTGAAGGGTAAAGGTTATTTCGTTTTTCATGATGCCTACGGGTATTTCGAAAGGCATTACGGGCTGACTCCGTTAGGTCATTTTACCGTCAACCCTGAAATTCAACCTGGTGCGCAGCGTTTACATCAAATCAGAACACAGTTGGTTGAGCAAAAAGCAGCCTGCGTTTTTGCTGAGCCACAGTTCAGGCCAGCGGTCGTTGAAGCTGTTGCCAGAGGAACATCCGTTCGAATGGGAACGTTGGATCCACTTGGCTCCAGTATCAAGCTTGGCAAAGAGAGCTATTCGCAGTTCCTTGCCCAGTTATCTAACCAGTATGCGAGCTGCCTGAAAGGAGATTAACGAGGAAGTGGATACGTGCAACAGATAGCCCGCTCTGTCGCCCTGGCATTTAATAATCTGCCCAGACCCCATCGCGTTATGCTGGGGTCACTTACAGTTCTCACCTTTACGGTTGCCGTCTGGCGACCGTATGTCTACCACCCCGAATCCACGCCGACACCCATTGTCAAAACCATCGAGCTGGAAAAGAAAGAGATTCGTTCGTTGCTGCCTGAGGCCAGTGAACCTATTGATCAGTCCATGCCCGACGAAGTCGAAGACATTCCGCAGGATGAACTTGATGATAAAACGGCTGGCGAAGAAGGCGTACACGAATATGTCGTGTCGACCGGCGATACGCTGAGCAGTATTCTGAACCAGTATGGCATTGACATGGGCGATATCAGCCAGCTCGCGGCGGCAGATAAAGACCTGCGTAACATGAAAATTGGTCAGCAGCTCTCCTGGACGCTGACCGCAGACGGTGATCTGCAGCGTATGACCTGGGAAGTCTCCCGTCGTGAAACCCGCACCTATGACCGCGTTGATGGCGGCTTTAAAATGAGCAGTGCGATTCAGGAAGGCGACTGGGTCAACTCCGTGCTGAAAGGCACGGTCGGCGGTAGTTTTGTCAGCAGCGCGAAAGAGGCCGGACTAACCAATGTGGAAATTAGCGCGGTCATCAAAGCGATGCAGTGGCAAATGGATTTCCGTAAGCTGAAAAAAGGGGACGAGTTCTCAGTACTGATGTCCCGCGAAATGCTTGAAGGGAAACAGGAACAGAGCCAACTGTTGGGCGTCCGTTTGCGCTCTGAAGGTAAGGATTATTTTGCTATTCGCGCCGACGACGGCAAGTATTACGACCGTAACGGTACGGGGCTTGCGAAAGGCTTTATGCGTTTCCCGACGTCGAAACAGTTCCGCGTCTCCTCGAATTTTAATCCGCGTCGTCTGAACCCGGTAACGGGCCGCGTTGCACCGCATAAAGGCGTCGATTTCGCCATGCCGCAGGGTACGCCTGTTCTGTCTGTGGGTGACGGCGAGGTGGTCGTTGCCAGGCGCAGTGGTGCGGCGGGTTATTACGTCGCGGTGCGTCATGGTCGTACCTACACCACTCGCTATATGCATCTGCGCAAATTGCTGGTGAAAGAAGGGCAGAAAGTTAAACGTGGCGATCGCATTGCACTCTCAGGAAACACCGGCCGTTCAACAGGTCCCCATCTGCATTATGAAGTGTGGATCAACCAGCAGGCGGTGAACCCTTTAACGGCGAAGCTGCCAAGGACCGAAGGTTTGAGCGGTACCGATCGTCGTGATTATCTGGCGCAAGTGAAGGAGATCGTTCCGCAACTGAAATTCGATTAACGCCTCACAGAGTACAAGCCGGCGTCTGTACGCGCCGGCTTTTTCTTTTGTAGGAATTGACGCACCTCGTTACACTATTCTCACTTTGCTTATTTGAATACTTGCCTGCGGAACATGCATGGAAACTAAGAAAAACAATTCTGAATATATTCCCGAATTTGAAGATGGCTTTCGCCACCCGCGCTACTGGGGCGCGTGGATGGGCGTTTTTGCGTTTGCGGGCGTAGCGTTACTCCCGGCGTCGTTACGCGATCCCTTGCTGGGTACGCTTGGGCGCCTTGCCGGTAAATTCGGAAAGAGTGCGCGTCGGCGTGCACAGATCAACCTGCTGTACTGCTTCCCGGAGAAGTCGCAAGCGGAGCGCGAAGCGATCATTGATGAGATGTTCGCCACGGCCCCGCAGGCGATGGTTCTGATGGCGGAGCTGGCGATGCGTGGGCCTGAGAAGATCCTGCCACGCGTTGAGTGGCAGGGTCGCGAGATTATCGATGGGCTTCGCGACAACAATGAAAATGTGATTTTTCTGGTCCCGCACGGGTGGGGCGTCGATATCCCGGCAATGCTGATGGCATCGCAGGGGCAGAAAATGGCGGCGATGTTCCATAATCAGGGCAACAAAGTGTTCGATTATGTCTGGAATACCGTCCGCCGTCGCTTTGGCGGACGCCTGCATGCGCGTAACGACGGTATCAAACCGTTTATTCAGTCCGTGCGCCAGGGGTACTGGGGCTACTATTTGCCCGATCAGGATCACGGTGCCGAGCATAGCGAATTTGTTGATTTCTTTGCGACCTACAAAGCTACGCTGCCGGCGATTGGCCGTTTAATGAAGGTATGCCGGGCGCGCATTGTGCCGCTTTTCCCGGTTTATGATGCCACAACGCATCGGCTGATTGTTCAGGTACGTCCGCCGATGGACGATCTGCTGACTGCGGACGACGTCACCATTGCGCGCCGAATGAACGAAGAGGTTGAAGTGTTCGTCGGGCCGAGGCCTGAGCAGTACACCTGGATTTTGAAACTGCTGAAAACACGCAAGCCTGGCGAGACTGAACCGTACAAGCGCAAAGAGTTGTTTCCGAAGAAATAAAAAAACCCCGCCTGGCGGGGTTTTGCTTTTAATGTTCCACTTATTCCACGGTCAGAATGCGTGTGGTGTTAGTGGTGCCGACGGTACTCATAACATCGCCCTGGGTGACGATCACCAGATCGCCGGAAACCAGGTAGCCTTTATCGCGTAATAAATTCACCGCATCGTTGGCTGCGGCAACACCTTCGTTGGCGCTATCGAAATATACCGGTGTCACGCCGCGATACAATGCGGTCAGATTCAGGGTACGTTCATGGCGTGAGAGCGCGAAAATCGGCAGACCGGAGCTGATACGCGAAGTCATCAGCGCAGTACGGCCGGACTCTGTCATAGAGATAATCGCGGTTACCCCTTTCAGGTGGTTAGCGGCATACATCGCCGACATGGCGATCGCTTCTTCCACATTATCGAACTGAATATCGAGGCGATGTTTTGACACATTGATGCTCGGGATCTTCTCTGCACCCAGGCAAACACGCGCCATGGCGGCAACGGTTTCTGCCGGGTACTGACCTGCGGCGGTTTCCGCAGAGAGCATAACTGCATCGGTGCCATCGAGCACGGCGTTTGCCACGTCCATCACTTCGGCGCGCGTCGGCATCGGATTGGTGATCATCGATTCCATCATCTGCGTGGCGGTGATGACCGCACGGTTAAGCTGACGCGCACGGCGGATCAACGCTTTCTGGATACCGACCAGTTCCGGGTCACCAATTTCCACGCCGAGATCGCCACGGGCAACCATCACCACATCGGAGGCGAGGATGACATCATCCATCGCTTCCTGACTACAGACCGCTTCTGCACGTTCTACTTTGGCGACAATCTTCGCGTCACAACCAGCGTCGCGTGCCAGACGACGGGCATAATTCAGATCTTCGCCGCAGCGCGGGAAGGAGACCGCCAGGTAATCCACGCCAATCAGCGCAGCGGTCACAATGTCCGCTTTGTCTTTGTCGGTCAGCGCTTCTGCAGAGAGACCACCACCCAGTTTATTGATGCCTTTATTGTTAGACAGCGGGCCGCCCACCGTGACTTCGGTGAACACTTTCATGCCCTGAACTTCCAGTACTTTCAACTGTACGCGGCCATCGTCCAGTAGCAGAATATCGCCAGGTACCACGTCAGCAGGCAGGCCTTTATAGTCGATACCGACTTTTTCTTTATCGCCTTCGCCTTTGCCAAGGTTGGCATCAAGCAGGAATTTATCGCCAATATTGAGGAATACTTTGCCTTCCTTGAAGGTGGATACGCGGATTTTTGGTCCTTGTAAATCGCCAAGAATAGCAACATGACGTCCCAGTTTTGCCGCAATTTCACGCACTTTATCCGCACGTAATTTATGATCTTCCGGTGTGCCGTGTGAGAAGTTCATGCGTACCACGTTGGCACCTGCGGCGATAATTTTCTCAAGGTTATTATCGCGATCGGTGGCCGGGCCTAAAGTGGTAACAATTTTGGTTCTGCGAAGCCTTCTGGACATGTAATACTCCGTTGTCTAAAACAACCAGGTGTTGCGTGAAGATGGATTCAGTTCAATTATCAAAGTGAGAATTTAACTGAACAGCGTAAGATGTTACAACTTTGTTATTACTATCGGTCTATTAATGTTTATCGTTCCGGATGAGGAACTCCTTATCAAAGCGCGATTCTTTCAGTGCTTCTTTGACACGCTTCAAGTTATCCCTGAATTTTGCGCCACGTCGCAATGTGAAGCCAGTGGCGAGAACATCAATAACCGTGAGCTGCGCAAGGCGTGACACCATTGGCATATAAATGTCGGTATCTTCCGGAACATCAAGGGTAATGGCCAGTGTTGCTTCCCGGGCAAGCGGTGTCTCCGCAGACGTCAGCGCAATGACCATGGCGTCGTTTTCTCGTGCCAGCTGCGCCAGTTCAACCAGACTTTTGGTGCGCCCGGTATGTGAAATCAGCACAACCACGTCATCGTCACTACAATTCATACAGCTCATGCGTTGCAACACGATGTCGTCGGTATAAACAACGGGTACATTGAAGCGGAAAAATTTGTTCATCGCATCGTGCGCGACGGCGGCAGAGGAGCCAAGGCCAAAAAAAGCGATCTTCTTTGCCTGAGTCAGCAGATCAACGGCGCGGTTAACCGCCGTCATGTCGAGTGACTGACGTACATGGTCCAGGCTTGCCATCGCCGACTCGAAAATTTTGCCGGTATAGGCTTCGACGCTGTCATCTTCATCGACGTTGCGATTAACATAGGGGGTGCCGTTTGCCAGACTTTGCGCCAGATGCAATTTAAAATCCGGAAATCCGCGGGTATCCAGACTACGGCAAAATCGGTTCACCGTGGGTTCGCTGACCCCCGCTTGCTGGGCGAGGGCGGCGATACTGGAATGAATGGCTTGATCGGGGAAGGCGAGAATCACTTCCGCCACTTTGCGCTCGGATTTGCTAAGGTGTTCCAGTTGAGACTGGATTTTTTCCAGCATATTCATTTTTAACGAATCGCTCATCAGTGAAACGATTCCACTGAAAGGTGAAATCGTGATGCGTTTTAGCAAGAATATACCTTTCTGCCGCAAAGAAAGGTAAGCGGCAACGTTAAATGTTGTTGTTTTTTTTCATTACATGATCGCAGTCGGATTTTATTCGCAGCGAATCAGGCAAACATCCAGCATTTTCAAGGCGAAAAAGCAAATTTTCGCCGAAGAGCCCTGTAACGCACACGTAGACAAGCGTTAGCGGTTTCGGTAATTACGTAAAAGCAGTACAGTGCACTGTAATAAAATTACAAATAAAACCTGGCATAAGCACCAGGATAGCTAACTGAGGAGAATGACATGGCGGTAACGCAAACAGCCCAGGCATGTGACCTGGTCATTTTCGGCGCGAAAGGCGATCTCGCACGCCGGAAATTGCTGCCTTCCCTGTATCAACTGGAAAAAGCGGGTCAGATCCATCCGGATACGCGTATCCTGGGCGTCGGACGCGCTGACTGGGATAAGGAAGCCTATACAAAAGTGGTGCGTGAAGCGCTTGAAACTTTCATGAAAGAAAAAATTGATGAAAGTTTATGGGACACGCTGAGCGGCCGCCTGGATTTCTGCAACCTGGATGTCAATGACACCAAAGCGTTTAAACGCCTTGGCGCCATGCTTGACCAGAAGAATCGCACCACTATTAACTACTTTGCCATGCCGCCAAGCACATTTGGCGCAATCTGCAAAGGTCTGGGTGAGGCTAAGCTGAATGCGAAACCTGCCCGAGTGGTCATGGAAAAACCGTTGGGCACCTCGCTTGCCACCTCGCGTGAAATTAACGATCAGGTTGGCGAATATTTCGAAGAGTGCCAGGTCTATCGCATCGACCACTATCTGGGTAAAGAGACCGTACTCAACCTGCTGGCGCTGCGCTTTGCCAACTCCCTGTTCGTCAATAACTGGGATAACCGTACGATTGATCATGTGGAAATCACAGTAGCGGAAGAGGTGGGTATCGAAGGCCGCTGGGGATACTTTGACCAGGCGGGTCAAATGCGCGACATGATCCAGAACCATCTGCTGCAGATCCTTTGCATGATTGCTATGTCTCCGCCGTCAGATCTTACTGCGGACAGTATTCGCGATGAAAAAGTGAAAGTGCTCAAATCCCTGCGTCGTATTGATCGCTCGAACGTGCGCGAGAAAACTGTCCGTGGTCAGTACACCACCGGATTTGCACAGGGCAAAAAAGTCCCGGGTTATCTGGAAGAAGAGGGTGCGAACAAATCCAGTAACACCGAAACTTTCGTCTCTATCCGCGTCGACATCGATAACTGGCGCTGGGCGGGGGTACCGTTCTACCTGCGTACAGGTAAACGTCTGCCGACGAAATGTTCCGAAGTCGTGGTGTATTTCAAAACACCGGAGCTGAATCTGTTTAAAGAGTCCTGGCAGGATCTGCCACAGAACAAACTCACCATCCGTCTGCAGCCAGATGAAGGCGTGGATATCCAGGTCCTGAATAAAGTGCCGGGGCTGGACCACAAGCACAACCTGCAGACCACTAAGCTTGACCTTAGCTATTCTGAAACCTTCAACGAAACGCACCTGGCGGATGCCTACGAGCGTCTGCTGCTGGAAACCATGCGTGGCATTCAGGCGTTGTTCGTGCGCCGGGATGAAGTAGAAGAAGCGTGGAAGTGGGTTGACTCCATCACCGAAGCCTGGGCGATGGACAATGACTCTCCGAAACCTTATCAGGCCGGGACCTGGGGACCGGTTGCTTCTGTGGCGATGATCACCCGTGATGGCCGCTCCTGGAATGAATTTGAGTAACCAGTTTGTTGCGAATGTTACGCAGTTTTACCGGTAACATGATCTAACTCAGAAATCAGGACAATATTTCAACTTTCAAGCTCCGACTGGATTCACCAGCGGAGCTTTTTTTATTACACTGGCTGCAGTAATTTTGCCTTTGGGCGCGGTGTGACGGCGTTTCTGCTGAATTTTGAATGCTGAAAACCTCCTGTATACCGTTGTCCCGGACAGATAAATTTCAGGAGCCTTTATGAATTCAGTATTGTTACGCGTAACAAATCGCATTGCAGAACGCTCGCGCGAAAGCCGGACTGCCTATCTAAAACGCATCAATCAGGCGAAAAGTGAAACCGTACACCGTTCCTCGCTGGCGTGTGGCAATCTGGCTCACGGTTTTGCCGCCTGCCAGCCTGATGACAAAGCCTCGCTCAAAAGTATGCTGCGTAACAATATTGGCATCATCACCTCCTACAACGATATGCTTTCCGCCCATCAACCTTACGAAACCTATCCGAATATCATCCGCAAAGCGTTGCACTCTGTGAATGCGGTTGGTCAGGTGGCGGGCGGCGTTCCAGCCATGTGTGACGGGGTTACACAGGGACAGGACGGGATGGAACTATCGCTGCTCAGCCGTGAAGTGATCGCCATGTCAGCCGCAGTAGGCCTGTCGCATAATATGTTTGACGGGGCATTGTTCCTTGGCGTCTGTGACAAAATCGTCCCAGGCCTGGCGATGGCCGCGTTCTCATTTGGCCATTTGCCCGCCGTATTTATCCCGTCAGGTCCAATGGCCAGCGGACTGCCAAATAAAGAAAAAGTACGCATTCGTCAGCTTTATGCCGAAGGCAAAGTTGACCGTATGGCGCTCCTGGAATCCGAAGCGGCCTCTTACCATGCGCCGGGTACATGCACGTTCTACGGTACGGCCAATACCAACCAGATGGTTGTCGAATTCATGGGTATGCAACTGCCTGGCTCTTCCTTCGTGCATCCGGATGCCCCGCTTCGGGAAGCACTGACCTCGGCTGCTGCGCGCCAGGTGACACGCTTAACCGGTAACGGCAGCGAATGGATGCCGATAGGCAAAATGGTCGATGAAAAAGTGGTGGTCAACGGTATCGTTTCACTGCTGGCAACGGGTGGCTCCACTAACCACACTATGCATCTGGTGGCGATGGCGCGTGCTGCGGGCATCATTATTAACTGGGATGACTTCTCTGAACTGTCGGACGTGGTGCCGCTACTGGCTCGACTCTATCCGAACGGTCCGGCGGATATTAACCACTTCCAGGCGGCAGGTGGCGTACCGGTATTAATGCGTGAATTGCTCAAAGGCGGTTTACTGCATGAGGATGTGAATACGGTGGCCGGTTTTGGCCTCTCCCGTTATACCATGGAGCCATGGCTTAATAATGGTGAGCTGGACTGGCGTGAAGGGGCGGCAGCGTCGCTGGATGCGGACGTTATCGCCACGATTGAAAAGCCATTCTCCCGTCATGGCGGTACTAAAGTGCTCAGCGGCAACCTTGGCCGCGCGGTGATGAAAACCTCTGCCGTACCGGCTGAATATCAGGTTATTGAAGCGCCGGCAGTGGTGTTTGAGAGCCAGCATGACGTATTACCGGCCTTTGATGCGGGCTTATTGAACAAAGATTGTGTCGTGGTGGTCCGTCATCAGGGGCCAAAAGCGAACGGCATGCCAGAATTACATAAACTTATGCCGCCACTTGGTGTATTATTGGACCGCTGTTTCAAAATTGCGTTGGTTACAGATGGACGACTCTCCGGCGCATCAGGTAAAGTGCCTTCAGCGATTCATGTGACACCCGAAGCGTATGACGGTGGATTGCTGGCGAAAGTACGTGATGGCGACATCATCCGTGTAAACGGACAGACTGGCGAATTGACGCTGCTGGTCGATGATAACGAGCTTGCTGCACGTCAGCCGCATATTCCTGACCTGAGCGCTGCGCGCGTTGGTACCGGGCGCGAGCTGTTTGGCGCACTGCGAGAAAAACTTTCCGGTGCGGAGCAGGGCGCAACCTGCATCACTTTTTAAAACGACAAGATTTTTAGTTCAGGCGAGAGAATAATTCTGATGAAAAATTGGAAAACGAGTGCAGAAGCAATCCTGAAAACTGGCCCGGTAGTGCCGGTTATCGTTGTCAACAAACTGGAGCACGCTGTACCGATGGCGAAAGCACTGGTTGCAGGCGGCGTGCGCGTCCTTGAAGTGACGCTGCGTACTGCTTGTGCCATTGATGCGATTCGCGCGATTGCGAAAGAAGTGCCGGACGCCATCGTGGGTGCGGGTACCGTACTTAACCCGCAGCAGTTGAAAGAAGTCACCGAAGCGGGGGCGCAATTCGCGATAAGCCCGGGGCTGACTGAGCCGTTGCTGAAAGCCGCCACCGAAGGCACCATCCCGTTGATTCCGGGGATCAGCACGGTGTCAGAACTAATGCTGGGTATGGATTACGGTCTGAAAGAGTTCAAATTCTTCCCGGCGGAAGCAAACGGCGGCACCAAAGCGCTGCAGGCTATCGCAGGTCCGTTCTCTCAGGTGCGTTTCTGCCCGACTGGCGGTATCTCCCCGGCCAACTACCGTGACTACCTGGCGCTGAAAAGCGTGCTGTGTATCGGTGGTTCCTGGCTGGTTCCTGCCGACGCGCTGGAAGCGGGCGACTACGATCGCATCACCAGACTGGCTCGCGAAGCGGTAGAAGGCGCGAAGTAACTCGTGCCTGCGGGTGGTTTATCGCTGCTCCGTCTGTAAAGCTGAAAAGCCCGGTAAGCATTCGTGCTACCGGGCTTTTTTATCACGTTATCCTACTTAACCCGCAACGTTCACCGCCGCTGCTGCTGTTTTTGCGCGTTCAACCGCCTCTTCAACGGTATCCGCCGTTGCCAGCGCAACGCCTAAACGACGCGTACCGTCGATTTCTGGCTTACCAAACAGACGGACCTGCAGGCCTGCGCCAACGGCATTTTGCAGGTTATCAAACGTGACGTTCTGGCTTTTCAGCTCAGGCAGGATCACCGCTGACGCCGACGGCCCGTACTGGCGAATTTGCCCGACTGGCAGACCGAGGAAGGCGCGGACATGCAGGGCAAATTCAGAGACGTCCTGTGAAATCAGCGTGACCATCCCAGTATCATGCGGTCGCGGAGATACTTCGCTAAAGATGACCTCATCGCCGCAGACAAACAGTTCAACGCCGAATAATCCGTAGCCGCCGAGGGCAAGCACCACTTTACGCGCCACATCCTGCGCGCGCTCCAGCGCCAGCTCGGTCATATATTGCGGTTGCCAGGATTCACGATAATCTCCGTCTTCCTGGCGATGACCTACCGGAGAGCAGAAATGTACGCCATCTGCAGCGCTGATGGTGAGCAGGGTGATTTCGAAATCAAAATTCACCACGCCTTCGACAATAACACGGCCGGCACCCGCACGACCGCCCTGTTGCGCATATGCCCAGGCTTTCGCCAGTTGATCGGCGCTGCGAATGAAACTCTGGCCCTTACCGGAAGAACTCATGACAGGTTTAACGATGCAGGGCAGACCAATCTCATCAACAGCCTGACGGAACGCGTCTTCGCTATCGGCGAAGCGGTAGCTTGAAGTTGGAAGGGCAAGCTCTTCTGCGGCGAGACGACGAATTCCTTCACGGTTCATGGTCAGTCTGGTTGCTCGCGCGCAGGGGACAACATGCTGACCCAGGGCTTCCAGTTCCAGTAGTGTGTCGGTGGCGATCGCTTCAATTTCCGGCACGATAAAATCGGGCTTTTCCAGTGCAACCAGTGCTTTTAAGGCTTCACCATCGAGCATATTGATAACATGCGAGCGGTGGGCCACATGCATGGCGGGCGCATCGGCATAACGGTCTACGGCAATAACTTCAATGCCAAGACGCTGGCATTCAATAGCCACTTCTTTGCCTAATTCCCCCGAACCCAATAACATTACGCGAGTAGCTGCCGGACGCAGCGCCGTTCCTAATAGAGTCATAGCAAGTCGACCTTTATAAAAAATCTGGCGGCAGTATATAGGAAAACGTTTGCGTCTGTCTTTTACGACTTGCGATCTGATGAGTGGCGCAGTAATATACTGTATATAAATACAGTTAAAAGGGGCTGCATCATGGCGGTTGAAGTCAAGTATGTTGTGATTCGCGAAGGTGAGGAAAAAATGTCTTTTGCCAGCAAAAAGGAAGCTGACGCTTACGATAAAATGCTCGACCTGGCCGAGGTACTTGAAGGCTGGCTGGGCGAAGCGCCAGTGACGCTTGAAGAAGACCAGCGCGATCAAATGGCGCTCTGGCTGGCTGAACAAAAAGATGTACTCAGCCATATCCTCAAATCCGGTAAGTTACCCGGTGCGGATACCCAGGAGAGCGCACCAGAAGCGACTCAGGGTGACGCAGACATTGGGGCATCAGAGACGGTTGATATGAAGCCAAAAGCGAAACGCTCGGCTGCCTGATCCCGGCTTGCGCTGCCTGTAATTTGTACCATGCTTTGATTAGGCTCTATGCACAGGAGAAAAGCATGAAAATAGCAGGAGTGTTGCTGGGTACGATATTACTGGTGGGCAGCGTAACCGCGTCGGCCGCCACTGACAAATCGGTTAAATTTCCCTCTTGCGAAGGTATGAACGCTGAGGGAATTGCTGCGAGCGTCAAACGCGATTATCTGCAAAACCGCATAGTACGCTGGGCTGACGATCAAAAAAAACTGGGGCAAGCGGATCCTGTCGCCTGGGTTACACCGAAAGATATCCGGGGTAAGAACGATCAATGGGACGTTCCCTTAACGGTTCGTGGTAAGAGTACAGACATTCATTATCTCGTCAAAATCGATTGTAAAGCAGGCAAAGCGGAGTATCAGCCTCGTTAACTCTACGACCTTTTCTCATCTTTTGCTGTTTTAGACATTTCCTGACATCCCCTCGCTTAGGCTTCTCGTTTACGAAACGATTAAGTGAGGGGAATCATGGCAAACTGGTTAAACCAATTACAGTCTCTGCTTGGCCAACAAGGCCAGTCATCGTCATCTTCCGGTGGGCAGGATCTCGGCAAATTACTCGTGCCCGGTGCCCTAGGAGGGCTTGCCGGTTTGCTGGTAGCCAATAAATCTTCACGTAAATTACTGACCAAATACGGTACCAGTGCGCTGCTTGTCGGTGGCGGTGCCGTGGCGGGCACTGTCCTTTGGAATAAGTACAAAGACAAAGTGCGCGCAGCCCACCAGGGGGAAACGCAGTTTGGCCAGCAGAATTCATCAATTGATGAACGCACGGAACGTCTGATTCTGGCTCTCGTGTTTGCCGCGAAAAGCGATGGCCACATTGATGACAAAGAGCGTGCCGTTATCGAACAACAACTGAACGAGGCCGGGATAGAGCAACAGGGAAAAGCGCTGATTGCAAAAGCGCTCGAACAACCTCTGGACCCGCACCGGCTTGCAGCGGGCATCAAAAATGAGGAAGAGGCGCTGGAAGTATACTTCCTGAGCTGTGCTGCGATAGATATCGATCACTTTATGGAGCGCAGTTATCTTGCTGCTTTAGGCGATGCGCTTAAGATCCCGCAGGATGTTCGGGACGGTATCGAAGAAGACCTTCGACAACAGAAAAAAAGCCTAATCGGCTAACTCGACTTTCTCGTTTCGCTTGCATCACGCGCGGCTTTTGCCAACCTTATAGGGTGTTAAACAAATAAGAACAGAGTTATGCCGCCGAAAGCAAAACAAATTCCCCACGCCATGACCGTTCATGGCGACACACGCCTGGACAACTATTACTGGCTGCGCGACGACACCCGTTCACAGCCAGACGTACTTGACTATCTGCAACAAGAAAATGAGTACGGCCGCCGTATTATGGCCTCTCAGCAGGCGTTACAGGATCATCTGCTGGAAGAGATCATTTCGCGTATTCCACAGCGGGAGATTTCAGCGCCTTATGTTAAGAACGGCTATCGCTATCGCCACATCTTTGAACCGGGGTGTGAATACCCGATTTATCAACGCCAGTCCGCGCTCGCTGCTGAATGGGATGAGTGGCAAGTGCTGTTGGATGCGAATCAACGCGCTGCGCATAGCGAATTCTATACCCTGGGAGGGATTGCGATATCGCCGGATAATACGCTGATGGCCATTTCTGAGGATTACCTTTCGCGTCGCCAGTATGGGGTGCGCTTTCGTAATCTTGAAACCGGGAACTGGTATCCGGAGATGCTCGACAATGTCTCGCCTGGCTGCGTGTGGGTGAATGATTCAGAGACAATATATTATGTGCGTAAACATGCCACGACCTTACTGCCTTACCAGGTCTGGCGTCACACAGTCGGAACGCCCTCAACGCACGATGAGCTGATTTACGAAGAAGCGGACGACACCTTTTACGTCAGCCTGAGCAAAACCAGCTCCCAACACTACATCATCATTCATCTTGCGAGTGCGACGACCAGTGAGGTTCTGCTGCTGGATGCTGAATTGCCCGATGCACAGCCGCTCTGCTTTTTACCTCGTCGTAAGGATCATGATTACAGTCTCGACCATTTTCAGCATTCGTTTTATTTGCGTTCAAACCGGGATGGCAAAAATTTCGGCTTGTATCGCACCAAAGTGCGTGATGAAAGGCGTTGGGAAGTACTTATCCCCGCCAGGGATAATGTCATGCTGGAGGGGTTTACCCTGTTTACCGACTGGCTGGTGGTTGAAGAAAGGCAGCGTGGTCTCACCAGCCTGCGGCAGATCAACCGCAAAACGCGAGAAGTCACCGGAATAGCCTTTGACGATCCGGCATATGTTACCTGGCTTGCCTATAACCCCGAGCCGGAGACCTCGCGGCTGCGTTACGGCTATTCATCCATGACAACGCCGGATACCTTGTTTGAACTCGACATGGATACAGGTGAGCGGCGTGTGATTAAACAGACAGAAGTCCCCGGGTTTGACGCCAGTGATTATCGTAGCGAACATCTTTGGATCCAGGCGCGGGACGGCGTGGAAGTACCGGTATCGCTGGTCTATAACCACAAACACTTCCGCAAAGGGGAAAATCCGTTACTGGTCTACGGTTACGGCTCGTACGGGGCCAGCATGGACGCAGATTTCAGCAGTAGCCGGTTAAGTTTGCTCGATCGTGGCTTTGTCTATGCCATTGCCCACATACGTGGTGGCGGAGAACTGGGGCAGCAGTGGTATGAGGATGGCAAATTCCTGAAAAAAAGAAACACCTTCAACGACTTTATTGATGTCACTGATGGGCTACTGGCGCTGGAATATGGCTCTCCGCTTTTTTGCTACGGCATGGGCGGTAGTGCAGGGGGATTATTGATGGGGGCCGTCATCAACGAGCGACCATCACTCTTTCATGGAATTATCGCTCAGGTACCGTTTGTGGATACGCTCACAACGATGCTTGATGAATCCATCCCTTTGACTACCGGTGAGTTTGAAGAGTGGGGGAATCCGCAGGATGAGACCTACTACCACTACATAAAAAGCTATAGCCCGTACGATAATATCGATGCCCATGACTACCCACATATGCTGGTCACTACCGGGCTACATGACTCCCAGGTGCAATACTGGGAACCGGCAAAATGGGTAGCGAAGCTGCGAGAGCTTAAAACGGACAAAAACCTGCTTCTGCTTTGTACCGACATGGATTCCGGTCACGGCGGTAAATCAGGCCGTTTCAAATCCTACGAGGGAGTGGCGCTGGAGTTCGCTTTTCTGATCGCCCTGGCACAAGGCACGCTTTCAGGCAACAAAGCGGATTAATTATCGTCGAGATAATGTTTTAACGTCAGCCGCAGCTCAGGACTCATCCGGTCCAGATTGTTGTACAGCCAGCGCAGATAGCCGGGGTCACGCTCTGCGACTTCGGCAACGGCTTTACCCCGGTATTTACCGAATGTGAAGGTAGTCAGCAGCGCGGGTCTGCCGGTGACAGTTGCCATTTGGTCCGGCGTCCAGCCTGATGTCTTTATAATGTCAATCAGCAGGGCCGCGGTGATGTAGCAGTCATAAAGCGCCCGGTGATGATGTAATCCGGCAGGTGTTTGTACGCTAAGTTTGCGTGATTTATATAAGGCCATATTGCTGTATTTAATGCCGGGCCAGAGCCGACGAGCCAGCTTCATAGTACAAATCCATTCGCCTGGCATTTCTGGTAAGACGCGCCTGTCGAAACTGGCATTATGGGCGACATACCAGTGACTACCGTAATAGTGGGGAATGATCTCTTCAATCCAGGGTTGATTTGCAACCATTGACTCGGTTATCCGATGGATAGCCATCGCCTGGGGACTGATAGGACGATCCGGGCGCACGAGATGACTCATGGGATTAATAATCTGCCCGTTCACCACATCCACGGACGCAATCTCGACAACCCCGCCTTGCAAGTCGCAGGTTTCGGTATCGATGACGCGAAGTACGGTTTCAGCGGTCATTTGCTTTTCGGCTCGTACGGCAGACGGGACAGATTGACGGAGGCCAGACGGTGAGCAATAAGCCGTTCGCGAAACCAGTTGCGCAGGTGCTCTGGTTGCTCACGTTCGACTACCTCAGCGACCACCGGCATGTTATAGCGCTCTTTAAAAGCAACACCGGCCGCCGCCAAATCGACGTTGACTTTGTCCATCTCTTCCTGTGAAAGTCGGGCCAGATTGGTATTCATGCGTTTCTCCTGAGGTTATGCCGCAAAAGTTACTAAGCCTGTTGCAGAAAGACAAGTCTGCCGATGATGAGACTCGACGAGACTATTATACAGAGTTATTCTCATCGCTTTAAACATAACAAAAAGGAATGCCAGACATGCTATTCACCGCACCCCGCCTGTCACGTACATTGGCTTTAGTTATTGCCATAGTCACTGCGCCTGCAGTTTTTGCGCATGCCCACCTGAAAAACCAGTATCCGGCAGCGAATGCCGAAGTCACGGCTTCCCCGCAGGCGTTAACGCTGAATTTCTCAGAAGGCATTGAGCCCAAATTCAGTGGCGTAACCCTCACCGGGGCACAGCAGCAGAACATTAAGACCGGCGCGGTTAAACGTAACGAGCAGGACAAAGCACAAATGATCGTCCCCCTGGAGCAGACGCTGCAGCCGGGCAATTATACCGTCGACTGGCACGTCGTTTCTGTCGATGGCCACAAAACCCGTGGTACTTATACTTTTTCAGTGAAATAAGATGCTAACGGCTGGCTATATTGGGCTGCGCGGCATCCATTTTGCTGCCTTGATGCTGCTTTTCGGCTGTGCACTCTTTATTAGTCGGCTGGCCCCTCGCCATCTGCATCTTGTCATGGTAACGCGTTTTACGGGGTTAATGCGCCTGTGCTTATGTACGGGCGCTTTGAGCGCTTTCTTTATGTTCGCGCTGCAAGGCGGGATCATGGGCGATGGCTGGAAAGATGTTTTCAGTCCGCAAACCTGGCTGCTGCTTGCCGGCACGCAGTTCGGCAGTATCTGGTTATGGCAGATGATCATTGCGGTTATGACGATGTTCGTCGGCTATCTGCAACCACAGCAGCAGGGGCGATTGATGTTGTTGACAGGCGCGCAACTGATCCTGTTGGCTGGCGTCGGTCATGCCGCTATGCACGAGAGCATTGCTGGTATACTACAGCGCGCAAACCACGCGCTCCATCTGCTATGTGCAGCTGCCTGGTTTGGTGGATTATTGCCCGTACTATTTTGTATGCGGTTGAGTCAGGTCCGCTGGCGAGAATATGCCGTCATGGCAATGATGCGTTTTTCGCGCTACGGCCACGTTGCAGTGGCAGGGGTTCTTGTGACGGGAATGAGCAACTCCCTGTTTATTCAGCACGCCTTGTGGTCCACGCAAAGTGACTATGGCCGCATGTTATTGATCAAATGTGCGCTGGTGGCGCTAATGGTAGCAATTGCGATAACGAACAGGTATGTTCTGGTGCCACGTTCAGGCCTGAAAAATTCCCAGGCACAACTTTTCCTGATTTGGATGACATGGACCGAAGTGGTTCTGGGCGCGCTTGTGCTGGCAGCGGTCAGCCTGTTTGCAACCTGGGAACCCTTCTGATTAACCGGGCGAAAATGATGAAAAAAACCATACTGACGATGCTTTTACTGGCATGTTCTGCAGGCGCCTTTGCCGCGCCGTCGGTAATTACCGTTAGCCGCTTTGAAGTAGGTAAAGATAAATGGGCATTTAACCGTGAAGAGGTGATGCTTACCTGCCGACCTGATCATGCACTTTATGCCATCAATCCGAGCACCCTGGTGCAATACCCGCTCAATCAAGAGGCGCAACAGCAGGTGGCAAGTGGCAAAACAACTGCGCAACCCATCAGTGTTATCCAGATTGACGACCCTGCCAGACCCGGTGAAAAGATGAGTCTTGAGCCTTTTATCGCTCGGGCGGAAAAGCTTTGCGAATAATTCTATTTATATAGCTGATTTTAAATAAAAAACCGCAAGACTGATTCATCAGGTCTTGCGGTTTTAACATTTTTAAGCGTGACGATAACCGAATTTTTCAGACCGGATTTGCCGCAAACTGGAAAACCTGGCGCCGTCATCTATTCTTAAAGTGCAAGGCGACTTAGCCTGCATTAATGCCAACTTTTAGCGCACGGCTCTCTCCCAAGAGCCATTTCCCTGGACCGAATACAGGAATCGTATTCGGTCTTTTTTTGGAACCTTTTCCAGACAAGCACTTAAGAGGCTTCGACCGAAAATGTCCGAAAATCGTCCGAATTCCCATATTCGGCGACATAACCCTTATACCAGAATAAATTCCTTTTTGCGCGCTTCTGAATACTTTTTAGTTGTCGCCTCAGAGGAGTGTTGCGGGCAACCGCGATGCGAACCCTTTCCCGTTACTGTGGACGTGCATTTATATATTTAGCCTGACTGCTAACGGCGCGTTTTTGCTCTCGAATAACGAACCGAAATCAGCAGAGAAGGGGGCCGGAATGCGGGGCTTTGTGCAAAACCGGTATCAGAAATAAAAATCCCTCAGGAGAGGGAAATCCGCTCTTCTCCTGAGGGAAGCAATTGCTTGAAAGCAAATAAATTCTTCGTTACGACCCTTAGTTTGCTAATTATAAAGAATATATGCTTTGAGAATCGTCCTGGTTTTCAGACAGTAACTATTAGCCAGCTATAGTCATTGCATCCATGCTTCATTATTGTTCCCTGGTAAGCTTCATTCGCCGCTCTGTCCGAGCGGCTTTTTTTTGCCCAAATAAAAGAGGCCAGCCTCACTTTCCGTGCAACATTCTGTTGTCACGTCCTGGCAACAGGGTGCCGAAAAAGAGCAGTGCAAGTCCATATAAGCTCTGTATGCGACGATCTACCGGAGAGTATCCTTTTGCTTAAGTACACGTCGGCTGGCTATTCCCACTCCGACAGCCTTCTGACTGTTTCAGCATGATAAAGAGTCGATTAGCTATTTCCATCCAGTGGGCAGATGATTGGCGAAACAATCAGAAATTCGCTGAATGTCTGTGATAAGACTTTATTCAGATTAATCTTAAAGGTAATCTCTCTCTTTTTATGGAAAGGAGGTTGTAATGCTGGATAGCTATTCCACAAAAACAGACGAAGAGAATAATCGCGTAGAGGTAGTAAAAGCAGCGTTAGATATTGCGAAGGCTTCTGTTGGAAGCTATGACGCAGCCGCAGCATGCAGAACAGATACAGAAATGCAATATGTTGCACAGCAAATTAAAGCTCTCGCTGATGCAATTGAGGAGGCTTTAAAAGTATCCTGAGTTCATTTCAGTCTGCGCAGCCTCGCTTTAGCGGGGCTTTTTATTGCCCTTCGCCCGCCCACTCAGACGATATATTTGCAGGAACGGTATTTGAAAAGAGGATGTGACCAGCAGGCATTCCGGTTGACCGATCGCCGCAGTCGCACAGCGCAAACTCAGAGTTTTGAGCAGCCCCTGAGCGCCAGGCAAGGGGCCGCCAGGCATCTGATGGGGGTAATAAGAAAAGAAACACTGGACTGGCTTCGCGCCGCAGGCGTACAGGTTACTTAACTTGCGTTCTTACCGGAAGGGTAATAGTGGCAGGTTATCCCGAATCCTGGCTATCCCGTTTACTTAACTGGCGTTATCCGCGCATCCTGGCTGAAAAGTATTGAATAAGAATGCGTGAACAGTGAGAGGGTTACCGTCACGGCATTGCCGCTTTCTTCCCCGGCCTTGTCATGATGTCTAAACATAACAAGAGACGATGACCGAAAGGCTGTGCTAATGTCGTATGTAATTTAAACAACTGAGGCTAACGACATGAGCAAAGATGTTGTGGTAATACTCCCCGGTGGCAAGGTCGAGCACATCTCGGTGGCAGACGACCTAAAGAAGGTCAGCTACAGAAATGATCAGCGCTCTTTTCTTGATATGCCGATCGAAACGTATGTACTGGATGGAAAAGAGTTCCTGATAGCTAAGTTTTCTGAATTAGTGAGTACGCGAGAAACTGAACAGGCGATTCGTCAGTTTTATTAACCTGCCATCATCAACTGGATTTAGCCGTGGTCAGCGCGGGGAAATGGCTTTCCCGTGTTGTACCAATGATGCCGCTTAAATGATTTTACATGCCTTACAAAGGCCTCATTTCGAGGCCTCTTATCAGGACGCTTTTTTTGGCCATTTTCGTCTGACTGGAATACATGTTTTTGCCGTAAGACGAGAACCACACACTGAACAAATTGCACCGTGAGGGTAATTTTTATCCGGGCAAAATTGCGTGAAAAAAAACGAATTTCCTTTGCAGACAGGACAAACGAACTTTAGAGTTGGAATAGTCCCTCCGGGCCGTTAAATGGAAAAACCACACTAACATGAATAGAATGGCTTGAAAGATATATCGTTACGTTTTAATTGTTTTATCTCTTTTTTTAGGCAACTCATGCGCTATGTCAATTAGCTGTGAGAACCCCGTGGATCGGGAGTTATGCGCCCGACATCAGCGACTTAGTTATTGAATACAGGTGTGGGAGCTTATGAGTCAATAACGAGATGAAATAATTATTGCTGGCAATGAAAATGAGAATAAATAATATTCTGGTACGAGCACTAATAAAAAAGAGCAGTGGCTACTCCACTGCTCTCGATATTTATCAGAAAAAATCTGCCAGGCTGCTATTCATCTCATCGAGTAACTGGAAGCGTCGGCGATATTCGGCACGTTTCTTACTTGGGATACTCTCAAGCGGTTTACGAGCCAGCATTAATGGCAAACGCCAGCGCCAGGCATTCTCTTTCTCGCCGTCAATAGATGCCCAGAACTCATCATAGCTGGCATGGAAATGGCGGCCTTTGCTAAAGCGGTAACGCAACGCGCGAAAGACATGACCGTCATCGCTCACGCCATAAACCGCGCTAATGCCGGTATGTGCGCACATCTGCCATAACACTTCGATCAGCAAGCGTTTAGGAAAAATACCGTAGCAGGCACGTGTAGCCACCTTGATGACTTCATGCGAGATGTTTTTTCGCGGGCCCTGCAAACCACCAATCACTAATGCACGCTGACCCTTTTCCTCGATCACGCTGAATGTGGCGCTCGCCAGCAGGACATTGTTGCCGTCATAGAGCCATAAAGTGCTTTCGCCTTCACGCTCTGCTTTATGGGCGCAGGAAGCAAAAACGTTAAACTCGGCGTCATCTTTGCCTTTGCATTGCAAAATGTGCTGGGGGCTGACGGCAGTCATTGCATCGGCAGCTCTGGCGGACAGACAACTGTCAACCCACTGATAGTGGCTGACAACCGCATCGGCACGCTTCGCTGCATTGAGCCCCAGCGTCAAATATTGACGATGCGATTTACTCGGCAGTGTAATCTGTGCATTAAGTAATCGCTCAAATCCCGGGCGTTGTGATAATGCGCTCAGCATTTTCACCGTTGAAGGCCAGAACAACAGCGAACGCAGCAGGAATTTAAGGCGATAATTGCGTTTTTTCCAGATAGGGCCAGGCACCAGACGCCCGGAGACCAGCTCGCGAATAATATGCGGATGGTGATTTTGCAGATGTTTTTCTTGCAGACTGATATTCGACACGGTAGGGCCCTCTGAATGTTCACTGACCATTCTAGGGATAACGCCGTGGCAAATTAACCTGCACTGTGGTTTATTTCGGGTTCGTTTAGCGAGGATTTAAGTTGAACCGGATTGACTCGTAATTACGCAGAGTCAAGCCTCCTTTCTATACTAAAAATTAAGGGGGGGAGATATGTATCAACGTATCGATGGGAATACCTGGCGGCATATCTGGATCGCAGGCGATCTGCACGGCTGCCATCAGCGTCTGTTGAATGAACTGCGCGAGCGACGTTTTGATCCCTATAAGGATTTACTGATCTGCGTTGGCGATTTGATTGATCGTGGGCCGGACAGCCTGCATTGTCTGCAATTGCTTAAAAGATCATGGTTTAAAACGGTCCGTGGGAACCATGAACAGATGGCTATTGACGCGCTCAATGCGGGAGATCTGACCCTCTGGTCATTCAATGGCGGTAGCTGGTTCAATAACCTCAGTGAAAACGAACGGTTTCTGGCCTCTGAGGCGCTGCGGGAGTGCGATCAACTGCCTTACATTATTGAGTTGCACTGCGCCAGTGGTATCAACATTATCGCCCACGCGGATTACCCGTCCAGCCATTACGCCTGGCAAAAACCCGTAGATAAAGAGTCGGTACTCTGGCGTCGTGAACGTTTGAGTGAACATCTGGCAGGGAAAGGTGAAGCCATAGCCGGCGCAGATCATTTCTGGTTTGGCCATACGCCGCTTAAACATCGCGTGGATGCAACCAATCAGCATTACATTGATACGGGTGCCGTCTTTGGGGGAGAAATGACGTTAGTGCAGGTACAGTAGTTAAAAATCACTGTATTCCTGGGCAGGGCGCCAGAAGCCATCAATAAAATCTTCTACCGGATAGCATCCGCCATAGCGCAGTCGTTGTACTTCCATAGCGACCAGACACTGTTGTTCGGTATTAAAGACATCCACCACGATGTCATCACACCCACCATCCAGGTAGCAAACAAACAAGACCAGAGCGAACATTCCATCCTCGGTTCATTACAGCATCATGTAATTGTAGGGGATGATTGGAGGCAGGGGAAATCAGGCGGGTAAATAACCCGTCTCATGGACGGGTTCCCATTGAATCAGGCAAGACGCATGACCCAGGTATCAGATTTCTGATCGTAATGCTCGCGGTACAAAACTGAGTGTTCGCCGTCAAGGATCGCCGGAATGCTGGTTTCCGCGTCCCAGGCGTCAAGCTGCATACATAAATCCGGGTCGGATTTACAAGGGATACGCAACGTTCGCTCCCCCTGTTTTTCTCCTTGCAGCTCGGCATCATCGATTTCGAATGCGCCAATGCGCACGTTGGCTTTCGTCATAATGCTCTCCGTTGATGGTAGTCATGTGGTACGACCAGTAAGGCCGCCCACTATTCAGCCTGGTACAACACAGAGCAAGATGCCAGTCAGAAAATGCTGTTTTTTTGCTCGCCGTCACGTATTACTGGCGAACAGACGACCGTCCCTTACCAGCTCGCGTGGATAACTGTTTTTGAGTCTGCTACCCACTTTTTTCGCCAGGCCCAGCGGCTGGCGCTGGTAGGTAACAATAACGTCGTCCTTTGTCGGCGGGGTTTGCGGATAAATGTCACGCCCGCGATACCACTCTTCCGCTTCCTGATGCGTGAGTTCAAACGAGAGCGGGTTATCCACGCCGGCAAGGGCGATGACCGCCTCATGCTGCCAGCGATAACCTTTATTGTGGCTTTCAGCAAGCTTGATACCAGGCCGTGAAAAGCGCACTTTGCCAATAAGGGGCGCTATCTGTGCCGGGAAGAGCCAAATTTCTTTATCTCGTTGCCACAATTGCAGATCGTCGTGCCATTGCAGGCCAACTGCGGCTGCGGCGTTAATCAGCTGAGCCTCTTCCTTCGGCTTCATACGGGCAAACGGGAAGTTACCCACTTTGTAGCCAGGAGAGGGCAGCGGCGCGATTGCCGCAGTCTTTCGCAACCGCGCGACAAAGAAGCCTTCGCAGTCATAAATTTGCGGGAAGACATGTAAAAAGCCCTCATTCGTCAGCGCTTGTTGCGCGCCTGCAAACAGGGTATCAAGTGGCAAAAACTCGACTGCCTCAGGATATTGCGATTTTAGCCAGTGGCATATCGCTTCATTCTCTTCGCGGTTTAGCGTACAGGTTGAATAGACCAGCGTGCCGCCCGGACGCAGAGCATGAAATGCGCTATCGATTAATTCGCGTTGAGTTGCAGCAATCTCAAGATTACTGGCATGCGACCAGTTCTTTAATGCATCCGGATCTTTACGCACCACCCCTTCGCCAGAACAGGGCGCATCGAGCAAAATGGCATCAAACATCTCTGGCAACGCCGGACCGAAAACGCGGCCATCGAAATGGGTAAGCGCGACACTGGAAACACCGCAACGACTGATATTGGCATGCAGCACTTTTACGCGACTGGCGGAATATTCATTGGCGAGAATAGCGCCGCGATTGCCCATACGAGCAGCAATCTGGGTAGTTTTCGAGCCCGGTGCCGCCGCAACATCCATAACCCGCTCGGGCATTTCACCATCGGCAAACAGGGCGCTGACCGGCAGCATGGAACTGGCTTCCTGGATATAAAACATCCCGCTTAAATGTTCAGCGGTGCTACCGAGCGGTAGCGCCTCTTCATCATCCCGCTCAATCCAGAACCCCTCGGCACACCACGGAACTGGCGTCAGTTGCCAGCCATAAGGCGCAACAAGCGTCAGGAAGTCTTCAACGGCAATTTTAAGCGTATTAATTCGTATACTGCGCCGTAAAGGCCGCTGGCAGGCCGCGATGAATTCGTCGAAGGAGAGATGTGCTGGCAGCAGGTCACGCATTTGTGCCAGAAATTCGTCAGGAAGATAAACAGCGTTTTGAGCCACAGGTTATACCACAGGAAAGCAGAGAGGGGCGCAGTGTAACATACTCGCTCCGGCGCGGGCACGCCGGAGCGGTAAGGCATTAGCGTGGCAGGGCGGTCCCCCATTGACGCCACTCTTTAGGCTCGCTTTCCTGCAACAGGAAATGTTTGCCTGGCTGCGCTTGTGGTGCCAGCGGGATACCCGGAGGCGTGGCAAAGGCTACCCCTCCGCGAATAAACTGGTTAAAGGTGCCCGTTTTCACCACACCACCGGTCAGGCCAAAGTCCAGCGAATAGCCGGAAGCCAGCCAGAACACGGAATTGTTTCGCACCAGATGCTGATAACGTTTGCTGATCCGCAGCCCAACCATTACGCGATCTGACAGGGAGCCGAGCATCAGGCCCGTGACGGTACCCACTTCAATCCCACGGAACAGAACGGGCGTGCCAATATTCAACGAACCGGCCTCCGGTGCTTCAACTACTACGTTCAAACCATCCAGATAACGGGAATCGGTGATTGTGGTTTCCTGTATTTCAAAGTCACGGCGCGCCTCGCCATGACCGGGTTCAACGTTGATATAGGGCTGCAGGATGGTATCAAGATGCTCAACACCCGCCGCAGAGATTTGCGGTGTAACAACAGAAAAACGCGTGCCGCTACGGGCAAAGGTCTGCACATATTCAGGGTAGAGCACCCCGGTTGCCTGCACTTCGCTCTTGTCAGCAATGAGCTGGAGGTTCGAAATCTGTCCGATATCAATACCCAGATAGCGAATTGGCATACCTGCTGCCAGTTTTCCGGCATCATAGGCATGCAGGGTGATCTGACTCCCCACGGCGCGCGCAGCGGTCTCAGATGCGTAAAGGATACGTTTGTCGCCTTTGCGTGCGCTGGCACTGGCGCCGCTGAGATTATCGAAACTGATTGCTCCTTTCAGGGCACGAGACAATGGCGACGCCTGCACCGTCAGGCCGCTACCGTTCAATTGAACTTTCGCACCGCCTTCGGCCCAAAAAACGCTATTGCTGGTCAGCAGGGAGCGATACTCCGGCTTGATATGCACTTCGATATCAAACGCATCGGCCCGGGGACGCACGGTAATGATTTCACCCACTTCAAATTTACGGTAGAGCACGACTGAACCTGCCTGCACATCCGGCAGGGTATCTGCGGTCAGGGTCAGGGTGGTTGTCGGCAGATCGCTGAGGCTATTTTCCAGTGCTTTATCGAGATTAGCGAACAGCGGGTAAGTGGTTTTCATCTCGCCTTTGCTGCCAGGAAGAATGCGAATACCACCGCTAAGCCACTCGTTGGCGCTGGCGGCGAGAAACTCAACGCCATCAATGCCCATTTTGACGTCAATACGGCTGTTGACCACAAACTTGCTGTCACCGTGTACCAGTTCGCGGTATTGCGGGTCGATAGCCAGGGCAAACGAAACGCCTTTACTGGTTAAATTTCGCTCCAGTACCTGGCCGACTTGCACGCCATGCAAAATCAACGGTTGCCCTGCGTCAATACCATAGCTTTCCGGTGCGGTGAGCGTCAGTGTGATGACCCCGGGTTGCTGCAACAGATTTTTTGTTGCCGGAAGCACCACAAAATGATTACGAGGCTCACCTTCACCTGGCACCAGCTCCAGCGTAGTGCCTGTCAGCAGCGAACTGATGTTGGGGTTATCAAGTGAAATCTTAGGACTACGCATTTCGATACGCGTATTGTCACGCAATAAATTAACGACACCCGGATCCACCGTCATTTCGCCAGTTACTGCGCCACCGGGGTTGAGATTGAGTTTGGTCAACTGACCAACCTGCAGCCCCTGATACATCAGCGCTGTCGATCCTGCTTTCAGACCATCGCCACCCGGGAGGTCGAGTTTGACCAGCACCCCGCGTTGGCTATGGGCGAGGTCTTCATACAGACCGTACTCATCGTCCTGCGCCGCAGGCTGTGAGGAGTCCGGAGAGTCGAAAGCGATAGCCCCATTGACCAGCGCCGCGAGGCTTTCAAGCTCCACTTTTGCACCACTCAGGCTGACATCCGCTTTTACGCCGGAAATATTCCAGAAGCGGCTGCCTTTTTTCACCAGATTGGTAAAGCGGCGCTCTATCAGTACATCTATGGTGACGCCTTGTTTATTGTTATTGATGGAATAATCGTAAACGCGTCCGACCGGAATTTTCCGAAAATAGACCAGCGACCCGCTGTTAAGCGATCCCAGGTCCGGGGCGTGAAGATGGATCATCAGTTCGCCATTATTCAGGCGATATTTGGGTTGAGTGTCGAGCGCAGTGAAGTGTTCTTGCGGCTCACCTTTACCGGGCATCATACCGATATAGTTACCACCGACCAGTGCATCCAGCCCGGAAACGCCCGCCAGCGAGGCTTTTGGCGTGACAAGCCAGAATTGCGTCTCACTGCGCAAAGCATCTTTCACATTGGCTTTAATGCTGGCGCGTACTTCAATTTTTTTCAGGTCATCGCTCAGGCGAATATCCTGCACGGTGCCCACTTCAACACCCTGATAACGAATCGGTGTTCTGCCTGCGACAATGCCGTCCGCAGACATAAAATCGATGGTGATTGTATTACCGCGATCTTTATAGCTTCCCCAGACCAGCCAGCCTGCAATCAGCAGTGCGATAACCGGCAGCAGCCAGAAAGGTGAAATGCGGCGTTTTGTTTTTATACGCGCTTCAGTCGGCGAAGCGGGGGTTTCCTGACTCATGTGCATCCCAAAGTAAGCGGCTGTCCAGCCATTCCACAGCAAGAATAGTCAATATTACAGCTGCGCCGAAATAAAACGCAGCCGGTCCCATGGTAAAAGCAAGTAACTGGTCGCGGTTAATCAGTGACATTGTCAGCGAGATGACAAACAGATCGAGCATTGACCAACGCCCAATCCAGGTCACAAAGCGCAGAAGCAGGATGCGTGTACGTAACCCCTGTTCGAATTTGAAATGGATGCTAAGAAGCAGTGTAAACAGCACGATAACTTTGGTAAATGGCACCAGAATACTGGCAATAAACACGACGCCTGCGACGGCGATATTGCTGTTAGCCAGTGACATAATACCGGACAAAATAGTGTCTTCCTGCCGTGCCCCATTGACGTAGACCACCGAGATGGGGAGCAGATTAGCCGGTAACAAAAATATCATCGATGCGATCAGCGCAGCCCAACATTTTTGTACGCTTTGCCGGCGGCGATAGCGCAGGGGAATATGGCATCGCGGGCAGCGGCCTCGCGGATCCGGGAAGCCGGTGAAGTGACATCCGAGGCAGATGCGCAGCTTTTCATCAGGGCGTTTGGCTGGTCGCTGCGGGTAGAAACGCTCCCAGAGCTGCTCCACGTTCAAGTGAATCAGCGTCAAAATACTTAAGATCACCAGGGCAACAAAAGCGATAAGGCCAATACCTGGCTGCAGAAAGGCATAGTCCTTTACTTTGATAGAGGCAACGCCAATGCCCACCAGATAAATATCCAGCATTACCCACTCTTTTAGCTTTTCCAGCATCAGCAGAACCGGGCGCAGATTCATTCCCAGTATGTTACCGAACCATAAGTAGGCGATTGCGGCGACCAGAATCAGCGGGGCTCCTACGGTACAAAACAGCACCATGGCGGCAGTGAGCGGATCGCCCTGTGCGGTCATCTGCCAGATACCCTGGAGCAGGTTTGCGTCAATACGTACGCCGAGCAGGTAAAGATGAAGCAGCGGCTCGCTCCATGCGAATGGCATAAGCAGGATCATCGTTACGGCCATCGCCGCCAGGCGGGTTAATGACCAATCTCTCCCGTCGCGAATTTTCGCATCACAGCACGGACAGAATGCACTTTGGTGCGATTTCATGACCGGAAGGGCAAAAAGCGTATCGCATTGCGGACATCGCTGATAATGTGCGCGGGGCAAGGCGTCGCCGATGGCGTGGACAGCCATTTTTTTAGCAGGCGTTATTTGTCGGTTTTTCAGGGCCATTGCATGCATATGAATAAATCAGGAATAAATCTATCTTAACTCATGACGGGAACTTCTTGAGCATCAACGCATTTAATGCTTATTTTAATAAGCTACACTGCATGACCGAAGTAAGACATAAAGTGATTGGATAATGAACAAAATAGAATTTTACGCGGATTTGAACCGTGACTTTCAGGCGTTAATGGCAGGTGAAACCAGTTTTTTAGCGACACTCGCTAACACCAGCGCGTTGCTTTTTGAGCGACTGAGCGATGTGAACTGGGCAGGTTTTTACCTCCTTGAAGGGGATACGCTGGTATTAGGACCCTTCCAGGGCAAGATTGCCTGCGTGCGTATTCCGGTTGGGCGTGGTGTTTGCGGTACTGCCGTGGCGCAAAATAGCGTGCAACGCGTGGACGATGTACATCAGTTCTCAGTGCATATTGCCTGCGATGCTGCCAGTAATGCCGAAATCGTACTGCCCATTACCCTGAATAATCAGGTTATTGGCGTACTTGATATCGACAGCGTCGCATTCTCGCGCTTTGCTGCAGAGGATGAACAGGGGTTGCGTGAGCTGGTATCGCACCTGGAAAACACGCTTATACAGACCGATTATAAAAAATTCTTTGCGGGCGTCGCAGGATAATCAACGGATAACGTAGCATTTACGGATAGCGTCATTATAATGACGCCTGTTCATGCCTGCGGCTTGTTGGCAACGTCCGTTGTAATCAGGAAATTTCATGGAAAATCAACCTAAGTTGAATAGCAGTAAAGAAGTTATCGCCTTTCTGTCCGAACGTTTTCCTCACTGTTTCAGTGCAGAAGGCGAAGCGCGTCCCCTGAAAATCGGTATTTTTCAGGATCTGGTTGCACGAGTTGAGGGCGAGATGAATCTCAGCAAAACTCAACTTCGTTCCGCTTTACGTCTTTACACTTCAAGCTGGCGTTACCTTTACGGTATCAAAGCTGGTGCGGCCCGTGTCGATCTCGACGGTAACCCGTGTGGCGTTCTGGATGAGCAGCACGTTGAGCACGCCCGTAAACAGCTTGAAGAAGCCAAAGCTCGCGTTCAGGCGCAACGCGCTGAACAACAGGCGAAAAAACGAGAAGCAGCCATTGCTGCAGGTGAGACGGAAGAGGCTCCACGTCGTGAGCGTAAACCCCGTCCGGCACCACGTCGTAAGGAAAATAGCGAGCGTAAACCTCGTACTGACAAACCTGCCGCAAAACCTCAGCGCGCGCCGCGAGAAGAACGTCATACGCCAGTTTCAGATTTATCTGCACTGACTGTAGGTCAAAACCTTAAGGTTAAAGCGGGTAATAATGCGATGGACGCCACCGTACTGGAAATCACCAAAGACGGCGTTCGCGTACAGCTTACTTCGGGTATGTCGATGATTGTACGCGCAGAACATTTGATGTTCTGAAACGGAGGCCTGGCCTGGCATGAACACTTTGTTTAAGCGCACAGCGTTGGCTGGTCTGTTATTAGTAACAGGCCAGGTTTTCGCGGTGGAAGATATTACCCGTGCCGATCAAATTCCGGTATTAAAGGAAGAGGCTCAGCACGCGACGGTGAGTGAACGAGTGACTTCGCGGTTTACCCGTTCTCACTACCGTCAATTCGATTTGGATCAGGCCTTTTCGGCAAAGATCTTTGATCGTTACCTCAATTTGCTGGACTACAGCCATAATGTGCTTCTGGCCAGCGACGTTGCTCAATTTGCGCAGAAAAAAACGTTACTAGGTGATGAGCTCCGCACCGGTAAACTCGATGTTTTCTACGATCTCTACAACCTTGCGCAAAAACGCCGTTTCGAACGCTACCAGTACGCACTGAAAGTGCTGGAGCGCCCGATGGACTTTTCAGGCAACGACACGTTCAACCTTGACCGCAGTAAAGCGCCGTGGCCAAAGGATGAGTCAGAGCTTAACGCCCTTTGGGATAGCAAAGTCAAATATGACGAGTTAAGCCTCAAGCTCACCGGTAAAGATGACAAAGAGATCCGCGACACCCTGACGCGTCGCTACAAATTCGCTATTCGTCGGCTGGTGCAAACGAACAGTGAAGATGTGTTCTCACTGGCGATGACCTCTTTTGCCCGCGAAATTGATCCGCATACTAACTATCTCTCGCCACGCAATACTGAGCAGTTCAATACCGAGATGAGCCTTTCTCTGGAAGGTATTGGTGCCGTTCTGCAGATGGATGACGACTACACCGTTATCAATTCGATGGTGGCGGGTGGTCCGGCGGCGAAGAGCAAAGCTATCAGCGTTGGCGATCGTATCGTTGGGGTCGGGCAGACGGGCCAGAATATGGTCGATGTCATTGGCTGGCGTCTCGATGATGTTGTTGCGCTGATCAAAGGTCCGAAAGGCAGCAAAGTTCGCCTTGAAATTTTGCCTGCGGGTAAAGGAACGAAGACGCGGATTGTGACGCTGACCCGTGAGCGTATTCGTCTGGAAGACCGTGCGGTAAAAATGTCGGTCAAAACGGTCGGCAAGGAAAAAGTTGGCGTCCTGGATATTCCTGGCTTCTATGTGGGTCTGACGGATGACGTCAAGGTTCAGTTGCAGAAGCTGGAAAAACAGAACGTGAGCAGCGTCGTGATTGATCTGCGCACGAACGGTGGCGGAGCATTAACGGAAGCCGTTTCCCTTTCCGGCCTGTTTATTCCTTCAGGTCCGGTGGTTCAGGTTCGTGACAATAATGGCAAAGTCCGTGAAGACAGCGATACCGACGGCGTGGTGTATTATAAAGGCCCGCTGGTGGTGCTGGTCGATCGCTTCAGTGCCTCGGCATCGGAAATATTTGCTGCTGCGATGCAGGATTATGGACGTGCATTGATCGTCGGTGAGCCAACCTTTGGTAAAGGCACCGTTCAGCAGTATCGCTCGCTGAACCGTATTTACGACCAGATGTTGCGTCCGGAATGGCCCGCGCTGGGTTCAGTGCAGTACACCATCCAGAAGTTCTATCGTGTTAATGGTGGCAGTACACAGCGGAAAGGCGTCACGCCGGACATTATTATGCCGACGGGTACGCAAGTGACGGAAACCGGCGAGAAGTTTGAAGATAACGCATTGCCGTGGGATAGCATCAATGCGGCCAACTTTACGAAGTATGGTGATATGAAGCCATTTGGCCCGCAACTGCTGCAGGAACATGATGAGCGTATTGCGAAGGACCCGGAATTCCAGTACATCATGAAGGACATTGCTCGCTTCAATGCCCTGAAAGATAAGAAGAATATCGTGTCACTGAACTATGCGCAGCGTGAAAAAGAGAACGCCGAAGACGATGCTATTCGTCTCAGTCGCCTCAACGATCGATTCAAACGTGAAGGCAAACCGCAGCTGAAAAAACTGGAAGATCTGCCGAAAGATTACCAGGAGCCGGATCCTTATCTGGATGAGACCGTCCATATAGCTCTGGACCTTGCCCATCTTGAAAAAGATACCCCCGCGGCTGACCCCGCTCCCGCAAAATAACCTTCTGACAGGCACAAGAAATTGTGCCTGTTTTTTTAACAAGCTCCAGATGGCGTAAGCATTGTGCTACAAAATGTAAAGTTGTGTCTTTCTGGTGACTTACGGCGTTCTGGTGCTTGAAAATAGCCGGATTAACCATACGATGTGGGTAATCGCATAGTGCGTTTTGTTAATTAGAGGTTAAAAGAAAATTATGATGCGTATCGCGCTCTTCCTGTTGACTAACCTTGCCGTCATGCTGGTGTTCGGCCTGGTGCTTAGCCTGACGGGCATTCAGTCGAGCAGCGTGCAGGGATTGTTGATTATGGCGCTGCTGTTTGGTTTTGGCGGCTCTTTTGTTTCACTGCTGATGTCGAAATGGATGGCACTGAAATCCGTAGGCGGTGAGGTTATCGAACAACCACGTAACGACATGGAACGTTGGTTAATGAACACGGTTGCGAATCAGTCTCGTCAGGCCGGTATCGCCATGCCGCAGGTGGCAATCTACCATGCGCCGGATATCAACGCATTCGCGACAGGTGCCCGCCGTGATGCTTCGCTGGTCGCCGTCAGTACCGGTCTTTTGCAGAATATGAGCCGTGATGAAGCCGAAGCGGTTATTGCGCATGAAATTAGTCACATCGCCAATGGCGATATGGTCACGATGACCCTGATTCAGGGGGTGGTGAACACCTTCGTTATTTTCATCTCGCGCATTCTCGCGCAGATTGCATCAGGTTTTCTTAGCGGCAACCGCGATGACGGCGAAGAGAGCAACGGTAACCCGTTAATCTACCTCGCTGTAGCTACCGTGCTGGAACTGGTTTTTGGTATTCTGGCCAGCATCATCACGATGTGGTTCTCACGTCACCGTGAATTCCATGCTGATGCGGGTTCTGCGAAACTCGTTGGCCGTGAAAAGATGATTGCTGCGCTCCAGCGCCTGAAAACCAGCTATGAGCCGCAGGAAGCCAGCAGCATGATGGCATTTTGCATCAACGGTAAGTCTAAATCGTTAAGTGAACTGTTTATGACTCACCCCCCACTCGACAAACGTATCGAAGCGCTGCGTAGCGGGGCTTATCTCAAATAAGGCGTGAGCCTGAAATGAAGAAGCGCGTCATATGACGCGCTTTTTTTATGCAGCGCGCGGCTGTGTGATCCGCAAGCCGCTGATGATTGCAGCGAGGGTTGCCAGTATGCCTGCGAGCAGAAGTGATGTATGCGTACCGCTTTTATCAAACAGGTTGAAGAGTAACGCCACCAGTGCCGCGCCGGAACTCTGTCCTAACAGGCGCGCGGTACCCAGCATGCCACTGGCGCCACCGCTACGCTGACGCGGTGCGGAGCTGATGATCGTATGGTTATTGGGTGACTGGAACAGACCAAATCCTGCCCCGCAAAGGGCCATTCGCCAGATAATATCCACATCGGCAGGCGCTGCTGGCAGCATCGCGAGCGCAAACAGGCCGCACGCCATCATAGCCAGTCCCAGCGCCCCCAGCAGCCCGGCATGAACACGTTCAATCAGATAACCAGCCAGTGGCGCCATCACCATGGTGGCTAATGGCCACGGCGTTAACAGCAGACCGGTTTCCACTTCGCTGCGTCCAAGTATCGATTGCATAAAGAAGGGCAGGGAAACAAGGGCCAGCATTTGTGCGCAAAAAGAGCAGATTGACGTACAAATCGATAATGAGAACAGTGGAATACGCAACAGGTCGATGGGTAACAGAGGTACCGACAAACGCAGTTGTCGACGGACAAAAAAGGTGCCGATCACCAGCATGCCCGTAATTTCAGCGACTACCAGCGTAATGGATTGCCCCTGGGCAAATCCGCTCATCGCGGTTATAAGTAAACCAAACGTTAACGCGTTCATCACCGCACTGGGAAGATCAAATTTCGGCATCGCACTGCGTGAGCCATTAGCGGGTAAATAACGCAATGCCAGTACCAGCGAGAGTATTCCCAGAGGCACATTAATCAAAAACAGCCACTGCCAGGAGGCGACAGAGAGAATCGCAGCGGCAATTGTCGGGCCTGCTGCCGAAGAGACAGCTACCACGAAAGAGTTGATTCCCATTCCACGCCCTAACTGACGCTGTGGGTAAATCAGGCGTATTAATGCGGTATTCACGCTCATCAGCGCCGCGCCGCCGAAACCCTGGGCGACACGGGCAAGCGTCAGCGTGAGTAACGAATCTGACAGTGCGCAAAGCAGAGAAGTAAGAGTAAAGAGCACAAGTCCACACTGGTAGACACGACGGTAGCCGAACATATCGCCGAGGAATGACAGGGTCAGCAACGAGATGACAATCGCTATCTGGTAGGCATTAACGACCCAAATTGAACTGGCCGGTGATGCATGCAGGTCCCGTGCAATAGTCGGTAGTGCAACATTAGCAATGGCACCGTCGAGCACGGCCATAGTAATGCCAATAACAATCGTTAATATTGCGCCGTAGCGCTGTGGAACCGGTAAGCCGTCTGGGGTGGATTTATTCATGAGAAAAGCTGGGTTTTGCTTGTTCAATGATTTGTATAATGATTCTATCATCCGTATTTCGGTTTTATATCGCAGATTTGTAACGAAGTTGCGAAACTCGGATTGCGACGGGCAGGCGAGAAATTTATAATAAAAACCTATTCTGATTTTTATAAAACACGGGCGATGAGGTGACTAATGGCTATTGCAGATTTGGATAAGCAGCCAGATTCTGTGTCTTCTGTACTGAAGGTATTTGGCATTCTGCAGGCGCTTGGCGAAGAACGTGAGATTGGGATCACCGAACTTTCGCAGCGCGTCATGATGTCTAAAAGCACCGTATATCGCTTTTTGCAGACGATGAAATCACTGGGTTATGTTGCTCAGGAAGGGGAGTCGGAGAAGTACTCTCTCACCCTTAAACTGTTCGAACTCGGTGCACGCGCGTTGCAAAACGTCGATCTGATCCGCAGTGCCGATATTCAGATGCGTGAACTCTCTCGACTCACCAAAGAGACTATCCACCTGGGCGCGTTGGACGAAGACAGCATTGTCTATATCCACAAAATCGACTCTATGTATAACCTGCGCATGTATTCACGCATTGGCCGCCGCAACCCGCTCTATAGCACTGCGATTGGTAAAGTATTACTTGCGTGGCGTGACAAGGAAGAGGTTATGCAGATCCTTGAGGGGGTAGAGTACAAACGCAGCACCGAGCGCACCATTACCAGTACCGAGGATCTGTTGCCGATGCTCGATATTGTCCGTCAGCAGGGCTATGGCGAAGATAATGAAGAGCAGGAAGAAGGCTTACGTTGCATTGGTGTGCCAGTATTTGACCGTTTCGGCGTCGTCATTGCCGGGCTGAGTATCTCCTTTCCGACGCTGCGTTTCTCCGAGGAACGTCTGCATGAGTATGTCAGTATGCTCCACCATGCTGCGCGTAAGATTTCTGAACAGATGGGTTATAACGATTATCCGTTCTGAGTGTGAAAACGCCGCCTTGATGGCGGCGTTTGTTTACCCATTATCGACAACAGTTTCGCTTTTGCGTAGTACCGGGCATTGCGTAAGTCCGATAATACCGCTGCTTGAGTGAACATATTGTGCTGTGCTGACGCCCCGGGCCGTCAGGTATTTACACTGTAATCCCAGACCTGCGGCATTTTCATGGCTGCCAACCAGCACGCCATATCCACTTAGCAAAATACCAACCCAGACCAGTGCCACGACAATAATTGCCCGAATAAGTGTGCGCATCATCATTCCTTGCGTTTGGATACTGTTTTCAGGCTATCGCTTTGACGGAAGACCGCACACCCGAGCATTCCTAAAAACTCCGATTAGAGATACAGTTAGTCGCGGTTTAAGTAACTAATGCTAACCTGGTAACATAAAGTGGAGTATCGGAGAGTGGAGTGAAAAAGTTTAGATGGCTAATACTGATCGCCGTACTGGTGGTCTGCCTGTTGCTCTGGACTCAAATGCTAAATGTGATGTGCGACCAGGATGTTCAGTTTTTCAGCGGCATTTGCGTCATCAATAAATATATCCCCTGGTAGGGGCTTTTTTGTCGTTAATGATTTCCTTCCGTCTTACCAGTGGTAAAATGTACCTCTTTGGTTGAGGTGGTAAAATGAACGAATTAATGAGTTCAGGCGCGTTTAATATTGCGTCTTTTGTTGTTTCGGTGGTGGTGTTGCTGGTCGGGTTGGTGCTGTGGTTCTTTATCAATCGTGCAAGTTCGCGGACTAATGAGCAGATCGAATTGCTCGAAGCATTGTTAGATCAGCAAAAGCGTCAGAACGCGTTGCTGCGTCGCTTGTGCGAATCTAACGAGCCGGAAAAAGAGATTACCCCGGCACCGGTCGTTGAAGAAGAAGGCAAAGGCGATGAATTTATCCGTCTGGTAGCAGAGCGTTAAATTTGCAGAGGTGAGGGGCGTTATGGCGCGTAAAAATCTCTGGTTTAATGCCGCGTTCCCTCACCATCGTCCCGATGGTTTTACTAATCTCACCCCCGGCGGTCATGCGTCTGGCGATGTAAAACGTTGGCGGCAGGAGCGCAAAGCCGCAGGCTTACCGCGTCCGCCTGCCGGGGGGTATGCCAGTTTTACTGCGCAGTGGTGGCAGCATGCAGAAATTAATGGTGACGATGACAGGGTCTGGTGGTTAGGTCACTCGTCAATACTGCTACGCCTGATGGGGCAGTACATTTTGACCGACCCGGTTTTCTCTGACCGGGCGTCGCCCCTACGTTTTGCCGGCCCACGGCGACGAACACCGCCTGCGTTAGCCATTTCCGAACTACCTTCGCTCGATACCATTGTTATCTCGCACAATCACTACGATCATCTTGACGCCAGAACAATGCGCGCGCTTATACAACATTTTCAACAGGTAGCGATTTTTGTACCCCTCGGCCTGGGAAACTGGTGCCGTCGTTTGGGCGCGCGAAATGTGACAGAACTCGACTGGTGGCAAAGCATTGTCTTTCAGGGGCTTGTGTATACGGCTGTGCCCGCGCAGCACTGGAGTATGCGTACACCCTGGGATCGTAATTGCGCCTTGTGGTGTGGCTGGGTGATCGAGAGTAGCGCGCAACGCTTCTGGTTCCCCGGCGATACCGGTTACAGCGAAGAATTACTGTCCATCCCACAGCGTCTGGGGCCGCTAAGCCTGGCAGCGCTCCCTATTGGTGCATACGCTCCTCGTTGGTTCATGGCCTACAACCATATGGATCCGCAACAGGCAGTAACCTTATGGCTGCAGTTGGGTAAACCTCTGTCGTTTCCTGTTCACTGGGGTGTTTTCGAACTGGCGGATGAATCACTGGATGAGCCGCTGCGCGAGTTGGATAATGCATTAAGCGAAACGGCAGATGACATTACGAACTTCACCACACTGAAAATTGGCCAGTATTTATCTTTGCAAAATAGAGGCGAGTAGCACTGGTACTAATTTATTATTTAGAACAAGTTAAATACTTTTTATTTTTATCGAAACGTTTTTATTGCCTTTTTATGAGGCACTGTCATCAGACTTTCATTATTTTGGTGCACACTCCTGCTTAATTGCACAACAAATATTCGATGGTAAACCAACACATTTGATTAGTTGCGCGAGCGGGCATTTCATAGCTTCATGATTTGCGAAAAATGGCATAGCTATGCGTTAATGCTGCTAGTGATATAAGGTATGCCGTAATATTTTTATCCCGCTACGTGGACGAATGGAACTCATTGAGCTATGGTAAAAAAGATGGGTTATCAACGCGGGCCAGAAGGCGGGCTGCCTGTCGTAACGAGGTTATCTTCTTTGCATAAATCTGCATTGGTTGTATTGATAACCTTAGAATTTGTGCGACGGATCCAGGCCTTTTTAAAAATGGCTTGCCATAATTTACGTTGTGTGTGATAACACGTTTTGGGTCAAACGAGGTACAGTTCTGTTTATGTGTGGCATTTTCAGTAAAGAAGTCCTGAGTAAACACGATATCGTTGAATACCGCTTCTCTGCCGAACCTTATATTAGTGCCTCAAGCAGTAATGTCTCAGTTTTATCTCAGTTAATGCCTACGGGCGAAGTATATACATTAAGGAATATTGCAAATGGCAAAGATTAAAGGTCAAGTTAAGTGGTTCAACGAGTCCAAAGGTTTTGGTTTCATTACTCCTGCTGATGGCAGCAAAGATGTGTTCGTACACTTCTCTGCAATCCAGGGTAACGGCTTCAAAACTCTGGCCGAAGGCCAGAACGTTGAGTTTGAAATTCAGGACGGCCAGAAAGGCCCGGCAGCTGTTAACGTAACTGCTATCTAATTTCAAATCCACTGGTACTTGAGACGCTACCGGCGTATCAATGTCAGCGAAAAGCCTCGCCATTGTGCGGGGCTTTTTAATTTCTGCTTCGCATTCCCCGATGCGACGAATGGCGGTAAACTTGCGTCCTTTAAAGAGTTCCGGAGTTGCCATGCCCTTTTGTTGCCCACTTTGTCACGCCCCCTTAACGCGTTCCGAACAGAGTTTTTCCTGCCCACAACGCCATCAGTTCGACATAGCGAAAGAAGGGTACGTCAATTTACTGCCGGTGCAGCACAAACGTTCGCGGGATCCGGGTGACAGCGCGGAAATGATGCAGGCGCGCCGTGCGTTTCTTGATGCCGGACACTATCAGCCGCTGCGTGATGCGATTGCGTCAGAGCTACAGATGCGCCTGCCTGCGCAGGCAGAGGCGATACTGGACATTGGCTGTGGGGAAGGGTATTACACTCAGGCTTTTGCCGGTGTAGCGCAGCGTAAAGAAGCCCGGATGTTTGGACTCGATGTTTCAAAAGCGGCCATACGTGCAGCCGCAAAACGTTATTCTGAGGTGATGTTTTGCGTTGCCTCCAGCCATCGCCTGCCTTTCCAGGATGACAGCATTGACGCTATCGTACGTATTTACGCGCCCTGCAAAGCAGAGGAACTGTTACGTGTAGTAAAACCGGGTGGATGGGTTATCACCGCAGCGCCTGGGCCGCGCCATTTGATGGAGCTGAAAGGGCTGATTTACCGCGAAGTGCAGTTACATGCACCTGATACTGGCGAGATAGAGGGGTTTCGTGTCGCAGAGCAGCAATCACTGAGCTACGAGATGGAGTTAACGGGTGCAGAGGCTGCCGCGTTACTACAAATGACGCCCTTTGCCTGGCGGGCAAAACCGGATGTCCGGGAAACCCTGGCAGCGCAAGAGCGCTTTATCTGTCAGACAGACTTTACCCTGCATTGTCTGCAACGCGTTGATTAAGCCGAGAAGTGTGTCCAAAGGATCTCAATGCCGATCCCGATTAGCACTATACCGCCAAGAATCTCCGCCCGTTTGCCCAGCAGCGGGCCTATATAACGACCAATCATCATGCCGAGGGTGGACATCACCAGGGTGGCGCAACCGATCGCCAGGGCGGTTGACAGAATATTCACCTGCAAGAATGCCAGACCAACCCCTACGGCCATCGCATCAAGGCTGGTCGCAATCGCGGTAGTGACCAACAGCCAGAAGCCGTGGCGACATGGCGCTTCCCCGGCGTCATCGGCATCTGCGCGAAAACCCTCCAGCACCATTCTGCCGCCCAGGAAGATCAGCAAGATAAAGGCAATCCAGTGATTCCACTCCAGCACAAATTGGCTGGCAAGCATTCCCAGTCCCCAGCCTATAAGTGGCGTCAGTGTTTCGATAGCGCCAAAAATCAGGCCGGTACGCAGGGCTTCGGAGAATTTGGGTTTATGCAGTGTCGCCCCTTTACCGATTGATGCTGCGAAGGCATCCATCGACATGCCAAAGGCGAGGAGAAGGGTGGCGGATAAATTCATGCGAGCGTCCTGACCGGGAGTTCCATATAACACACCACTGCCCCCAGTAAACAGCAGTTGATGTGTCAATGGTCTCGCCTGACCGGATAAATCACAGTCCGTACGTGCCACGTTTTGCAACGAGTATGTTGACACGTACATTTCCAGTAAATGGAAATCGGCTACTCCCCAACGACGGGCGCAACCTTAACATATTTTGAGAATATAAAACAATAACAGAGAATTATTAATTCATTTGCCAATTGATAACGATTAACATTTAGATTCATAAGTGAATATGACGTTAAAAAGTTGAGAAAGCTACCGGGCGAAATATAGCAAAGGCTATAATTGTGCTTATTTAATATACATCGGCGAGTTGTGATTTTTACTCATAATTTATTGAATTTTAATGAGTAATTTATATATCTTCTCCAGATCGTCAATATTTTTAACCCGAATAAGCAAGCGCCTTTGTTCTAATTGCATCACCAGCACACCATCCTCAGATAAATTCATCTCTTTAATACGGTTATATTCTATCCAGACACTGGAAAAGAAAAATCCCCGCGTTTTGAAGAGAATCCTGGGCGTGCGAATCCAAAAAAGATAAATAGCCAATAATGCCAGAGCAGATAATAACCATGTGGTTAATGACGTACCGTTATTTGTGACATTGTTGTAAATAAGGATGATCAGCAGGCCAACAAAAATAGTTGCATCGACACGGCTGCGGCGCAATAAGGGGAGGGTGAGCAGAGTATCGCCGTGACGGCGGGGCAGGATAAGTTCATCGTAAATGGCAAATGCCAGCAGAGCGGCGATAAACAACATCAGTATGCTGTCCGTGAGCGTCATGGTTCCTCCTGATAATAAAAAACCGGGGCGAGGCCCCGGTTATAACACAACAGATTACAGACCTAACAGGCCAACCGCATACCCTACGATACCGATGACAAAGAAGCCGACGATAATCCACAGTGGGTTAACTTTCTTACGCAGCAACCACATACAGGCGAAAGTCAGCAGTAGCGGAACCAGGCCCGGCATCAACTGATCGAGGATGGTTTGCACTGTTGTGACGTTTTGTTTACCGGTCTGGTCGGTAATACGCGAGACCACCAGCGGAATATTCACATGCGTCCACTTGTTGACCAGCGCCCCCATGACAAAGAGACCGAGTATCGACGCCCCTTCCGTCAGCTTCTGCAGGAAACCACCACCCATATCCTGGACGATATCGATACCTTTGCGATAACCGTACGCCACGCCGTAATAGCGGGTTGCCAGGCGCACCAGGTTAAACAGAAAGAAGAACAGCAAAGGCCCAAGCAGGCTGCCGCTCATAGCGATACCCGCACCAAGCGCTGCGAAGACCGGACGTACGGTACCCCAGAAAATCGGGTCACCCACACCTGCCAGCGGACCCATCAGACCGACTTTGATACCGTTGATGGCACCATCGTCAATCTCTGCCCCGTTCGCACGTTGTTCTTCCATCGCCAGCGTTACGCCCAGTACCGGCGCCGCAACATAAGGATGGGTGTTAAAAAACTCCAGGTGACGCTTGATAGCTTGTTTACGCGCGTCGTTGTTCTCGGGGTAGAGGCGTCTGATAGCCGGTACCATAGAGAAGCAGAAACCCAGCGCCTGCATACGTTCGAAGTTCCATGAACCCTGAAACAGGTTAGAACGGATGAACACGCCACGAATATCGCCCGGAGTGAGTTTTTTCACAGTGGTAGTTTTAGTCGTCATATCAACCATTTCGCTCACCTGTTAGTCCAGTTCGTTATCGAGATCGTTATTACCGGCAGCCTGTGCAGGCGCACCAGCAGAGCGGTTATATTTCGGGCTCAGTTGGATATAGAGGATGGCCATCACGGCACCAATCACACCGAGCGCAACGAGGTTGAAGTTAGTAAACGCCGCAGTCACGAAACCAAGGTAGAAGAACGGCATCAGGTAGCCTGCGCGCATCATATTGATAACCATCGCATAACCAACTACCACAATCATACCGCCGGCGATGTTCAGGCCGCTGGTTACGACTTCCGGAATGGCGTTCAGCATCCCCTGAACTTCACTGGTCCCTACGGAAATTGCAACGATAACCGCCGGTATTGCAATACGCATTGCCTGAAGGAAAAGGGAAGAGACATGGATCCAGGATAGGGCCGTGAGGTTGCCATTGTTTGCCGCCTTATCCGCAGCGTGCTGGAATGCTACGGTGATAGTACGCACGATGATCGTCAGTACCTGGCCTGCTGCTGCCAGCGGGATAGCCAGAGCGATACCAGCACCAATACTTTGATGCCCCGCGATAACCAGAACAGTTGAGATAATAGAGGCGAGCGCGGCATCGGGAGCAACTGCCGCACCGATGTTCATCCAGCCCAGCGCAATCATCTCCAGGGTACCGCCGATGATAATACCGGTTTTCATATCCCCCAGGACGATCCCCACCAGCGTACAGGCCACTAACGGACGATGAAACTGAAATTCATCAAGTACCGATTCCATACCGGCAATACACGCGACGACGAACACCAGCACAATCTGAAGAGTGGTAATCTCCATTGTACTTCTCCTATGCTAAACAAACGTAAGTGTGAACTGAGTTAACCAACCCGGCGCGATTACTTCGCTGCCTTGTTAATCAAATCCATCATTTTCAGTTTCGGGTCGTTAGAAACTTTACGAACTTCGAGCTCGATATTGCGTTCATTGAGCTTTTTGAAGGCTGCAATATCTTTGTCATCCACCGAAACCGCGTTGTTCACCTGAGTTTTCCCCTGCCGGTAGGCCATGCCACCGATGTTAACAGAGGTGATTTTCACCCCTTCTTCGACAATGCGCAGTACGTCTGTGGGATTGGTAAACAACAGCATCACCCGCTCACCCGCATATTTCGGGTTGTTGTAAACACGGATCATCTTGGCAACGTCCACCACGTGCGCCGTCACCCCGGGAGGCGCAACTTGTGTGAGCAGCGTCTTACGTACGTTATCGGCTGCAACTTCATCACTGACGACGATAATTCGCGTCACGTTTGTTTCTTTAGTCCAGCGTGTAGCGACCTGACCATGGATTAAGCGGTCATCAATACGGGCAAGACCAATGATCATATAGTCATTCGGTCCCATGGGTTTTACTGGAGCCGCCGGTTTAGGGGGCGCGGCGGGTATCGGTTTTTCCACTGGTTTGGCTTTCAGCGCTTTCACTCCTTCACGTCCCGTTTCCACGGCGACCGCCACCAGCTCATCAAAGGTTGGGTTGTCGTCACGCGCCATCAGTGTTTCCACGAGCATAGGAATATTGACGCCAGCCACCACTTCATAATGCTCTTTATCGACGACAATGCGGCTGGCAGCATTGAACGGACTGCCCCCCCATGTATCAACGAGAAATAGCACGCCCTGATGTGTATCGAGCTTTTCCAGTTGCGCGTTGTATTTTTCGATTAACGTTTCGGCGTTTTCACCGGGAACGAAATCGATCCAACCGACATTCTCTTGCTCGCCCAATAGCATTTCGGCGGTTTTGAGTAACTGTTCCGCAACCCAACCATGTGTGCCTATCACAATAGCAATGGTCACTTGCTACCTCCTTCGTTTTTGTCGTTAACACATCATTAACTGATGTATTCTGAATCTCCCCGGCTGCCCGAATCGATTCAGACAGGGCTTAGAGAGAAAAAACTAAAACTGACGGGAATTATTTTAGATAGCGAAAAAATAATTTATGTGATGAACATCCGTAATTTAGCTTTAACGCCCGGGAAATTTCGGAGCGAAAAATATCTCTCAAAATGCAAATTCTGGTAAATCTTTGCAAAATTCAAACTCTCTCTGATATGTTTAGCATCCGTTTAAATAATCAGGAGTAAAGGGCATTAGCCCGCCGTATGGACCGTCACCGACGTCAGTTCCCCCTTTGGCCTTTTTGTGCCAGCCATTCTTTATCCTTGAACCCCCTTGTTGTCATTATGCCTGCGCCTCCCTGTGCGCGGACTCATCATGCCTTTAGCCGGAGCTTGCCATGGAATTCTTAATGGACCCCTCGATATGGGCGGGGTTATTGACACTTGTCGTTCTGGAAATTGTTCTTGGTATTGATAACCTGGTATTTATCGCCATCCTCGCCGACAAATTGCCGCCAAAGCAGCGAGATAAAGCGCGCCTGATTGGTCTTTCCCTGGCGCTGGTGATGCGTTTAGGACTGCTGTCGCTTATCTCCTGGATGGTAACGCTGACTAAACCGCTCTTTTCTGTCTGGGATTTCACCTTCTCCGGTCGTGATTTGATCATGCTGCTTGGGGGGATATTCCTGCTGTTTAAAGCGACGACCGAACTACATGAGCGGCTGGAAAATCGTCAGCACGATGAAGGTCAGGGTAAAGGATATGCCAGTTTCTGGGTGGTGGTTGTACAAATTGTTATTCTTGACGCCGTGTTCTCGCTTGATGCGGTGATCACCGCAGTCGGGATGGTCAATCATCTGCCGGTCATGATGGCGGCAGTGGTGATTGCCATGGCAGTTATGCTGCTGGCATCCAAACCCCTGACTCGCTTTGTTAATCAGCACCCTACAGTGGTGGTGCTCTGTCTGAGCTTCCTGCTAATGATTGGTCTGAGCCTGGTGGCAGAAGGTTTCGGTTTCCATATTCCGAAAGGCTATCTGTACGCAGCGATTGGCTTTTCGATCATTATCGAGCTGTTCAACCAGATTGCGCGTCGTAACTTTATTCGCCATCAGTCGACGTTGCCGCTACGTGCGCGTACCGCCGATGCGATTTTGCGTCTGATGGGGGGGAAACGCCAGGCCAGCCAGACACAGGATACCGACAGTCAGTCTTCTGTATCTGTGCCGGAAGGGGCGTTTGCCGAAGAGGAACGTTACATGATCAATGGCGTATTAACTCTGGCTTCTCGCTCGTTGCGCAGCATCATGACGCCACGTGGTGAAATCAGTTGGGTCGACGCCAACCTGAGTGTGGAAGAGATCCGCCAGCAGCTTCTCTCATCGCCCCACAGTCTGTTCCCGGTCTGTCGCGGTGAGCTGGATGAGGTGCTGGGTATTGTTCGCGCGAAAGAGATGCTGGTGGCGCTGGAAGAGGGGGCGGACGTTGCGGCAATGGCGTCGGCATCACCGGCAATTGTTGTACCGGAAACGCTGGACCCCATTAAACTGCTGGCCGTATTGCGCCGTGCCCGTGGCAGCTTTGTTATCGTGACCAACGAATTTGGCGTGGTGCAGGGGCTGGTAACACCGCTGGACGTCCTGGAGGCGATTGCCGGTGAGTTCCCTGACGCCGACGAAACGCCGGAAATTGTCGCTGATGGCGATGGCTGGCTGGTTAAAGGCACCACCGATTTGCATGCTTTGCAACAAACGCTGGACCTGGACACCCTGGTCAACGAGAACGAGGACATCGCCACGGTTGCGGGCCTGGTGATTGCCATTAATGGTCAGATCCCCCGTCCTGGCGACAGGCTGGAGCTTGCACCACTGCATATCAGCGTTATCGAAGCAAACGACTATCGCGTCGACCTGGTACGTGTTGTTAAAGAGCGAACGCCTCACGACGAAGAAGAGTAATCTGACTATGGCATAAGCGGCATCATGAGCCCTTTACGCCGCGCTGGCGGGGAAGTCCACCCCGCCAGCCAACGCGGAAACTCTTTGATCGGCATGGGCTTTGCGTACAGAAAGCCTTGTAATATATGCACCCCCCGTTGTCGCAGATGTTGTGCCTGACGAGGGTTTTCTACCCCTTCCGCCACCAGTTCAATATTCAGTCGTTGCCCGAGTGCGATAATCATATCTGTCACCGTCGAGTTCACCGCATCTGTACCAATGGCCATGGTGAATGATTTATCAATTTTTAATACATCCGGGCGCAGTCTCTCCAGCCAGGATAGCGAGCTGTTCCCGGTACCAAAATCATCAATGGCGATTTTGGCCCCCCTGCGATGAAGTTCGCGCACCATACGGTAATCAACGTCCTGCAAAGCGTCGCGTTCGGTAAGCTCAATGGTTAATTGTTGCACCGGATTCGCGTGATACCACAGACGATTGAGATCCTCGAGCAACATCCCATGGCGCAAGTGGCTGGGAGCGACATTGATACCAATCTGAAAGCTACTATCTGCCGGGAAAAGCCCAAGCTGGCGCTGCGTTTCCGCCATCACATAACGTGTCAGCGGGGCGATTAAATTGTGCTCTTCAGCGATGGGAATAAAAACATCCGGCGAGATCCAGCCCTGACGAGGATTGTTCCAGCGCAACAGGATTTCGACGCCGATACAGGTGTTGTTGTTCGCCTCCAGAAGAGGCTGGCAAAATAGCTCAAACTCCCTTGCGGCGAGACCCAGATTGATCTCCCCGGAAAAGCTCATGCGACTGGCCGTAGCCAGCCAGGCAATATAGCCAGTCAGTAAACTTAATAGCAGTGCCAGCGGTAATTGTGACGGTAAATGGCGCAATGCCAGCGCATCTGCCCCTGGTCCGGTCACGCTAACGACAAAGGGAAAGTGTTCCGAAGCCTGTTGATAGCGTTCTTCATTATTCAGTTCCGGCAGGCGATTACTGACTCCGCTGCCATAAACCAGATGACGGTCATTCACGCTCAGGCTTGCAGAGGTAATTAAAGGTTCGTCAGGTTCGAGCATTAAATTGCTCAGCAAATCGATATTAACAACCTCAATAATGCCGCTCTGACCATCGGTTGTGGTGGGATACCATATAATCATCACCGGGCTGTTTTTCAAAAGCGACTGATCGGTGGAAAGCATCATCAGCGATTTTGTTGCTGGTAATGCGGGTTGCAGTTGTTTAATCGGCACATCCCGATAACCAAAAATGCTTGAGCAGTATAAAACCCCGTCTTTGATGAGCCCGATGTCACGCACGGTCTGTAAACTTGCGGCCTGCGTGCGTAATAAGAGATGGGCATTAGCACAGGATAAGCCGACGAGAGCCATGATCACATCGCGCTTACGTTCAAGCGGTAAAAGTAATTTATCGAATGATTCAACAGCATGTGCGGTAAAAGCGACAATTTTGTCCTGATTTAAATTGCGCTCCGAAATAAATCGAGTGGCGAGAGTGAAAATCAGCGTCACGATTGCCACGGTCACGCAAATTATTAACCGTTTCCGCCGATAACTTTTAATAATTCTTTGTGCTGTTTGCATGCCGTGACCGCCTTAAAAGCCACTGGCCTGGAATTTCCGCCAGAACAAAGAAAGTGTAGTTGCGAAAGCGCAAAAACGATGAGAAAAGAGAGAGAATTTAGCCCTTCTGTCGTAGAAGGGCTATAAACGGGTATTAGTCGCACTGAACTTTGATGGCAAGGCCGCCGCGAGAGGTTTCGCGATATTTAGCATTCATATCTTTGCCGGTCTCGTACATGGTTTCGATAACCTTATCCAGTGAGACTCGGGGGGCGCTGGTGCGGCGCATTGCCATACGGGAGGCATTAATTGCTTTCACTGAGGCAATAGCATTACGCTCGATACAGGGCACCTGTACCTGACCCGCGACCGGGTCACAGGTGAGGCCGAGATTATGTTCCATACCGATTTCCGCCGCCACGCAAACTTGTTCCGGACTGGCGCCCAGCAGTTCCGCAAGGCCCGCCGCCGCCATTGAGCACGCTACGCCCACTTCCCCCTGACAACCCACCTCGGCGCCGGAAATCGAGGCGTTCATTTTATACAGTGCGCCAATAGCGCCTGCGGCAAGGAAATAGCGGATATAAATATCCGGAGTGACGGATTCGATAAAGTGGTCATAGTAGGCCAGCACTGCCGGGACAATACCACAAGCCCCGTTTGTCGGCGCTGTCACCACACGTCCACCAGCAGCGTTCTCCTCGTTCACCGCCAGCGCGAACATATTGACCCAGTCCACAACGTTCATTGGATCGTTTGAGAGCTTATCGCTGGCAACCAGCATTCGACGCAGCGCTGAGGCGCGACGTGGCACGCGCAGCGGGCCAGGCAGCACACCTTCCGTGTTCATGCCGCGATCGATACAGGCACGCATCGTCGCCCAGACATGGCCGAAGTACGCTTCGATCTCCTGCTTGCTGTGCAGCGCCAGTTCGTTTTGCATCACCATGCCAGAGAGCGAAAGCCCGGTCTCTTTGCAATAATTCAGCATATCGCTGGCCGATTTGAACGGGTAGGGAACGGTAACTTCGTTGAGCACTTCTTTACCAAAATGCTCTTCATCGACAATAAAACCACCGCCGATGGAGTACCAGGTATTGCTATAGACTTCACGCTCGCCATTCCACGCGTGGATGCTCATGGCATTTTCGTGCAGCGGCAGATTGTCGCTGTGAAAACGCATGCCGTTATCCTGCGGAAAATCCACTTCCCGACGGCCCTGAGCGAGCAGCAGGCGACCCCGATTTTCCACATCGCGGATAAATGCCGGAATGGAATCAATGTCTACCGTGGCTGGCTCATTGCCAGCCAGACCCATAATAATGGCGATATCGGTATGGTGGCCTTTACCTGTCAGTGACAGTGAGCCATAAACATCCACCGCAACGCGGGTGACGCTTTCCAGTAATCCTTTTTCGACCAGGTCATCGACGAACTGCTTCCCGGCTTTCATCGGGCCAACAGTGTGGGAGGAAGAGGGACCGATCCCCACCTTGAACATGTCGAATATACTAATCACATTAACACTCCTGACAGGGTTACCAGAGGTTCCAGTAACGATGTAATAACTGCGCATAGTGTAAGAGGGAAGCGTGCGGTCAGCTTAATTATTCACATGAATTAAACTAATGCCTAACCTCGATTTTACTAATAGCGCGCGGCCACATTCTACTGTCCCAAGAATGCTTCGTGTTAAGTATAGTTAAGGGCGAAGCCCCACCTGCAGTGCCAGCTCACGAATTATGCCGGCGGTCATGCCCCAGACAAAATAATGCTGATACCAGGAGAGCCACACCCGGTGAGCATTGCCCTGGCGATGGATATCCAGTGGATGATAGCGCCCCAGGCGTAGCGCCTCGGCCAGCGGCATTTCAAATACCGAAGCTACTTCGTCTTCGCTGGCGTGGTAATGCAGATCGGGAGGAATAATACCCACAACGGGTGTCACGCGAAATCCGGTGACGCTGTCCACGGGAGGGAGCACGCCGATAACGTCGACGGCCTCAGGAGGAATAGCCACCTCTTCTTGTGCTTCCCTCAGGGCCGCGGCAATCAGCGAAGCATCGGTGTCATCAACGGCACCGCCGGGAAAAGCGACCTGCCCGGCGTGTTTTCGCAATCGTGGCGAACGCTGCGTCAACAATAACCCTGGCTGCTCGCGTCGCACCACCGGCACCAGTACTGCCGCCTGCCGCGCATTTGCGGCTGTGGGGTGTAGCTGGGGGCGTAAAAGCTGAAAACGCGACAGAAAATCATCCAGGGTAAGGTTAGGCTGCGCCACGATTTAGCTCTCCAGTTGCTGCAAGATACGGTTAACTTTATCAAACGTTTCCTGATATTCCGCCTCTTCGTTGCTATCCGCCACGATACCGCCTCCGGCTGAACAGAATATTTGACCCGCCCACGCCGTCAGGGTACGAATGGTGATGCTGGTATCCATGGCGCCGCAAAAACTGATATACCCAATGCTGCCGCACCAGGCATTACGCCGTTGTGGTTCCAGTTCATCGATAATTGCCATGGCGCGAATTTTAGGCGCCCCGGTAATCGACCCACCCGGAAATGCGGCGCGTAATACATCGCTGGCATGTAAACCGGCAGGCAGCTTTGCTGTTACGGTACTGACCAGATGGTGAACAGCCGGGAAGGGCTCTACGACAAACAACTCCGGGACGCGTACGGAACCAGGCACGGCCACCCGACCAATATCATTGCGCATCAGGTCGACAATCATCAGATTTTCAGCCCGATCTTTCGTTGAAGCGGCCAGTTTTTGTGCCTGTTGTGCATCATCCTGCGCATCAGGCAGGCGCGGAAGTGTGCCTTTGATAGGGCGCGTCTCGATAACATCGTCCGAAAGATGAATAAACCGCTCCGGCGACAGGCTTAAAACCGCACCCTCTTCCAGACGTAAAAAAGCACTGAACGGGGCGCGATTTGAGCGATTCAGACGGCAAAACGCCTGCCACTCATCGCCGACATAGTGTGCCTGAAAACGCTGGGCGAGATTAACCTGATAACAATCACCGCTGTGCAACCATGCCTGTACCTGACGAAATTTCTCGCCATACTCCGAGCGCGTCATATTTGCCTGCCAGGGGGCGGTCAGGCTAAACGGGATGGCGGACGGCGGTGTTTGGGCGTTAAGCCAGGCCAGACGCGCCTGCGGATCCCGGTAACTCAGTAGCGTGACTCGTTGTTTATGGTGATCCACCACCATGGCCCAGTCATAAATGCCTATTGCCATATCCGGCAATAAAATATCTTTTTGTGCACGGGAGGGCAGTTTTTCGAAGCGACGCCCTAAATCGTAACCGAACAGTCCGAGTGCGCCACCCAGAAACGGCAGATCGTTGTTCGTCTGTGGGTGGATCCCGGCTTTGTCGATAGCCTGTTTCACCAGGGCAAACGGGCACTCTGGTGATATTTGCTCGCCATTGGCGTCGGTGATAACGGTCTGTTCACCCCGTGTGACAAGCGTTGAGAGAGGATCGGCGACCAGAATATCAAAACGGTTGCAGGCATGGTCCGCGTGACCGGAGTGCAGCAGCATGGCCCATGGCAGCGGCTGAATCAGGGAAAAATAGTGCTCTGCGGCATCGGGATGCCACGGTAACGATATCAAAGTAGGGAAAAACGTCTTCATCAGTCCTGGCTCTTTGCGCGATCGCTGGCGCATAGCCACGGCGCATGAAATAATCAGCGCGAATAATTTAGCAGGAGTTCACAATGTTTGCAGGTTTACCTTCCCTTAGCCACGAGCAGCAGCAAAAAGCGGTCGAGCGCATTCAGGAGTTAATGGCACAGGGCATGAGCAGTGGGCAGGCCATCTCTCAGGTTGCTGATGAGCTACGCGCCAGCCACACGGGCGAACGCATTGTGGCGCGCTTTGAAGACGAAGACGAATAATCCCCTGAAAACTGGAGGCGGTGAATGGATAACACGATGCCTGAGACGATACCGGATGCGATCCTTGCGTTTATCACAGCGGCAGTTATCCCGGGCGACCTCACGCTTCCTTTTCACTATCCGCAGCCAGAGCAATGGCACGCGTGGCATTGCGGTTTTCGCTGGCACGGCGTCACCGGTGAAAGTCTGGTGGCGGACACCCCCGGGATGTGGCAGCCAGGCTGGTATCTTCTGGCGCTTAATGGCTTCGACGATCCTTTCTTTATCGATCTGGGTGAAGCGGCGGACGGCTACCCGGTCTATTATGCCGCACACGGCGCTGGCCGCTGGCAGGCAGAACGCATTTCGCCCAATTTGCACGCTTTTCAGACCCTTTTAGACCAGCTATGCCATGCCGATGAGGCGGCTGCGCTGGCGTTGCTTGACGCGCATACCGAAGCGGACAGTCCGTTCTGGCTTGAGCTTCGGGAAGCGCGGCTGGCGCATGATGATGACGACGATAACGCCGTGAACGTGGACCCACAGGACTGGCAGGCGGGGCGTCTGCTCATTACTGATATCGGCCCGCAGAAACTAAAGGTCGTTCACGTCCTCAGAAAAACGCTTAATTTACCGTTAGCTGATGCGCTAAGTTTTGTCGCCAGTCCGCCCGTTTGTGTGGGCGAGGATTTTCGCCTGCGTTTGCGCCCGCTGGAGCGAGAATTAGAGGCCACTGGCGCAACCGTTACTTTTGCGCCTGCCGGCCCGGTGCTGGAAACCCTGCGGCTGAATATGGCGATTGGTATTGAAGCGCTGATTGCCTGCGTAAAGGCCGGGCAGGGTAAAACGCTTTATTACGATCTCTATTCAACACGCGACGGGGCTTTTCAGGCGGGCGATGCGCTTTATGTGGTCGCCAGCGATGACGACGAAGCCGCAGCATCGACGGGGCGTTATCGACACTTCGCCTGTATGGGCGAGCATTTTCAGTCCGTCGTGGAGCTGGCCGTTGAGCAAAAACCCAACGCCAGCGATGGCGAAATTATCCGTGCACTCAACCATTATCTGGAGCACGACGACTTTCTCGATATGGAATAAGTTCCGGCGCGGTATGCGCGCCGGAACGCGTCCTGTCAGACGGCGGCAACAATCTTAATTTCGACTTTATATTTCGGGTTCATCAACCCGGCCTGAACGGTACAGCGTACTGGTGCATGACCTGCCACCACCCACGCATCCCAGGCTTTGTTCATTGCCGCGAAATCGCTTTTATCCACCAGAAATATCGTCGCATCGAGGATGCGGGTCTTATCGCTGCCCTGTCTGGCCAGCACGGCGTCAATTTGCGCCAGGGTGTTGGCGGTTTGTTCAAACGCGTCGGCGTCGAGGTTTTCCGGCACACCGGTATAGTAGAGCGTTTGATTATGGATAACGGCGTCAGACCAGCGGGCGTCGGCATCAATGCGGGTAATAGTCATATTTTCTTCCTCAGGGTTTTTCTTCTGAATGCGGCCAAGACTGCCACAGACTGGCGTAAAACCCAATGCCCTGACATAATCGCTGGCGATTTATCCAGTGTGGGGGCAGTGTGACGGACGATTTTGCAACAGACGGTCAGTTGGCCAAAGCGATACCGGGTTTTAAGCCCCGGGAACCACAACGTCAGATGGCCCATGCCGTCAGTGACGCCATTGCCCGTACACAGCCGCTGGTGGTAGAGGCAGGCACCGGGACCGGTAAAACCTACGCCTATCTGGCTCCGGCCTTGCGTGCAGGCAAAAAAGTGATCATCTCAACGGGATCAAAAGCGCTGCAGGATCAGCTATACAGCCGCGATTTACCCACGGTGGCAAAAGCGCTTGCGTTCACTGGTCATACCGCACTACTTAAAGGGCGTTCAAACTACCTCTGTATTGAACGACTGGAACAGCAGGCGCTGGCGGGGGGCGATCTGCCGGTGCAAACTCTCAGCGACGTGATTTTGTTACGCTCCTGGTCAAATCAGACCAAAGATGGCGATATCAGCACCTGTGTCAGCGTGGCGGAGGATTCTGCCGTCTGGCCGCTGGTGACCAGCACCAATGACAACTGTCTGGGCAGCGACTGCCCGATGTACAAAGATTGCTTTGTGGTAAAGGCGCGCAAAAAAGCAATGGATGCCGATGTGGTGGTGGTCAACCATCACCTGTTCCTGGCAGACATGGTGGTGAAAGAGAGCGGTTTTGGCGAGCTGATCCCGGAAGCCGAAGTGATGATTTTCGATGAAGCGCATCAACTTCCTGATATCGCCAGCCAGTATTTCGGTCAGTCGATCTCCAGCCGTCAGTTGCTGGATTTAGCCAAAGATTTCACTATTGCTTATCGTACCGAGCTACGTGATACCCAGCAGTTGCAAAAATGCGCCGACAGACTGGCGCAGAGTGCGCAGGATTTTCGTCTGCAACTGGGGGAACCGGGATATCGTGGCAACTTGCGGGACCTGCTGGCCGATGCCCATATCCAGCGGGCGCTACTGCTGCTTGATGACGCTCTGGAGCTCTGTTATGACGTGGCAAAACTGTCGCTGGGACGTTCGGCTATTCTCGATGCGGCGTTTGAGCGTGCGACGCTGTACCGCGCACGGCTCAAACGGTTAAAAGAGATCAATCAGCCCGGTTTTAGTTACTGGTATGAGTGTACCTCGCGCCATTTTACCCTGGCACTGACGCCGCTCACCGTGGCGGATAAATTCAAAGAAGTCATGGCGCAGAAAAGCGGCAGCTGGATTTTTACCTCGGCGACGCTCTCGGTGAACGATGATCTGCACCACTTTACCGGGCGGCTCGGCATCGAAGAAGCACAAACGCTGCTGTTGCCAAGCCCGTTCGATTACGCCCGCCAGACGCTGCTTTGTGTGCCGCGAAACCTGCCACAAGCTAATCAGCCGGGAGCGGCGCGTCAGCTGGCGGCAATGCTCAAACCGATCATTGAAGCAAACAATGGTCGCTGCTTTATGCTTTGTACTTCCCACGCGATGATGCGCGATCTCGCTGAACAGTTCCGGGCCACCATGACGCTACCCGTTTTGCTGCAGGGAGAGACCAGCAAAGGGCAGTTGCTACAGCAATTTATTACCGCAGGAAATGCCTTACTGGTGGCGACCAGCAGTTTCTGGGAAGGGGTGGATGTGCGCGGCGACACGCTGTCGCTGGTCATTATCGACAAACTGCCGTTCACTTCGCCGGACGATCCGCTGCTAAAAGCGCGAATGGAGGATTGCCGCCTGCGCGGCGGCGATCCGTTTGATGAGGTCCAGCTTCCGGATGCGGTTATTACTCTTAAACAGGGCGTCGGGCGCCTGATTCGTGACGTTGATGACCGGGGTGTGCTGGTGATTTGCGATAACCGTCTGGTAATGCGCCCCTATGGCGCGGTGTTCCTGGCAAGTCTGCCGCCTGCGCCGCGTACGCGGGATATTCGCCGCGCAGTTGCGTTTCTTGCTGCCTCTGCGGCGAAGTAATTTGGCGCAGACTGTGTTAATATGCGCGCCATTTTGTTTTACCGGGACTGCGATTACCCATGCGAATTCTGGCCATTGATACCGCCACTGAAGCCTGCTCCGTCGCGCTGAACAGCGACGGAACCCTCTTTGCTCATTTCGAACTCTGCCCACGTGAACACACGCAACGCATTCTGCCTCTGGTGAAGGATATCCTCACCGAGGGCGGCGTTGCGCTGTCTGAACTGGATGCGCTGGCCTTTGGCCGTGGTCCGGGAAGTTTTACCGGTGTACGCATCGGTATTGGCATTGCACAGGGGCTGGCGCTGGGTGCGGAACTGCCGATGATTGGCGTTTCAACGCTGGCGACGATGGCCGAAGGGGCCTGGCGCAAATCGGGAGCTACCCGTGTGCTGGCAGCCATTGATGCCCGAATGGGGGAAGTCTACTGGGCGGAGTATCAGCGCGATGCTGACGGCGTCTGGCATGGTGAAGAGACCGAAGCGGTCCTTAAACCGGACGCGGTGACAGCGCGCCTCAACGCGCTTTCTGGCGAGTGGGCGACCGTCGGTACCGGCTGGCAAGCCTGGCCGGATATGGCAAACGACACCGGACTGACGCTGACAGATGGCGGTGTGTCGTTGCCGGAAGCGCAGGATATGTTGCCCATTGCGCACCAGCAACTTTCGCTGGGACGAACCGTCGCCGTTGAGCATGCCGAGCCAGTTTATTTGCGTAACGAAGTGGCCTGGAAGAAACTTCCGGGCCGGGAATGAATCTCAGTAACAAAAGGCTGAGTGAGGGAGTCGCATCATGGCGAGTCAAAAAAGAGTTATGCGCTGGTTACTGGCGGGCGTGGTCGCCGCAGCGTTGAGTGGGTGTGTTTCTGTGCCTGACGCGATCAAAGGAACTACTCCGACGCCACAGGATGATCTGGTGCGCGTGATGAATGCGCCAAATCTCTATATCGGCCAGGAAGCCCGTTTCGGCGGCAAAGTGGTGAAAATTGATAATCAGCAGGGGAAAACACGCCTTGAGATAGCTACCGTACCGCTGGATGACGGGGCCAGACCTATTCTTGGCGCAACATCCGTTGGGCGCATTATGGCTGATGTTAATGGCTTCCTCGATCCGGTGGACTTCCAGAACCAACTGGTAACCGTCGTCGGCCCGATTACCGGCACCTATGACGGTCAGGTTGGTGGTGCTGCCTATAAATTCGCGGTGATTCGTGCTGACGGCTACAAGCGCTGGCATATCACTAAACAGGTGGTGCTGCCGCCACAGCCGATGGATCCATGGCTGATGGGGCCACACCCGTGGCATCGCGGCTACGGCGGCTGGGGCTGGTATACTCCCGGCCCTGCGTATGAAGAGAGTGTTGTAACAGAGTAACCCTCTGTTCTGCATGAATAAAGAAACAGCGGCTGGTCCGCTGTTTCTTTATTTGCGCGACCATAACAAAAATAATTAGTGATGCGCTTCGCAACCTTCAATCCGAACAATAAATAAACTGGTACGCTGAGTTAATATTATGTTAACGACTTGTTTATTAACTGGGGTTGTGATGACGACAAATACACATTTTAGAGGTGATGCATTGAAGAAGGTTTGGCTAAACCGTTATCCCGCCGATGTGCCTGCGGATATTAATCCCGATCGTTATCAATCCCTGGTTGAACTTTTTGAACACGCGACGGCGCGCTACGCCGACCAACCTGCGTTCGTCAACATGGGGGAGGTGATGACCTTCCGCAAGCTGGAAGAGCGTAGCCGCGCTTTTGCCGCATACCTGCAACAGGGTTTAGGCTTGCAAAAGGGTGATCGTGTGGCGCTGATGATGCCGAACCTTTTGCAATATCCGGTGGCGCTGTTCGGTATTCTGCGCGCGGGTATGATTGTTGTGAACGTCAACCCACTGTACACGCCGCGCGAACTGGAACATCAGCTTAATGACAGCGGCGCATCCGCTATTGTGATTGTCTCCAACTTCGCCCACACGCTGGAAAAAGTGGTCGATAAGACTCAGGTTCGCCATGTGATCCTGACGCGCATGGGGGACCAGCTCTCCCCGGCGAAGGGCACGCTGGTTAACTTTGTCGTTAAATATGTGAAGCGTCTGGTGCCGAAATACCACCTGCCTGATGCCATCTCGTTCCGCCGTGCGCTGCAGGCGGGCTATCGTTTGCAGTACATCAAGCCGGAAGTCACAACAGATGATCTGGCGTTTCTGCAATACACAGGCGGGACAACGGGCGTGGCCAAAGGGGCAATGCTGACGCACCGTAATATGCTGGCCAACCTGGAACAGGTAAATGCGACCTACGGCCCGTTGCTCCATCGCGGCAAAGAGCTGGTGGTCACCGCGTTACCGCTCTACCACATTTTTGCTCTGACCATGAACTGCCTGTTGTTCATCGAACTGGGCGGACAGAACCTGCTCATCACCAACCCGCGTGACATTCCAGGGCTGGTGAAAGAGCTGGCGAAGTACCCTTTCACCGCAATGACCGGGGTAAACACCCTGTTTAATGCATTGCTGAACAATGACGATTTCCACAAACTTGATTTTTCCTCACTGCACCTTTCTGCGGGGGGCGGCATGCCCGTACAGCAAGCTGTTGCCGAGCGCTGGGTGAAACTTACCGGCGAATACCTGCTGGAAGGTTACGGTCTGACGGAATGTTCGCCGCTGGTGAGCGTCAACCCGCATGATATTGATTACCACAGTGGCAGTATCGGTTTGCCGGTCCCGTCCACAGAAGTGAAGCTGGTGGATGACGCGGGCAACGAAGTTCCTCCGGGCGAACCGGGTGAATTATGTGTCAAAGGCCCGCAGGTGATGCTGGGTTACTGGCAGCGTCCGGCGGCGACTGATGAAATCATTAAAGATGGCTGGTTGTACACCGGCGACATCGCGGTGATGGATGAAGAAGGCTTTATGCGTATCGTCGATCGCAAAAAGGACATGATTCTGGTCTCTGGTTTTAACGTCTATCCGAACGAAATCGAAGATGTCGTGATGCAGCATGAGGGCGTCAAGGAAGTGGCAGCGGTAGGCGTGCCCTCGGATGCCAGCGGCGAAGCGGTCAAAATCTTTGTAGTGAAAAAAGACGACTCGCTGACCGAAGAAGCGCTTATCGCGTTTTGCCGCCGCCAGCTAACGGGCTATAAAGTGCCGAAACGGGTGGAATTCCGCGCCGAGCTGCCGAAATCCAACGTCGGCAAAATTTTACGACGAGAATTGCGTGACGAAGCGCGTGGCAAAGTGGACAATAAAGGCTGAGCTATGCGTTAGTCGCCAGAACGCCGGTTAATCCGGCGTTTTTTGTGGGCGCAAACTAAAGAGAAGACGATTTGAATTACCAGATGATCACGACGAACGAGGCGCTGGCAGCGCTGTGTGAAGCTGCGGCTGGCACTGATGCTATTGCGCTTGATACTGAATTTGTCCGCACCCGCACCTATTATCCCCAGCTTGGTTTAATCCAGCTCTATGACGGGGAGCGTGTGGCGTTAATCGACCCATTAACCATCACTGACTGGGCACCGTTCCGCGATCTGATTACCAATACCCGTGTAACCAAATTCCTCCATGCCGGCAGCGAAGACCTCGAAGTCTTCCTTAACGCCTTCGGTGTGATGCCGCAGCCGATGATCGATACGCAAATTCTCGCCGCTTTCTGTGGCCGTGCGCTCTCCTGGGGCTTTGCGGCAATGGTGGAGCAGTACACTGGTGTGGCGCTGGACAAAAGCGAATCCCGTACTGACTGGCTGGCGCGTCCATTAACGACACGTCAGTGCGATTATGCAGCAGCCGATGTCTGGTATTTGCTCCCTATCGCCCGCAAATTACTGGCCGAAACCGAAGAAGCGGGGTGGCTCAATGCCGCACTGGATGAGTGCCGACTAATGATGCAGCGTCGCAGCGAAATTCTGGCGCCGGAAGAGGCATGGCGTGAAATCAGCAACGCCTGGCAGTTGCGTACTCGTCAGTTGGCCTGCCTGCGTTTGCTGGCTAACTGGCGCCTGCGTAAAGCCCGTGAGCGAGACCTGGCGGTCAATTTTGTGGTGCGTGAAGAGAACCTGTGGGCCGTGGCGCGTTATATGCCGGGCAGCATGGGCGAACTGGACAGCATTGGTCTTTCCGGCAGCGAAATTCGTTTTCATGGCAAAACGTTGTTATCACTGGTTGCACAGGCGCAGGCGCTGCCGGAAGATGCACTACCGGATCCGATTCTGAACCTGGTGGATATGCCCGGCTATCGTAAAGCGTTTAAAGCCATTAAGGCGCAGGTGCAGGAAGTCAGCGAGAGCAAAGGACTGAGCGCAGAATTGATCGCTTCACGTCGGCAAATTAATCAGCTACTTAACTGGCACTGGCAATTAAAGCCGCAGACGAATTTACCTGAATTAATTAGCGGCTGGCGCGCGGAATTGATGGGTGAGCAGCTCAAAACATTATTAGCGGAATATCCGCGCTGATGCCTGTATATAACAACAGGGGTTAAGCGTTAATAAAAGAAAAAGGCAGAAGATTTCTGCCTTTTTTATTACCCCTGACGCAGCGATAAACCGTCGGGTTATTTCGTCTCTTCTGGTTCCGGCAAGGTAACGTTGAGTTCCAGAATGGATATATCGTCACCGCGTTGTTCCAGTTGGACTGAAACCATTTCCGGATCGATTTGAACATATTTACAAATCACCTCCAGAATATCCCGCTTTAGCTGCGGTAAATAATGTGGTTCAGCTTCGCTGCGTCGGCGTTCCGCAACAATAATTTGCAGACGCTCTTTGGCGATGCTGGCGGTATTCTTTTTTCTGGAGAGAAAAAAGTCGAGTAATGCCATAGCTTATCCTCCGAACAGGCGTTTGAGGAAACCTTTCTTCTCTTCATCAATGAAGCGGAAAGGACGTTCTTCTCCCAGTAGACGTTCAACGGTATCTGCGTACGCTTTGCCTGCATCGGCAGTGGTATCCAGAATAACCGGCTCCCCCTGGTTGGATGCGCGAAGGACTGACTGATCTTCGGGGATCACGCCAACCAGCTTAATGCGCAGGATCTCCAGCACGTCTTCCATGCTGAGCATATCACCTTTATTAACGCGCCCCGGGTTGTAGCGGGTCAACAACAGGTGTTCTTTAATCGGTTCCTGGCCGTTTTCGGCGCGACGCGATTTAGACGCCAGGATGCCGAGGATACGGTCAGAGTCACGGACGGAAGAGACTTCCGGGTTGGTGGTGATGATCGCTTCATCCGCGAAATAGAGTGCCATCAGCGCGCCGGTTTCAATCCCCGCCGGTGAGTCGCAAATGATAAAGTCGAACTCCATTTTCTGCAGCTCATCAAGCACCTTCTCTACGCCTTCACGGGTTAACGCGTCTTTGTCGCGCGTCTGCGAAGCCGGGAGAATATAAAGATTTTCCGTACGTTTATCTTTAATCAGCGCCTGATTCAGCGTCGCATCGCCCTGAATGACGTTCACGAAGTCGTACACGACGCGACGTTCACAGCCCATGATGAGATCGAGGTTACGCAGGCCGATATCAAAATCAATAACGACGGTTTTCTTTCCCTTCTGGGCCAAACCGGTTGCGATGGCCGCGCTGGAGGTGGTCTTACCCACGCCCCCTTTACCCGAAGTAACAACAATAATGCGTGCCATAGGAGTTCCTTGTTAAAAGGGCTTAATCTAATGGTTGAATAGTCAAAGCGTTATCCGCTAAACGTAAGCGTGCCGCTTTGCCATAAAAATCGGCCGGGATTTGATCGCTCAGCCAGTATTCCCCTGCGATGGATACCAGCTCCGCCGTGAGGTGAGTACAAAATATTTGCGCATCCTTGTCGCCGCCTGCGCCAGCCAGCGCGCGGCCACGCATCATGCCATAAACATGGATATTACCGTCGGCAATTAACTCCGCGCCCGCACTGACATGGCTGGTGACAATCAGATCACAGTTTGGCGCATAAACACGCTGTCCGGAACGAACAGGAAGATCGATCAAGCGTGTTTTTGTGACCGGAGTAACAATAGGGGCGACGGGGACAGGGGCGGCAACCTGACGTTGCGGCTTTTCTTTGCCTTCGGTCAGAAGCGGCAACCCGGCACGTTCGATATCGGCTTTCAGTTCGCTGTCTTTACAACCGCTGATACCAACAACCCGTAACCCTGTAGCCAGAATGGTCTGCTGAATCGGCGACCAGTTTACCGGGCCCTCAAGATCAGAAACATTAATAACGACAGGAGCATGTTTTAAAAAAGCGGGAGCCTGAGCGATTTTGTCTTCTAACGCCTGGCGAATAACCTCGGGTTTTGCATCATGCAAGTGAACCACAGATAAGGTAAAACTACTGCCTTTTAGCTCGATGGGCGTGTTTGACATCCTGACCTTACTCATTTTGCTATTATCACTCATGAGTGAGCGATATTCCGAAGACTATCAAGCATGTTATAGTCACTATTATATTCAGGCAAGTAACCACCCCTTAATTCAGAGCAAAAGTATGTTTTGTGTGATCTACCGAAGTTCCCGACGTGAACAGACTTATCTGTATGTCGAAAAAAAAGACGATTTTTCACGCGTGCCGGAAGAATTAATGAAAAGCTTTGGCCAGCCCCAGCTAGCCATGTTATTGCCCCTCGACGGACGTAAAAAACTGGCCAGTGCGGATCTGGAAAAAGTAAAAGAGGCGTTGCGCACGCAGGGATATTATTTACAGATTCCACCGCCGCCAGAAAATTTACTGAAACAGCATTTAGAAAGCGAAAGATAACGCCCCCCGAATTTTATGGTGGCGGATCGATTCCGCCACTTGTCTTACTCCCGCATAAACGTTGAATAAAAAGTTTGCTATTTGACAAACCGCCATGTGGCGCGGATAGTCATTTTTCGCACTTGTTCAATGTGTTACTTAGGGGAAAGACATGTACCAACATCATAACTGGCAGGGCGCACTCCTGGATTACCCGGTGAGTAAAGTCGTGTGCGTTGGCAGCAACTATGCGAAACATATTAAAGAGATGGGCAGCGCCACGCCGGAAGAGCCGGTGCTGTTTATTAAACCGGAAACTGCATTGTGCGATATTCGCCAGCCGCTGGCATTGCCGCAGGATTTAGGTTCCGTGCATCATGAAGTTGAACTGGCCGTGCTTATTGGCGCCACTCTGCGTCAGGCAACCGAAGATCATGTACGAAAAGCCATTGCTGGGTATGGCGTGGCGCTGGATCTCACGCTTCGCGATCTGCAGGCCAAAATGAAAAAGGCTGGGCAGCCGTGGGAAAAAGCGAAAGGTTTTGATAATTCCTGCCCGATCTCCGGTTTTATTCCGGCGGCAGAGTTTACCAGCGATCCGCAGAACACGACGCTGGGGCTAAAAATCAACGGTGAAGTCCGCCAGCAGGGGACCACTGCCGACATGATCCATAAAATTGTGCCGCTGATTGCTTATATGAGTCGCTTCTTCACGCTCAAAGCCGGGGATGTCATTCTGACCGGAACCCCGGAAGGGGTAGGGCCGCTGCACGGCGGGGACGAACTGGAAGTGAGCTTTAACGGCCTCTCGTTAAAGACCCGAGTGTTATAAGTCGATTTGCCGCCAGAACGGCGGCAAAACTTGCATCCCCATGCCAGACTGGTTATAAGGTGCTCCCTGGTTTTAAATGGCGAACTGATTTATGAGCGACACACCTTTCTGGCAAAGCAAAACTCTTGAACAAATGACGGACGCGGAGTGGGAATCGCTGTGTGACGGCTGCGGTCAGTGCTGCCTGCATAAGCTGATGGATGAAGATTCCGACGAGATTTATTTCACTAACGTCGCCTGTCGTCAGTTAAACATCAAAACCTGTCAGTGCCGCAACTACGAGCGCCGCTTTGAGTATGAACCGGACTGTATCAAGCTGACGCGTGATAATTTACCTACCTTTGAATGGTTACCGCCCACCTGCGCCTATCGTCTGCTGGCCGAAGGGAAGGCGCTACCGGTCTGGCACCCGCTGCGTACCGGCTCGAAAGAGATGATGCACAAACAACGCATCACAGTTCGTCATATTGCGGTAAAAGAGTCCGAAGTCCGCGACTGGCAGGATCATATTTTAAATAAACCCGATTGGGCGCAATAATATCCACTGTTATACCGCTACTCTCTGAGATGAATGAAAACTGATTTAAAACAAGACGCTAAAAGATCTGCAGGTCTTAAATAAGCAGAAACATTAACGGGGCCTGTAATGAATAAATTCATTGTGATGGTAGCGGCAGGTATTCTGCTCGCAGGTTGTACAACGTCAAAACCCTCTCCACAACGGCACGCTATTGCCTTTACGGAAAACCACAGCTCAACGGACGGCGGTGTCCGTTTCTCGCCACGAGGCACTTACCGTAACATTATTCCCGCCTTTGAACAGGCATACGATAAAGGAAAACGAGATAGCATTACTGGTCGTGATTCGCATTACGCTACCAAATATGCCGGGATGCTAAGGGTACAGGCCAGCCGTCGTCTCACCGAAACATACGACAGGTCTGGCGATACGGCACAGGCGGACCCGAAAGATGCCGAGCTGATAGGCAATGAGTTAGCGGCGACTTATCTGGATGGCTATAACGGGGTGTATTAAGCGACTGTGTTGTTAAAGACAGTCGCTTCGGTTAGCTACCCCCTGCCGGGAGTTCTTTTTGTTGCGGTAATAAAAAAACGCTCCCGAAGGAGCGTTCTGTTAGCGACCGAAGAGGTCGCGTTTTTTCGGTTTAAAGGGCTGTGCGATGAGCACCAGCGCCGCGACAACAAAGTAAGCGACAAAGATACCTAACAGCCATTGCGGCATTTCCAGTGACAGGAACTGCCACTGTTTTTCAGCACAATCGCCTGAAGCCACGAAGACCTGCGGAAGCCATTTATCCAGTGGCAGCCACGAAGGGAAACGCGCAGCAAAATCGCAGGTCATAAAAGGAGAAGGATGAAGCTGAATCATGGTGTGTTCATACGCCAGCTGGATCCCACGCCAGGCGCTGTACAACCAGATTAAGATAGCGACGTAGCGCAGCGGCGTTTTCGGCGCAATCGCTCCGACAATACCCGCGCCCATCACACCAAAAAGGGCAGAACGTTCGTAAATACACAGGACACAGGGTTTCAGCAACATGACGTGCTGGAACCACAACGCCACTAATTCAAGTGCCAGTGCGGTGAACGCCATTAATAGCCAGGCGCCGCGCCCGTGAGAGCACTTGTTCAAATATCGCAACATAATCATTTCCCTGGGACATGCGTAGACACAGCAGTGTAAACGAAATCACTTAGCAAGCCACTATTGCATAAGAAAATAATACGTAATCGGATGTTTATCATGCGAAAAGTCAAATCCTGCTGTCAGGAATGTAAGCAAAGCGCTAACAGGAAAAACATTAATGATAGATGTGGTAAATGATTTTCAGTAAAGAAGAAGTAGTCGTGAATAAATTGGGGGTAAAAAGTACGGCATGTGAATCTTTCAAATTGGATCGGCGATCCCCTTTTTCTTCATTTCGCCTGCTATCTGCCCCCGAGGTGGTCTGGTATGATGAGTGATCTTTGCTTAGTTGTATAATGGAAATCTCACTATGGTCATTAAGGCGCAGAGCCCGGCGGGTTTCGCGGAAGAATACATTATTGAAAGTATCTGGAATAACCGTTTCCCTCCGGGGTCGATTCTTCCGGCAGAACGCGAACTCTCCGAACTGATTGGCGTCACTCGTACCACATTGCGTGAAGTGTTACAGCGTCTGGCCCGCGACGGCTGGCTGACCATTCAGCACGGTAAGCCCACTAAAGTAAATAATTTCTGGGAAACCTCCGGGCTCAATATTCTGGAAACTCTGGCGCGTCTGGACCATGAGAGCGTTCCGCAGCTCATCGATAACCTTCTGTCCGTGCGTACCAATATCGCGACCATCTTTATCCGTACCGCGTTCCGTCAGCATCCGCAAGACGCGCTGGCGGTGCTGGCAAACGCACGTGAAGTTGAAGATCACGGTGATGCGTTTGCTGAACTCGATTACAACATTTTCCGCGGTCTGGCTTTTGCCTCCGGCAACCCGATTTACGGGCTGATCCTCAACGGGATGAAAGGCTTGTATACCCGCATCGGGCGTCACTACTTCGCAAGCCCGGAAGCACGCAGCCTGGCCCTCGGTTTCTACCATCGTCTGGCAGAAATCTGTGAGAAAGGTTTACATGACGAGGTGTACGAAACGGTACGTCGTTATGGGCGTGAGAGTGGTGAGATCTGGCAGCGCATGCATAAAACACTGCCCGGGGATTTAACGATTCACGGGCGTTAAGCAAAGCGAAGCCCCTCCGACGGAGGGGCTTTTCGTTATCAGAGAGTATTATTACGGGCAGGGCAACGGTCCAGCAGTTCCACACTGCCATCTTCATTTTGCTGTTCCAGCAGCACGTCAAACCCCCACAACCGATGCACATGTTTGAGCACTTCCCGGCGGCCTTTATCCAGCGGCGCGCGATTGTGCGGGATATAGCGCAGCGTCAGAGAACGATCGCCGCGTAAATCCACATTCCACACCTGAATATTGGGTTCCAGATTGCTCAGGTTGTACTGTGACGACAGTTTGGAACGAATCTCACGGTAACCCTCCTCGTTGTGAATCGCCGCAATCTCCAGATAATTATTGCGATCATCATCCAGCACGCTAAAGAAGCGGAAATCACGCATGATTTTTGGCGACATAAACTGACTGATGAAGCTTTCATCTTTAAAATCGCGCATGGCGAAATGCAGCGTTTCCAGCCAGTCGGAACCGGCAATGTCCGGGAACCAGTATTTGTCTTCATCAGTTGGGGACTGACAAATCCGTTTGATGTCCTGGAACATCGCAAATCCGAGGGCATACGGGTTAATACCGCTATACCACGGGCTGTTGTAGGGCGGCTGGAATACCACGTTTGTATGGCTGTGAAGAAATTCCAGCATAAAGCGGTCTGTCACTTTCCCTTCATCATACAGATGATTGAGGATGGTGTAGTGCCAGAAGGTTGCCCAGCCTTCGTTCATGACCTGTGTCTGTTTCTGCGGATAAAAATACTGACTGACTTTACGCACGATGCGCAAAATCTCACGCTGCCAGGGTTCCAGCAACGGGGCATTTTTTTCCATAAAGTAGAGCAGGTTTTCCTGTGGTTCAGAAGGGTAGCGGCGCGCTTCCACAACGGCTTTCTCTTCTTCACGTTTTGGCAGAGTGCGCCACAGCGTGTTGACCTGGCTTTGCAGGTACTCCTCACGGCTTTTCTGGCGGGCTTTCTCTTCCTGCAGGGAGATCTTTTGCGGACGTTTATAACGATCAACGCCATAATTCATCAGCGCGTGGCAGGAATCGAGCAGTTTTTCCACCTCTTCGACACCGTATCGCTCTTCACAATCGGTGATGTAGTTACGGGCGAAAATCAGGTAGTCGACAATCGAACTGGCATCCGTCCAGCTGCGGAACAGATAATTATTCTTAAAGAAAGAGTTATGCCCGTAGCAGGCATGCGCCATAACCAGCGCCTGCATGGTGATGGTGTTCTCTTCCATCAGATAGGCGATACAGGGATTGGAGTTAATGACAATCTCGTAGGCCAGACCTTGCTGTCCATGCTTATAAAGCCGCTCGGTTTCAATAAATTTTTTACCGAATGACCAGTGGGGATAGTTAATGGGCATCCCTACGCTGGAGTAGGCGTCCATCATCTGTTCGGAGGTGATGACTTCGATTTGATGCGGGTAAGTATCCAGGCGGTAAAGTTTCGCCACCCGGTCGATCTCTGCGAGATACACATCCAGTAGATCGAAGGTCCAGTCAGGTCCATCACTGAGACGTATGGTGTCCTTATTCATGGAATCAATCGTAGCCATTAGCGCGCCCTCGTTGTTAGCAACTCTCTCTGTATGGAGAGTCTCATTTCAAGCATAGAACACACAATAAAAACCGTACGTAACGTCGCTTTTTTTCTTCGCGATAACACCTTGCAAGAGAGGGGTGAAAATCGTCATTGGCAGAATTTTATTCTGCGGCGAAATGTCGTGCAGCAGGAGATTCTAAATATCCTGACGCCTGAATTTACGGAAAGGTGTGAGTAGCGTCACCATAAAAAAGCCATATGTTGAATAACATTTTCATCTGAGTTATCAATTTGTAATCAGATGATTGTGCTTTACACATGGGAGCAGGTTATGCGAGTCGTTGTACTGGGAAGTGGCGTAGTGGGGGTTACCAGTGCCTGGTATCTGAGTCAGGCGGGACATGAGGTGACAGTCATTGACAGGGAGCCTGGTCCGGCGCTGGAGACCAGTGCGGCGAACGCAGGGCAAATCTCGCCTGGCTACGCTGCGCCCTGGGCGGCACCTGGCGTACCGTTGAAAGCGATTAAATGGATGTTCCAGCGTCATGCGCCGCTGGCGATAAGTCTCGATGGCACCTCTTCTCAACTCAAATGGATGTGGCAGATGCTGCGTAACTGCGACACCCGCCACTATATGGAAAACAAAGGCCGCATGGTGCGGCTGGCAGAATACAGCCGCGACTGCCTAAAGCTGTTGCGTGAAACCACCCATATTCAGTACGAAGGCCGTCAGGGCGGGACGTTACAGCTTTTCCGTACCCCGGAGCAGTATGAAAACGCCACCCGCGATATCGCCGTACTGGAGGATGCCGGAGTGCCTTATCAGTTGCTGGAATCCGCCCGTCTGGCGGAGGTAGAACCGGCACTGGCGCAGGTCGCACATAAACTCTCAGGCGGTCTGCGTTTACCCAACGATGAAACCGGCGACTGTCAGCTTTTTACTCAGCAACTGGCGCAGATGGCGGTGCAGGCGGGCGTCACATTCCGCTTTAACACCCCTGTTGACAGACTCCTGTATGAGGGTGAGCAGATTTACGGCGTGAAATGTGGCGATGAAGTGGTGAAAGCCGATGCCTACGTCATGGCCTTTGGCTCCTATTCCACGGCGATGCTAAAAGGGATCGTTGATATCCCGGTCTACCCCCTGAAAGGTTATTCGCTGACTATACCCATTGCGGAGGAGGCGGGCGCGCCAGTTTCGACTATTCTCGATGAAACCTACAAGATTGCGATTACCCGTTTTGATAACCGTATTCGCGTCGGCGGAATGGCGGAGATCGTCGGCTTTAATACCGAACTCCTCAAATCGCGCCGCGCCACGCTGGAAATGGTGGTTAAGGATCTCTTTCCACGCGGCGGGCATGTAGAACAGGCAACGTTCTGGACCGGGCTGCGTCCAATGACGCCAGATGGTACGCCAGTCGTGGGACGTGCCCCGTTTAAAAACTTATGGCTGAATACCGGGCATGGCACCCTGGGCTGGACGATGGCCTGTGGTTCGGGTCAACTGTTGAGCGACCTGATTTCCGGCCGCACGCCAGCCATTCCATGGGAGGATTTAAGCGTGGCGCGCTATCAACCGGGTTTTACCCCCTCGCGGCCGCAACATTTACACGGTGTTCACAACTAAGCCGCCCATCTTAAAACAAGGAGAATGTATGTCTCGTCCTGTCCAGGCGACTGTCGACTTACACGCACTTCGGCAGAACCTGCAGGTAGTCAGGCGTGCTGCACCACACTGCCGCGTCTGGTCAGTGGTGAAGGCTAATGCTTACGGTCACGGTATCGATCGTATCTGGCGTGCCCTGGAAGGCACCGACGGTTTTGCGCTGCTCAATCTGGAGGAGGCCATTCTCCTGCGCGAGCGCGGCTGGAAGGGACCGATTCTGATGCTGGAAGGCTTTTTCCACGCCGATGAGCTGCCGTTGTTTGATAAATATCGCCTCACGACCAGTGTCCATAGCAACTGGCAGGTAAAAGCCTTGCAGGATGCCAGGCTGCACGCGCCGCTGGATGTTTACCTGAAAATGAACAGTGGGATGAACCGGCTGGGCTTTCAGCCAGAGCGTGTGCAAACGCTCTGGCGACAACTGCGGGAGTTGGGCAATGTGGGCGATATCACCCTGATGGCCCATTTTGCCGATGCGGAAAAACCGGATGGAATTGACCGGGCGATGGAACGTATTAACCACGCCTCGGAAGGACTTGATTGCCCCCGTTCGCTCTCCAACTCTGCCGCCACGCTTTGGCACCCGGAAGCCCACGGCGACTGGGTGCGACCCGGTATCGTGCTTTATGGCGCGTCGCCGTCCGGGGAGTGGCAGGATGTGGCTGGCAGTGGTATCAAACCGGTTATGAGCCTGACAAGTCAGATTATTGCCGTGCAAACCCTGCGTGCCGGGGACTGTGTGGGCTATGGCAGTCGTTATCGTGCTACGCAGGAGCAGCGGATTGGCATTGTCGCCTGTGGTTATGCTGATGGCTACCCGCGCCTTGCCCGTACAGGCACGCCAGTGCTGGTAGACGGTATCCGCACCGGGACGGTAGGGGCTATTTCGATGGATATGCTCACAGTCGACCTGACGCCGTGCCCGCAAGCGGGCATCGGTACGCCGGTAGAACTATGGGGTAACGAAATTAAAATCGATGAGGTGGCCGCCTCGGCGGGGACGGTTGGTTATGAATTAATGTGCGCACTCGCGCCACGCGTCCCCATTGTGACAGTGTAACTATGATGAGGCGGTCATTCCGCCTCATCATCCGCAACCCGGACACCAACCTTACGTACGGTGTCCTCTTCTTTCTCTGCGACCGTCCAGATCATGCCGGCAAACTCAACCTGATCTCCCACCACGGGCGCCGCCCCCAGAAGTTGCTGAACAATCTCACCCAGTGTCTGCTGTTTATCCCGGTACTCCAGGCCATCTTCCAGACCATAAATCAGCGCCACATCGGCAAACTTTGCATCTGCTTCGAGAATAAAATCTCCGAAGAAACGCTGGTCCAGCGAGACGGGGGGAGACTGGCTAAAGAGCTTACCCAGCGCGGGCAGGTCGCGTTCACGACCAATCACGCACAGCACGTCACCTTCGCGCAGTCGCGTACTGCCGGTAGGATGCAGAAGCGCATTATCGCGAAACAGGGCGGCAATACGCGTTTCCGAAGGCATATGCAGGTCGCGGAGAGCGGCCCCCACACACCATTTATCGGCGCTCAACTGGTAGACAAACTGTTCCCATGGATTTTCCGGGTGAATATCCAGCCCGACGCGGGAAACCGGCCACCCCACGGGCGGTACGACGACTCTGGCTTTTTTGGCCGCCCACGACAGCGATGTTCCCTGGAAGAGCAGCGAAATCAGCACCACAAAGAAGGCGACATTAAAAAACAGCCTCGCATTGTCCAGACCGGCCATCATCGGGAAGACGGCAAGAATGATCGGCACCGCACCACGCAATCCCACCCAACTGATGAAAATGCGCTCACGCAAATTGAAGCCGCGAAATGGCAACAGTCCGGCGAAAACCGACAGCGGGCGGGCGAAAAAGATCATCCACGCCGAGAGAAGCAGTGCCGGAATGGCAATCGGCAGTAAATCAGATGGCGTGACCAGCAGCCCAAGGACGAGGAACATGCCGATTTGCGCCAGCCAGGCCAGACCATCAAAGTTTTGCTGAATGGCGTAACGATTGCGTATCGGGCGGTTACCCAGCACAAAACCGCACAGATAGACCGCCAGGATCCCGCTGCCTTCAATGGCGGTAGTAACCGAGAAGACCAGAATACCGCCGCTCAGCGCCAGCAGAGGATAAAGCCCGGCGGGGAGGGAAATGCGATTGATCATCTGTTGCAGCAAATAGCCGCCCGCGAGACCTAACACGATACCCAGGCCAAACTGCTGGATAATATGTACGACAAACATCCAGCTCAGGCCTGCATGGTGTTGTTGAATCATCTCAATGAGCGTGATGGTCAAAAAGACCGCCATCGGATCGTTGCTGCCTGACTCAATTTCCAGCGTCGAACCGACGCGTTCGTTCAGCCCTTTCCCGCCGAGCAGCGAGAACACCGCAGCCGCATCCGTCGAGCCGACAATCGCACCGATCAGCAACCCTTCCATAATGTTGAGGTGGAACAACCATGCCGCCATCATTCCGGTCAGCCCGGAAGTGATAAGCACACCCACGGTCGCCAGAGAGAGGGCGGGCCACAGCGCCACGCGAAAGGAGCTTGCCTGGGTTCGCATTCCGCCATCAAGCAAAATCACCGCCAGCGCGAGGTTACTGACCATATAGGCGAACGGATAGTTATCGAACGGGATGCCGCCAATACCGTCAATGCCGGCCAGCATGCCAATGGCCAGAAAGATAACAAGAATCGGGATACCGAGACGGGATGAGAAAGAACTTAATAAAATACTGCAGGTTACAAGTACAGAACCCAAAATAAACAGACTAATTACCGCCGCTGCATCCAATGTCGTGCTTCTCCTCTTGCCCGTAAAACGGTGAAACCCGTAGCCGCTCAGAGCCAGGACGCGCTGAGCGGCTACGGTTTAAAAACCCGATTTATATTAACGGCAGAAATACAGATTTAATCAGTCGGTTAAATGTTTTTTTTATGCGCCCAATACGGGATGGCCTGAAACGGTCAGCCGAGTGTGCTTATCATGCTCTAAAACTGCATGCGCACCCAGAGGTAGCGTGACGGTCTCCTGCTCGTGACCAAAGGCAAGCCCTGTTATCACCGGGATCGAGAGCCTGCTTCGCAAGTATTCCACCATCGTATTAAGATTGTAGCCTGCATCGTATTCATTGGGATCGGCACTGGTGAAACTGCCCAGTACGAGCGCCTTCTGGCGCGCGAGAATGCCGCAATGCATCAACTGCAACAGCATACGTTCCACGCGGAAAGGATGCTCATTGATATCCTCAACGACCAGAATGCCGCCCTCAATGGCCGGAAGCCACGGGGTACCAATAAGCGAAACCAGCATCGCCAGATTTCCCCCCCATAGCGTGCCTTGCGTGTGGCAGCGGGGGCCTTCGCCATTCCACTCGATGGTCAGCTCAGACTGGCGCAGCGCCTGCCAGAAATGGCGACCGGTAAAATCATTAAGTGCAGGCGCGCCGAAATTACCCGCCAGCATTGGGCCACTAAAGGTGATAACGCCGCCACGGGCTAATAATCCCATCTGCACAGCTGTAAAGTCGCTGTGTCCACAGATAAGCAGCGGCTGGGATTGCTGGCGACGGGCAAGGCCCGGCCAGTCAATCTTTTCCAGCAAACGGCTTGCGCCATAACCGCCGCGAACGGGGAGAACGATAATATCCGCGCCTTCCAGCGCGACCAGAGCGTTGAGGTCATTGAGACGTTCACTGTCCTGGCCTGCAAAGCGCTGATCGCGACGGGTAATGACATCACGGTTATCTACCTGATGCCCCTGTAACTCCAGCCGTTGAACCCCAAGCGCTGCGGCCTGTTGGTTAATGCAGTAGCCGGAGGGGGCGATCAAATGAAACCTGGACATGGCAATTCCTTGCTGACATCTAATTGGAAACGGTTATCATGCCGCTAACCCTGTTTGTTGTCATCCGTAGTGATGCGTTCACCAAAGAAGGATTGCGTGTGAAATTGAGATGGTTTGCTTTTTTAATTGTATTGCTGGCGGGTTGTAGCTCGAAACGCACGGATTACCGTAACCCGGACTGGAATCCGGAAGTACCGGTAAAACGGGCGATGCAGTGGATGCCAGTCAGTGAAAAAGCGGGGGCGGCGTGGGGCGTCAGTCCGCGTCTGATTACCGCGATGATTGCGGTTGAGTCAGGCGGCAACCCCAACCTTGTCAGTAAATCGAATGCCGTGGGATTGATGCAGTTGAAAGCGTCGACTTCCGGGCGAGAAGTGTATCGCTATATGGGCTGGAGCGGTGAGCCTTCGACCAGTGAGCTGAAAAACCCCGAGCGCAATATCTCTATGGGGGCCGCATATCTGAGCATTATGGAGCACGGGGTACTGGCGGGAATTAAAGATCCTCAGGTGATGCAGTATGCTCTGGTGGTCTCATATGTTAACGGTGCTGGCGCGCTGCTGCGGACATTCTCGTCTGACAGGAAAAAAGCGATCGACAAGATTAACGACCTGAGTGCCGATGGCTTTTTTGAGCATGTCGTAGAAAATCACCCGGCACCACAGGCGCCGCGCTATATCTGGAAGGTACAGAAAGCGATGAACGCCATGTAAATGGCAAAAGACCCGCCTGATGAGCGGGTCTTTTTTTAGCGTACCCGGCTGGCGCGTTCGCGGGCTTCGCGCTCGAGCGCAAAGATAATACGCTGGAGTTCGCGCTCAACGCCGGGGCTGACGTTAAGAAAGCGAAAACTCAGACGTGGCGTAGTAATGGTTTCGTTCTTGCCATCCACCACTTTTCTCTCACCGATAGCGATAAGCTGAGCGTCAAAATAGAACTGTCCCCAGGAGGCCATATCCAGTTCTATCTGGGAAAAGCGCATACCAGCCTGCAACCCTTCCGGAACGGTGCCATCCAGTAACGCGCCCATACCGCCGAGTGAAAGATCAAAAAGGCGAAAACGCAGTTCCGTCTTTTTGTCCGGCATTTTGGCTTTGCAGAAATAAGCAGGGTGTAGCGGCGCGTTGATACGAAAATATTCGCGACGCTGAATAAAATAGAGACTTTCTGGCAGTTCGGAAATAAAAGCGGGCAAAGCCTGATAATCGCCGCTGTGCAGAGCGGGGAGGGTAAATTCAACTTTGGCGCCCTGGGTTTCGGCGGTGATAGTCACTTTTGTGGCGCGTTGCACTGCCGTGTTATCAAACTCCTGACTACCGAAGTCCATGATCAACTCATCGGGATTCACTTCGAGGATCTTACTGATGAATTGCCCGCTCGACCACGCAATGCACACCGGTACCTGGCTCTTTTGCAAATCGCGTAAGACGCCGAGTACGGCTAATGGACTATTTTTCAGGAACTGCTCACTGTACTTACTCACGCCGAAAGGCTCCTTGATCACTGACAGACAGTCTAGATGCACTATCGGCAACTCCGGAGAATTCTTAATACAAATTTGTAAAAATTTTCTGAGGAATTGCAATTAAGTCTGTGAGATGAAAATGCTTTTCACGCTCTCGTCTATACTTTGCTCAACGTGCGGGCATTATGCCCGATACGTACATATCACGTTGTAGCAGGAGAAAATAAAATGGGCATCATCGCGTGGATTGTTTTTGGTCTGATTGCAGGCGTTATCGCAAAATTAATCATGCCTGGCCGGGATGGCGGCGGATTCATTTTGACCTGTATCCTTGGGATTGTCGGGGCTGTTGTAGGTGGCTGGCTTGCGACCCGCTTTAATTTTGGCGGCGATGTAACGGGTTTTAACCTTCACAGCTTCCTGGTTGCGGTGGTGGGTGCGATTATTGTACTGGCAGTCTTCAGGCTGCTACGGCGGGGTTAATTGTATTTGTAAAGCAATAAGGCCGGTGAGTTTGTTCACCGGCCTTTTCTTTTATTGCGCCGCAGCTTTTTGTGGCTCTGTTGTCGTTTGGGTGACAGGCTCCCGGGCAGGCAGGCTGTCACAAGGCTGTTCTTTCGGACAGACCAGATCGAGCATTTTCAGCGTGACGCCGTTTGTCCAGCCGAAACCGTCCTGCAACGGATATTCACCGCCGCCACCGCCTGTTCCGGTAGTGCTGACATCATATTTCTCCACCAGCTTCTTCTCGCGATCATAGGTATGTTGCACGTTCGAGAGGAAGCGCCAGGTGACATCCATCGACAGCTTTTTCTGATCGTAGTTTTGCAAACCGGCGGCCGCTACCCATTGCAGTGGCGCCCAGCCATTCGGCGCATCCCATTGTTGGCCACTGTTGACGGTGGTTGTGGAAATCCCGCCGGGTTTCAACAACCGCGACTGTGTCGCCGCTGCGACCTTCGCTGCGCGTTCTTTTGCCGCTGCATTTACATACAGTGGGAAGAGAGCGGCTGCCGTCAACTGATTACGAACTTTTTTGGTTTTCAGATCGTAATCGGCATACCACCCCTCTTTATCATTCCACAGGTTCGCTTCCATGGCTTTCTGCCGGGCCGAGGCCAGCGCTTCATACTGGCTCGCTTTGGCGCTGTCGCCAGACGCCTGGCTGGCGCGGGCAATCATTTTTTCCATTTTGTACATCAGCGCATTCAAATCCACCGGCACGATGCTGGTGGTGCGGATTGTTCCCAGTTGTTGCGGATCATCCATCCAGCGAGAACTGAAATCCCAGCCTGACGCCGCAGCGGAGCGCAGGTCGCGATAGATCTCGGTTGCCGGGCGGTTCGGGTTATTCTTCGCGGTAGTGACATCGTCCAGCCAGGACTCCGGACGCGGAGTGTCTTTATCATCCCAGTAGCGGTTCAGCACCGAACCGTCATCGAGTTTCACGACCCGCTTGTTAGCCTGACCGTTTTGTAGCCCCTCCAGCCCTTCCATCCAGTAGTGGTACTCTTTTTCCATTTGCGGCAGGTAGGTCTTGAGCACGTTATCGCCGTCATGGGATGCCAGTAACTCCACCATAAAAGCAAAGAAGGGGGGTTGGGAGCGGCTCAGATAGTAACTACGGTTGCCGTTGGGAATATGGCCCCAGGTATCAATTTCGTAAGCAAAGTTTGCCACCATGTCTTCGATTTTGTCCCAGTGTCCGCTCTCAGCCAGCCCCAGCATGGTGAAATAACTGTCCCAGTAATAGACCTCGCGGAAGCGGCCGCCCGGCACTACATAAGGCTTCGGCAGGGGGAGCAGCGAATCCCATTTTCCGGCTTTGTCGGTCGTGCGCGTCAGCACGGGCCACAGACCATCTATATGCTCACGCAGGCTTTGCCCTTCCGGTGGGACATACTTTTCCCCTTCCTTTGGCAGATCAAAGTTGACGTTGACGAAGTGGCGTAAATCAAAGCTGGTCTGGTTTCGCTGCATACGATAATCCGCCAGAATCATCAGGGGATCCCCCTTGGGCACGGCATCGGCGAATGTTTTCTGATCGGCAAAGAGTTTGGCGCTTTGAACATCGCTAAACAACGGGCCGAGCAGGATATCCGGCGATTGCGGAGTGTTGGGCGCTTCCGCCGCGAACGCTGACGGAATAAGTGAAAGCAGAGCGCCACCCAGTGCGATGTGCATTGCAAGATACAAGGCGCGCTGACGGCGCAAATCTGGTCTTGTCATTAACTGTTCTCCTTAGCGGGTAAAAAGCGGGGCCGCAGTAGCCAACCTTGTGAAAACCTTAGTCGAATATCAGCCGAACGGCGTGCCCTGTGTGGCATTTTCCGTGCTTCCAGATAATTTACCTTGCCCCCTTTTGGTATAAGTAAAAATTATGATTGGATGCCCGAAAAATGACATTCCGGTGCTTTTTATGACCAGAATAGGTTATGAAGTAGCAATTCAGACTAATAAATACGATTTCTGTCAAATAAAATAACGTCAATCGATCAGTTTTTCTTATTGAAAGAAAGGTGTCATATTCGTTTTGTATCAAATAAGCTGAATTGATTCATTTAACGTGAGTTCACATTAAGTTAGCACTGCTAAATAGTGTCGCCCTGAAAATAACTTATTTAGCAAAAATAAAATATTTCCGCTGTTGATTATTTCGCAAAGGTAAGACCGATGAGTAATATTGACCTGACATGGATGCGCTATTTCATTTCATTCGCTTTCCCGTCCCTGACATTTCATGCTTTGCGCATCATTCCCTGTATTAAATGTGGTTTTTGGCCTACCAGGAATAAGGGGTAAATGAAGTGAATATTATATTTTAGGATTAATCCGATAACGAGTTTGTCAGGAGACGTTTCTAAGTGGCGCGGCAGATAAAATCATTAAATACAGTATGTTGATCTAAACTGGAAGGGGATTTAAGCTAATGCTGGCAATGATTTTTATCATCGCGTTCCCAAAGTGAAATTGTTTCTTGAGAATTGTCTTATTTTGCGTAATTCTTAAATATTCATTTTTCATTAAGGCCGGGATGATATTGAATTGTATCGTCTCGTCTGTAAAATTTAGACACGATTATCATTGATGAAGTCATATTCTCGCTGCCTTGCTGGTGCAACGGCTCGTGCGGTAGCTATGCCTTTAATTAATTATTCGGCTGTTTTACAGGCTAAGGGAGAGACTTATTTTGAAAGAATGAAAAAGTTCTTTCCTGAACGTTCCAGTTCCACACAGTAATATATTTGCAATGGAAATCACTGCTATGAAAATGCGAAATGTATTAGCCCTGCTGTTTGTTTTTGCACTCTCCGCATGTAAAGCACCACCGCCGGCGACTCCCACAGACGACACGATTGTGACCAGCGAGGTGAATGGCACCACGCTTACCCACCGCTATGCGGTAAAACCACCAAAAGAGTTTCAGCCTATCAAAGAGAACTACCGTGCACTCTATCCTGCGTCGCTGATGAGCACGCCGGATTACGGCGGCAAAATGATCCGCCAGCTGCAAACCGGTAAAACCTATGTGGTACTGGGCCAGGTTGAGCACTTCTGGATGGCGCTGGCCGATGAAGGTCAGGAAGAGTTGATCGGTTATGTTCCGATGCGTGCGGTCGTGAAAAGCGAGCTGTACGACGAAACCGTGCGGAAACAAACCCCGCGCCTGAGAGCCCGTCAGAAACAGACCTGTGTGTCGGTGGATGGTAGCAGTAAAGCATGTAAAAACAGCAACTCAGGTACGTGGATTCTCAACTAACTCGCCATCATGAGCGATGGATATGAAAACTAACTTCGTGGTACGCCAGATAATCCTGGCGTTTTTCCTTACGCTGACCACCCTGGTCAGCGGTTGTGGATCGACTTCACATAGCGTACCTGCCAGCTACACCCTTCAATTTCAGGCGCACCCGCAGGTCAACGCATCCGCGCCGCTCAAAGTCAGGGTTCTGCTGTTGAAATCCGACGCGACGTTCATGTCCGCCGATTTCTGGTCGCTACAAAACAATGCGGGAAACACCCTTGGGGCTAACCTGCTCAACAGCGATGAGTTCTTCTTGCTGCCCGGCCAACTGACAAAAACACTCACCGGCCAGGCTAACCCGGAAGCTCGCTATATCGGCGTGATGGCGGAGTATCAGGCGCTGGATGGCAAAAAATGGCGAATCTCCATTCCGCTTCCCGTGCAGGGTGAAAGTCGCTTTTACGAATTCTGGAAATCGTCGTCTGACTCACTTGAAGCCAGCGTTTTTCTCGACGTGAACGGGATCCGCGTCGTTTCCAGATAGCGCCCAGTCTTAACAGGAAAACAGCATGAACAAAGCAGAAAAGGTCGTCTGGACCGAGGGTATGTTTCTGCGTCCCCATCATTTTCAACGTGCGGAAAGCCACCTGCATAACCACATTCGTGAATGGGGGACGTTACAACGCCCCTTCCTGTGGGGCTTTCTGGACCTTGAACTTGATGACGCAATGTTACGCCAGGGCTGTATCGCGCTGAGTTACGCCAGCGGTCTGCTACCGGATGGCACATTTTTTTCCTTTCACGATCCTCGTTATGCGCCCGCGCCATTAGCCATTGGGGATAACGTTACCAATGAGCGTGTCGTGCTGGCCTTACCTGCCCGTCGGGGTGGTCGTGAAGAGGTTATCTTCAGCGAGGATAAAGAGTCACTGGCACGCTACGTTGCCTGGGAAGCGGAAGTGGATGATGACAACGCCATTTCGGTTGGCCCGGCGGCCGTACAATTTGGCCGGTTACGTCTGAAACTGATGCTGGAAAAAGATCTCACTGCCGAGTGGACGGCGATGGGTGTGGTTCAGATACTGGAAAAGCGGAACGATAATCACATTCGTCATGATTCGGCCTATATTCCGCCGATGCTTAACGCCACTAACAGCGCGCCGCTGTACGCGATGATACCCACGCCACAAACCGTTCAGCGTGCCGCCGCGCAGACACCGAAAGGGCGCCTGCGGATCGACCCGGTCCAGAGCGAGAGCGCGCAATCCGGAACGACCACCAGCAACGAGAGCAGCGGCGATGTGCTTAAAGGCGAACTGCTGGATGCACTGCTTGAAGGAATGGGGCTCAGTGATATGCAGCCCACGCCGCAGTTTGATCGGGAAAACATGCGCCAGCTCGGACAGATGCTGAGCATGTTTTCGCAAGGGACAGTGGCGCTGTTGTCATCACGCTCGATCCTTAAACGTGGGGTAAAAGCGGACATGACGATGGTGCTCGATGACGCCAACAACCCGTTTAAATTGCTGCCTTCCGGCAAAACCGTGCTGATGCAGATGTTCGGTACCCGTATGCCGGGCTTTATGCCGCCCAAAAAATCGGTACGCGATGCGCTTATCGACTTACAGGCTCACCAGTTGGGGATGATCTCCGGCATTCGCGCCATTATTGCCGCTATGCTTCAGTCCTTTAACCCGGAACTGCTGGAAGAGGACGCAAAACGTGACGGGGCTACTGCGCGTCTTGGCATGCTCTCCAATCGCAAAGCGGCGCTGTGGGACTATTTCGTGCGTTCTTACGCAGAAACAGCCGGTGAAATCGATGACGACTTCCACACGCTTTTTGGCGAAGCTTTCCTGCACGCCTATGACATGGAAGTAAACCAGTACAAAGACTCACAAAGCGCATCGGAAGAACAACAATGAATATCAGCACCGCCTCAATGTCCCGACAGGGCGCGCGTGCGAGTAACCAGGATCAAACGGGTGAAAGCATTGGCGAACGCGCCGCATGTTTCGTGGTATGCGACGGTATTGCCGGGCTTCCCGGCGGCGACGTGGCGGCCGAGCTCGCCCGCAATGCCATCATTACCCGCTTCGATGGCGACCAGCATCTGAATGCGCAATACATTCGCGAGTATATCTACGAAGCCAACAACGCCATTCGCATCGAACAAAAAGCGGCTGAACAATTTCAGCGTATGGGCACCACCATGGTGAGTCTGTTTATTGACCGTGATTACCACCTGGCCTACTGGGTGCATGCGGGCGACAGCCGACTTTACCTGTTTCGCCGCGGGTGGCTCTACCACGTCACCACCGATCACAGTCTGGTACAGCAGATGAAAGACGCCGGACACCAGACCGATGGCATTAACAGCAACTTACTCTACTTCGCGTTGGGGCTGGGTGACGATGAGCGCGAAGCCAGCTACAGCGATGTGGTGCCGATTGAAGACGGCGATGTGTTTTTGCTCTGCACCGACGGTTTCTGGCACGGGGTGAGCGAAGAGCAGATGAAGCAGTCGCTTCATATGGTCAACACACCGCATGAGTGGCTGACATTAATGAATCAGATACTGCTGCGCACCAACGTGGAGAGTCATGACCAGCAGGACAATTACAGCGCTGTAGCGGTGTGGGTTGGTGCCCCGCAGGACACCACGCTTCTGCACTCGCTGGCGCAAGCGTCGCAGTTTTTCCCTCTTCGTGATTGATACAGGCTTACAAGGAATTTTATGAAACTTTGGCTTCCGGGGCTGGCACTCTTCGCGGTCTGTTTTGGCGCTCAGGCTGAAAACTACCGTATCGTGCAGTCTCCTACACAAAAACTGGATATCTGGATCGACGACATCGCGGATAACTCGCCGAAAAGCTGGTGTGCCCGGGAATTGCCGCTGCGTATCGTGGCAAATGGCGATAAAAAAGTCACCGTGCTCGACAGTTTTATGCCGCGTCTGGGTGCGCTGCTCGAAAATCAGTGCGGCACCTTAACGCTGGTGCGCTGGAAACTGACCGATGCGCAAAACAACACGCTGGCCCAGGGGACCGCAAGCAAAGCGAAAGATTGGGCGCCCGTGGTAACTCCGGCGGCTGCGACGACAACTACGCCGCCCGCGGCAAATACCGCCAGTGAATTACAACTGCCGGAAGGCCGACCGGAAGATAACTCGCCTGCGGCGAACCGCACACCATGGCAGGAGTTCACTCTCCAGGATGGCTGCCATCTGCGTACATTCTGGCAAGGAGACAGCAGCAGCCCGGCGCTGTTTATCCCGGCCAAAGACGACGGTAAATGTGAGAAGGGTGGCTGGCTCAATGGCCGCAGTGATGTTAGCCAAATCACTAACGGCATTGAGCGTAAAACCACCATGACCTTTGTTCATGGTTTCCCGGTCAGCGGTCTGAGCGACAGTGTGGATGCCGACCGTCTGCTAATAACCACAGTAAACAACGAACGAATGGTGGCCAGCGAAGGCAGTCTCGGTCAGAGCTGGATGATCCTGCCTTATGTACCGTCTCTGAGCGGATGGCAGGCGAACGGCACCGTGGCGGTCGAAGTTTCACGCGAACTGCTAAACGATCAGGCCCGCCTGCAGGCCCGGCTTGATGAGGTCCGTAAAGTCTGGACCCCGTGGTTCGCCCCAGGTACAACACTCAACATTTTGCTGATTGACTCACTGCGTCCGCAACTGCGCGACCCCGCGGTCGGTACCTATAAGGCTGTGCACTAATTTATTGCCCCTCACTGCCCTCACTGCATAGCCCGGATAAGGCGCATGCGCCGCCATTCGGGGGCTACGGTGCGAGAGCGTTGGGTGAGGGGCAGAGGCCACACTATATAATTCGTCGAACACTGAGGAGCGGTGATGAACACACTAGAGCAACAACTCGCGGGAGAATCACTCCAGGAGAGTCTGGGGCAACTGGAAAACCGCATTCGCAAGCAGCCTGGCGATGCCGACCTGCGTGCGGCCTTCACGCAAATGCTCTGCCTTGAGGGCAACTGGCCGCGCGCCCTGGCACAGCTTAAAAGCTGGCTGGCGCTGACGCCGCAGGCGCAACCGACCATTACCTTGCTTGAACAGACCATCAATGGCGAACGCCAGCGCGCGGAAGTGATGGCCGGACGGGGGCGTCCGACAATGCCGGAAAAAAACTGGCCGTGGCTGGCGGCAATGGTTACCGCCCTCGATCTTTCGGCAACCGAAGCCTGCTCGCAGCGCATTGGGGCGCTGGAACAGGCCGAAGCGATCCCCGGCGAGTTGACATTGCAGGATGGCACCACGCACAGCTTCGACTGGCTGATGGATGGCGACTGCCGCTTTGGTCCGGTCTGCGAGGCCATCGTCAACGGGCGCTACTTCTGGCTGCCATTCAGCGCGATTGAAGAGATGGAGTTCCAGCCTCCGGCGAGTGTCATCGACCTGGTCTGGCGACATACCCGCATCCGCCTGCATGACGGCAGCGAGCAGGTTTGTCAGATCCCGGCGCGCTATCCGCTGGAAAATCAGGTCGAAGACCGTTTCTTACTGTCACGCACTACCGAGTGGCAGCCGCTGCCGGGCGAGGAGCCTCATTACATGGGGCGCGGTCAAAAAGTATGGCTTAACGATAGTGCGGAATACCCGCTGCTCGATTTAGCCAGCGTACGTTTTGCACAGGGCGATACGCATGAGTAGCCAGCCCCAGGACGATCGCGACCTGCTGCGCAGCGGCTGGCGCGCCAGAAACGGCAAAGAGTCGCCGGGGGCGCGCGACAAAATGCAGCCGTCATTGCTGGACCGTCTGACCGATGATGCGCCGGATAAAAAGCAGGAGCCGCTCAACAGCAACCTGGTCTCGCACAATACGCTACGTCGCCACGTACTGCGTGACCTGCAGTGGCTGTTCAACACCATTAATAACGAGGCGCAAAACGATCTCTCAAAACTGAGTCACGTGCGCCGCTCGGTCGCCAATTTTGGCGTGGCGCCCCTGGCTGGTCAGCGCATGTCCGACATTGAATGGCACGATATCCAGCGCAAACTCACCGACGCTATTTTGCATTTCGAACCGCGTATTTTGCCCCAGGGGCTGATGGTGCGCTGTATCTCCGATACAAAGTCGCTGGATCTGCACAACGTCTTGTCGATTGAAATCAAAGGCCGCCTGTGGTGCGTGCCGTATCCGTTAAGCTTTTTGTTTCGCACTGATGTCGACCTGGAAAATGGCCATTTCGAGTTAAAAGATGTGGGGTAAGCGTGGAGAGTAAATTACTCGAGTATTACAACCGCGAACTGGCCTGGCTGCGGGAGATGGGGCAGGAATTTGCGGGCCGCTATCCGAAAGTGGCGGGGCGGCTGGGTATGCAGGGCATGGACGTCGCCGACCCGTACGTCGAGCGACTGATGGAAGGGTTCGCCTTTTTAACCTCTCGCGTGCAGCTCAAGATGGACGCCGAGTTCCCCCGGTTCTCTCAGCGTCTGCTGGAGATGATCGCACCAAACTACCTTGCGCCCACTCCGTCAATGGCCATTGCCGAGCTGCAACCTGACCCTGGCAAAGGCGATTTAAGTAAAGGCTTTGTGGTACCGCGCGGCACCATGATGGACAGCCAGACGCTCAAGAAAAATGGCGTCACCTGCAGTTACACCACCGCGCACGATGTGACGTTACTGCCGCTGAGCATCAGCGCCGTAGAACTGGGCGGCGTGCCCGCCGATCTGCCGCTGCTGCGTATCGGCCTCGGACAGAGCGGGGCGGTAAGCGCGCTGCGGATCCGGTTGCGCTGTGACGGTCCGGTGAAACTCTCACACCTTGATTTTGACCGCGTGGAGTTCTTTTTAAGCGGCCCGGATATGCAGGCACTACAACTGCTGGAACTGTTGATGGCGCATCAGGTCGGGGCGCTGGCGCTGATTCCCGGCACCTCAACCGCGCCTCTGGTTCTGCCGGAAGATGCGTTACACCATGAGGGCTTCGAATCCGATCAGGCGCTGTTGCCGGATGATTTGCGTAACTTTGACGGTTACCGTCTGCTACAGGAGTATTTTGCTTTTCCGTCGCGTTTTCTCTTTTTCAGTCTGAAAGGGCTGCGCCCACTGCTGGCGCAGAGCGATGATGCCACCACATTTGACATCATCATCCTGCTGGATAAAACCGATGACCAGCTTGAACGCGTGGTGGATAAAAACCATCTGGCGCTGCACTGCACCCCGGTGGTGAACCTGTTCGCTAAAGTGGCGGAACGGCAAAAACTCAGCGACAGTCAGCACGAATATCACCTGGTGGTCGATAACATCCGTCCGATGGATTACGAGATTTACGCCGTTACTCGTATTCATGCCAGCGTTGACGGGCAGCGTGATGAACAGGAGTTTCGCCCGTTCTGGCGTAGCCAGAGCCAGGATGACGGCAACTACGGCGCCTACTTTTCGCTGCGCCGCGAACAGCGCGGCCTGTCGGAACATGCCCAGCGCTACGGTACACGTACCGGCTATATCGGTTCGGAAGTGTTTGCCTCGCTGGTCGATGAACAGCATGCCCCCTGGCGAGACGACCTGCGTTATATCACCGCCGAAGTGCTGTGTACCAGCCGCGACCTGCCGCTGATGCTCCAGCAGGAGATGGGCAAATTTGTGCTGCCTGACTCACTGCCGGTTAAAAATCCGCGTCTGCGCAAAGGGCCAACGCCACCGCGCCCGGCGCTGGCGGAAGGGTTCAGTACCTGGCAACTGGTTAGTCAACTACAGATGAATTACCTGAGCCTGATGGACGGCGAAGAAGGGCAAGGGGCGGCGGCGCTTCGCCAGTTACTGGGCCTCTATACCCGACTGGCTGAAGCCCCGGTAGCCAGACAGATTGACGGCGTGCGCCAGTGCGTGTTGCAACCGGTACACCGCCGGGTACCGGAGCCTGGGCCAATTGTCTTCGCCCGTGGTGTGAGTATCTCGCTGACGGTGGACGAACAGGCCTTTTCCGGGTTTAGCCCGTGGCTGTTCGGTAGCGTACTGGAACGGGTCTTTGCACGGCTGGTGGCGATCAATAGCTTTACCGAATTCACGCTCAAAAGTCAGCAGCGCGGCGAAGTGGGCTACTGGCCGCCGCGTATGGGCAAAAGGGCGCTGCTATGAGCGAAACGCTTGCTCGTCTGGCCCCTGTGAAGCGGGCAACTGCCATGCCGCCGTCCTTCTGGCAGAACGTGATGGCGGCCCCCTGGCGTTACGATCTGTTTACCCTGTTGCGGCGTGTTGATGCCCAGGGGGGAGAGCGTTATCCACTGGGACGCGCGCCGCTGCCGCGCTTTGAACCTCTGCGTATCGGTCAGAAACCGTCGCTCGGTTTTGCCCCTTCAACCCTGGCAGAGGTGCGTCAGCGCGACCAGTCATCGCTGTATGATGTGTCGATTTTGAGTTTTGGTCTCTTCGGGCCGAACGGGCCGCTGCCGCTGCACCTGACAGAGTATGCGCGCGAGCGGCTGGATCACCATCAGGATGAGAGCCTGACGGCTTTTGCGGACCTGTTTCATCACCGGCTGACGCTCCTGTTTTATCGCGCCTGGGCCGATGCACAGCCGACGGTTTCACTCGATCGCGCGGACAATAAACGCTTCGAGCGCTATATCGCTTCGCTTATCGGCATGGGGCAGCCGGGACAACTGGAAAAAGGCTCTCTGAGTCCGCATGCCCGCTTCGCCCTGGCCGGACATCTAACGCGTAACGGTCGTGACCCGGAAGGGCTGGAGAAGATCCTGCGCGCCTACTTCAATGTACCAGTGAAAGTCGTGGCGAACGTTCCACAATGGATGCCGCTGGGTGAGCGAGAAAGAGCGCGTTTGCAGGGCGGACGTCGTGCGCCGCGTCTGGGTGAATCAGCTTTTCTGGGAGCGGCGGTACGCGATGTCACCCATAATTTTCGCATTGAGCTGGGGCCGCTGGATGCCGAAACCTACCGCCATTTTCTGCCCGGCGAGGCCTGGGTAACCCGGCTTCGCGACTGGGTTCGTCAGTATCTTGGCATTGAGTATCAATGGTCACTGCGCGTGTTGTTACAAAGTCAGGATGTGACCGGTGCGGCGCTGGGCGGTTCAGGGCGCCTGGGCTACAGCGCCTGGCTGGGTATGCAGCCGCAGCCGCTTGCACGCGGTGATTTGGTTTTCAGTCCGGAGCGGTGATACTTCACCGTCTCCCAGGCGTTATCTCTTACATTCACGGAATCGATCATGTCAGAAATTAGCCGTGCCGTGCTCTTCGGCAAACTGGATACGCTGTTATTTTCCTCGCTGGAAAGCGCCACCGCCTTTTGCAAGCTGCGCGGTAATCCCTATGTGGAACTGGTTCACTGGCTGCATGCGTTAATGCAGCAGGACCAGGGCGATCTCCAGCAGGTGATTCGTCATTTTTCATTGAGCGAGGAAGCCTTAACGAAGGATATCGTCCACGCGCTGGACAGTCTGCCGCGCGGTGCAAGCTCTGTCTCCGATCTCTCTGAGCATATTGATAACGCGGTCGAACGCGCCTGGGTCTATGGTTCGCTGAAATTTGGTGTAAACCGCATTCGCGGTGGCCACTTGCTGATTGGCTTATTAAAAACCTGGAGCCTGGCAACGGTCTTAAAAGGTATCTCGTCGCAGTTTGAACGGGTGCGTGTTGATGCGCTGCTCGATGATTTTGATGCCATTTTTGCCGACAGCAAAGAGGCCTCGCAGTCTGTCGCTGTAGCGGAAAATGCAGCCGCCGCGCCTGCACGTCAGGGCAGCCTGGCGCAGTACGGGCAGGACCTCACTGCCCGGGCCCGTGATGGCAAAATCGACCCGGTGGTCGGGCGTGATGAGGAGATCCGCCAGATGGTGGACATCCTGATGCGTCGCCGTCAGAACAACCCGCTGCTCACCGGTGAAGCCGGGGTCGGTAAAACGGCGGTGGTGGAAGGGCTGGCACTGCGTATAGCCGCAGGCGACGTGCCGGAACCGCTGCGTGATGTGCAACTGTGGTTGCTGGATATCGGCATGTTGCAGGCCGGCGCGAGCATGAAAGGGGAATTTGAGGCCCGTCTGCAGGCGCTGATCAACGAAGTACAATCCAGCCCTGTGCCGATCATGTTGTTTATCGATGAGATCCACACCCTGATCGGCGCGGGGGGGCAGCAAGGCACGGGCGATGCCGCCAACCTGCTAAAACCTGCGCTGGCGCGCGGTCAGCTGCGCACCATCGGCGCAACGACCTGGGCTGAGTATAAAAAATATATCGAAAAAGACCCGGCGCTGACCCGTCGCTTCCAGACGGTGCAAGTGGCCGAGCCGGATGAAGAAAAAGCGGTACTGATGCTGCGTAGCACAGTCTCGGCGCTGGAAACACACCATCGGGTGCTGTTGTTAGATGAAGCGGTGGTCGCGGCGGTGAAGCTGTCCCATCGTTATATTCCGGCGCGCCAGTTGCCCGATAAAGCCGTGGCGCTGCTTGATACCGCCTGCGCACGTGTCGCGGTAAGCCTCAGTGCGCCGCCGCCGCAACTGGAAGATTGCCTGCACCGCATTGCCGGACTGGATGTCGAAATAGAGATTGCCGGGCGCGAGGCGCGCATGGCTGCCGGTGATGAAAGCCGCGTGGCAACGTTACAGGCCGAACGCGAGCGTCTTGGCGAGTTGCGTGATGCTCTGACCCAGCGCTGGCAGCAGGAGCAGGGGCACGTGGATGAGATTATCCGCCTGCGTCGCGCGCTCAGCCAGGCTGCGGAGGAGGAACATCAGGCGCTGCGTAATGAACTGGAACAGCAGCAACAGGCGCTGCGCGAGGTTCAGGGAGATGCGCCGTTGCTGTTTGCTGCCGTCGATGCCAATATTGTTGCCGCCGTGGTTTCTGACTGGACCGGCATCCCGCTGGGCCGGATGGTGAAAAACGAAATCGACGCGGTGCTGAAACTGGCCGATACCCTCAATGAGCGGGTAATTGGCCAGCGCCACGGCCTGGAGGCCATTGCCCGTCGGGTGCGCACCTCCCGCGCACGGCTGGATGATCCGAACAAACCGGTTGGCGTATTCATGTTGTGTGGTCCTTCCGGCGTAGGGAAAACCGAAACCGCACTGGCGCTGGCGGAGTCGCTCTACGGTGGTGAGCAGAATGTCATCACCATTAATATGAGTGAGTTCCAGGAGGCGCATACCGTCTCGACCCTGAAAGGCGCACCTCCGGGCTACGTGGGTTACGGTGAAGGGGGTGTACTGACCGAAGCAGTGCGCCGTCGCCCGTATAGCGTGGTACTGCTCGATGAAATCGAAAAAGCGCACCCGGATGTCCATGAAATCTTCTTCCAGGTATTTGATAAAGGCTGGATGGAAGATGGCGAAGGGCGGCATATCGATTTCCGTAACACCATTATTATTCTGACGTCGAATGTGGGGACTGAGCTTATCAGCGGTATGTGCGCCGACCCGGAACTGTTGCCGGATCCCGACGCGCTGCGCGATGCGCTGCGTCCTCCGTTACTTAAAGTTTTTCCCCCTGCGCTATTAGGCCGCCTGCTGGTGGTGCCGTATTACCCCTTAAGCGAAGCGATGCTCGCGCAGATCGTGCGTCTGCAAATCAAACGCATCCAGCGTCGTCTTGAGGAGAACCACGGCATTGTTTCTGAGGTGGATGAAAGCGTTATCGCGCAAATCGTCCAGCGCTGTACGGAGGTTGAATCGGGCGGACGTATGGTAGATGCGATTCTGACCAACACGCTGTTGCCACAAATGAGTCAGCTTTTGCTTGATGCCAGCGCGCGTGACGAGAAGTACCGACGTTTACACGTCACCTTTGCACAGGGCGAGTTTCACTGTCAGTTTGCGGCGTAATGCCATTATCAAGAGAGTTTTCCATTATGACGGATCACGAAAACAACCGGACTGTACCGAACGCACTGCCGACGGGATACCGCTTTAATGAGTTCGAAATCAAAGAGGTGATTGGCGGTGGCGGTTTCGGCATTGTCTACCGTGCCTGGGATCATCAGCTCGAACGCACTATAGCCATTAAAGAGTTCATGCCCTCAACGCTTGCGGTACGCAATGACGACATGACGCTGGTGTTGCGTAGCGAGCGCTTTGGTAAGGCCTTTTCCGCAGGACTGAACAGCTTTATTCAGGAAGCGCGCCTGCTGGCGCGTTTTAATCATCCGAACCTGCTGCATGTGCTGCGTTTCTGGGTGCAAAACGACACCGCCTACATGGGCACGGTCTTTTACAGCGGTACTACGCTCTCCCGTTTGCGTGAAAAGAATCCGCAGATGATCAACGAAGCGTGGATCCGCCGCACGTTGCCGATGCTGCTCGGGGCGATCAAGACCATCCACGACGAAGGGTATCTGCACCGCGACATCTCACTGGATAACATTCAGATTCAGGATAACGGCCTGCCGGTTCTGCTGGATTTCGGCTCTGCCCGCCGCAGTATTGGCTCGGTCTCCGACGAAACCGAAACGATGCTGCGCCCAGGCTATGCGCCGATTGAGCAATACACTGACGATAACGAAAGCGAGCAGGGGCCGTGGACGGATATCTACGCCCTGGGTGCCGTACTCCATACCCTGATCGTGGGATCACCGCCGCCGGTGAGCGTGGTGCGCAGCATTCAGGATGGCTATCAGCCGCTGGCTCATCGCCATCTGCCCGGTTACTCTCTGTCATTACTGCAGGCGGTGGACAAGGCGCTGGCGCTGAAAATGGAAGACCGCCCGCAGACTATCGATGAGTTTGCAGCGCTGATCGAAATGCCGGTCGCCGGGCTTGATGACGTGCTGAACGTGAAAAAGCCAGGGACTATGCTTGTTCCTGTTGAAGAGGTTGAGACGAAACCCGGTGTGCTTGACTGGCGGCGTTACAAAGTGCCTGGGCTGGTGGCGGCCGGCGTACTGGTTGGCCTGATCGCCGGCGGCGTGCTGTTCCATCAAAGTGATGCGCCGCAGGAGAACGCGAGTCAGACAGCCAGCACCGGGTCTGCAAACAATTCCGTCGCGCCAGCCACACCGGCCGCCCCGCCTGCGCAAAACACGGCGCCGGTTTCGACACCGCCAGCTGCAACGTCCGCCACTGCTGCGCCTGCAAGTGGTGCGGCGCCAACTGCGCCGGCACAAACCGCGCCTGTGGCAGCGGATAAACCCGCTGCGACCACGCCGCCTGCAGCGATTGCCCAAGTGTATGTGCGAATGAATGAGGGTGAAAAACTGACCCTCAACGGGGAATCGCAGTCGATAACACCAGCCAGCAATGGTTTTGCGACCCTGAAACTGCAGCCGGGCCAGTATGCTCTGGTGTTGCAGGGTAATGGTCAGACTCGTCACCAGACGTTAAATATCACCAGTGCAGGTACCTGGCTGGTAAATCCGCAACCGTAATCTCTTCTCTGCCGGTGCGTAATATCGCTCCGGCAGCCTGTCGGTTGCATAAAAATAAATGTGGCAATGCCCTATACAGCCAAAGACCGAACTATGAATGCATTTACACACACTGTTGATGGTGGCAATGAATTTACGTTTGTCGTGTCTCGCGCCAGTGCAAATGCCGACGATAAAGTACATGCTGTCGCCGCCAGAACGCTTCGCGAACTAAAAGATACGCTTACCGATTTTTATCTTGAGTCGACGCAAATGTTGACGGTGGATGGCTACCCGGCCGTTGAGCTTTTCTATCAGTTCAAAAATGATAATCGCATTATCTTCCAGCGTCAGACCATTATTTTACTGGACGCCGCACCTGTCGGGAAAAAACTGGTGAGCTATGTAGCGACCTGTCCAGGTGAATTTAACGAACGCCATCAGCAGCAATATCAGGAAATTATTCAGAGTATCAAGTTTCACCGTGGGAAGTAGTACCTGGAACGGCAAAGTAACCGCATAATGAACATTACCGGAACGAATGCGTATATTATTTTGGATATTGATGGCCGGAAAGTTAAAGCAGAAGGGGAGAGGGTTCTCGGCGGTTTTTTCGCCGAGATAAAAAGCATGCAGCAGTTTGAACCGCCGCATGAAAACACACCACTCACTGATGAAATCAAACAGAAATATATTGACGAGGCGATTAAAAAAACGGCAGGTTCACATAGTGTGATCCATTTCGTTTAATTGCTGTTTTGCTGAATCGTCATATTTGCCAGGAATTTTCCGAAATAAATGACTGATACCCTTTCCTGATATCCATTAACAGGCAAAGCGGAAGCCATCGCCCATTTTTGTAATATCCTCACAGACTGACAGGTTGATTATATTTGTCGCTCGGGCTGATAATTTTTGTTTGCACCTGGTTCCTCTGGCTTTTTGTAACGGAATTAACCTTATGCTCAATCGTATTACCGTACAGCTCCCCGTTGACGGGCTAATGTTCTGGAAACTGTCAGGACGCGAAGCGCTCTCAGAACCTTTCACACTTGGCCTGACGCTGCTGGGCACCGATGCACGAATGGACCGCAGTCAGTTGCTGGGCAAATCCGTCACCGTCTCCATTCCTTCCCAGGATATGACGACGCCAAGATATCTGAACGGTAAAGTGACCCGCGTCGCGGTGAGCGCCGTGGAGCTGTCCGGCACCCGCTATGCGGTCTACCAGCTTAACGTTGAATCCGACTTATGGCCGATGCAGCGCGACCGCAACCTGCGTATTTTCCAGGGGCAGACGGTACCGCAAATCGTCAAAACGCTGCTTTCTGAAAGCAAGGTTAATGTCGAAGACAAGCTGAGTGAGAGTTACCGCGTCTGGGATTACTGCGTTCAGTATCAGGAGAGCAGCTTCGACTTTATCAGTCGCCTGATGGAACTGGAGGGCATCAGCTACTTCTTCCGCCACGAATCCGGGCGGCATGTCATGGTGCTGACCGATGCGGCGACCCAGCATCAGCCGTTTGCCGGTTATGAATCCATTCCCTACCATGTGACGCCGTCCGGCGGCAGCACTAATGAAGAGGGGATCAGCCAGTGGGCGCTGACCGATAGCGTGACGCCGGGGATCTACAGCCTGGATGATTATGATTTCCGCAAGCCGAATGCCTGGCTTTTTCAGGCGCGCCAGAATCCAAATTCGCCGGAGCCTGGCAGCATTAACGTTTATGAATGGCCGGGGCGTTTTGTTGATCATGGACACGGTGAATTCTATGCCCGTATTCATCAGGAACGCTGGCAGGTTGAGCACCAGCAGATACAGGGCAGCGCCACTGCGCTGGGCATCGCTCCTGGACACACATTTACTCTCTATAACGCCCCCTTTTTCAGCGATAACGCGGAATACCTGACCACCGAAGCTAACTACTGGCTGGAAGAGAACGCCTACGCCAGCGGGGGTGGCACGGAAACGATGCATCGTATTGATTTCACCGTTATTCCAGCTTCGGTCACGTATCGCCCGGCGCAAAAAACGGCCTGGCCGCGTACCTACGGGCCACAGACTGCGAAAGTCGTCGGCCCGCAGGGGGAGAGCATCTGGACCGATCGCTATGGCCGGGTGAAAGTGAAGTTTCACTGGGACAGGCAGGCAAAAGGCGACGATACCAGCTCCTGCTGGGTGCGGGTTTCCAGCGCCTGGGCAGGGCAGGGTTTCGGTGGGGTACAAATTCCACGCGTCGGTGATGAAGTGGTGGTCGACTTTATTAACGGCGACCCGGACAGGCCGATCATCACCGGGCGTGTCTATAACGAAGCCAGTATGCCGCCGTGGGATCTACCCGGCGATGCCACCCGTATGGGCTTTATGACCCGCAGCAAGGATGGCAGTGTCGATAATGCCAGCTTCCTGTTTTTTGAAGACAGTCCGGGTAATGAATCGGTGCAGATGCACTCCGAGAAAGACATGATGGTGTCGGTCGAGAATGATCAGACGGTCAATATCGACGGTAACCGGGCAACGACGATCAAAAAAGAGCAGAAAGATGATGTGACGGGCGATGCCACGTTCTACTACCGGAAGAAAAGAACGACCACGGTGGATGATGTTGAACAAAAAAACTTCAATAATAGTGAAGTTATCAATATCAAAGAAGGACGTCATCTGACTATTCTGAGCAAGGGTGAGTTAAATGAAATCACTGGCGATCAAACTACAAAAATAGCGCAAGGGAATCAGTCCACAACTGTTGCTGATGGAGAGCAAGAGACGTTTATCCAGACTGGAGGGCGTAATACTGAAATTCATAATGGCGATCGTTTAATTGTTAGCTCTGGTGGTCAGCACAATGAGATCACGGGTGGGGTCAACACCACAATAAATGGAGGTTGGGTACAAACTATTACTACTGGCGAAACACTTATTTCCTCCCCAGACAAAATTACAATAAAAAGTGATAGTGAAGTTAATGTTGATACGCCATGGGCAATTGAATGGAAAGGTGTTCAGGTTGGCTTCACTGCTTCGTCAGTTTCTACAACTGGTGTCAATATTGGCATGACTGGTATTAAGGTGGAAAATAACCCCATTAACTTTTTTTATAATAATGGTTTTAAAATGAGAGTTGGCTCGGTCGAATGTGATACTTTGACTGCGGCGATTAAAAACGCAGTTCTTCACATGTTTAATTAAGGTAGGATATGTTTGATTCATCTAGTTTTGCTAAAGGTTATGCTATTGTTGCGATGACTATTGTTGCGTTAATTGTAGTTGGGATTATTATAAGAGATATTCGCAATGCGAGAATGAAGTCATACATTGAGAAAAATGGAATTCATACCCATGCTGAGATTGTCAATATTGAAATCCATACGGGTAAAATATCAGATTATACGAATATTAAATTGCATTATAGATTTAATGATTATAATGGTCGTAATGTTACCGGTGTGGGAAATGCGGTTATCTTTACGTCAGATTTGGCACAATACCAACCTGGTAAGACCTTTGGTATTATCTACAATAAAGACGACCCATCACGTGTTGTGTTGAAGATAGAGAATGCATCATTGAAACGTCATAAGTGATGTTTATTTTAATATTTATCTGCCTTAGCGGTAAACCTTTACTGACTGCTCCTTAAATGTTATCTATGTAATGTTTCTAATAATATGTGCCAGATCTTAAAGGTAATAATTACTGGCACTTAAAAATTAATATTTTATATTGACTGACATCATGAATTTTTTATCAGAACATTCAAACTCAATAGCGCTGGGCGTGATACTGTTTTTTATTTTTATCTGCCTTAAGGGATTGAAGGGGCAAAAAGAAGATGTTACAGAAATAAGATACTGGTTATCGAGAGATGAATGGCAGGGAGAGGTGACGACGGCAACATTGCGCGAGTGGAAACAGACTTCCACTACGCATAACTTTGATTATTTTTTTATTGTTACCTTTGATGCAAATCTGGAGGGCGAGGTGAAACAATATAAAGCGGCTGCCGCGCTAAAAGTATCTGAAATCCCCCAGCTTAAAAAAGGGATGCCCATTGTGATTAAATATCAGGGTGTTCCGCCAAAGAAAATAGCAGTACTGAGCATGCAAGCTGAGCATTGATGATAAATATGAGAATTGTTACTGACGTCATTGTGTTCGCCGTCCTGGCGTTCTTTGCCTATGTTATTGTGTCTTTGCTTATCAGAGATGCAAGAAATAAGAAGATCAAAGAGGGGATAGCTGCTGATGGCGTTAATACTACGGGGGTTATCACTGATGTATCCAGTCGCTCTGGTGGAAACGCAGGCTTTATTAACATCACGGTCAGTTTTGACTATGAAATTGAGACGGGTGAAAAAATCAGCGGTAAAGCCGATGCGGTAATTGATGTAATGAAGATCAATAAGTATCAACCCGGTGAAACCATTTCTTTAAGATATTCGAGAAAAGAGCCTGAAAAAGTGGTTGTGGATATTCCAAACCCTCTTCTCAAGCGCCGCTGATTGTCATAGTGGGAAAAGCCATGGTTAGCTAAGTGGCTTTTCCCACAAATTAACTTTAAATAGGGTTCATATGAACATTCTTATCAATGTTATGAGTGACCCTTTCTTTATTTCTGGATTGATTATCACCCTTGCGGGGCTGTGGTTTGCCGTTGTGTCATTCAGGCAGTATGGGATACAAACGCGGTTACTACGCGACTGGGTATCACGTGAGGAATGGGTTGGAGAAATCACTCATGTTCCTCTGGAGTCCTGGCTACGTACCGGTACGACGCGTGGCGAGTATTATCTTTATGAATGTTATTTCTTTGCGAATTTCGGTACAAAGAGGAAGAAATATCGTGCCAATGCCGCCGTCAAACCCAATAAGATTCATAAACTGAAAAAAGGGTTAACCCTGACGGTAAAATACAGTGACGATAAATCGCCACGGGTTGCAGTAATGAGCGTGTTTGACTAGGCTTTTCTGGCTTCGTTAATTCTGAAAATAATTCTGCATATACACGAAAGGTCCAAATTAATGGAATTTTTTGACACTTACTGGTATCTGCTGCTCATTGGGATATTTTCAGCCGTCTTTTATCTTATCTACCTTAGTTTGCGCGATAATCTTATTGTTTATATTAAAGACTCCTTTAAGCAGGCATCGGTGCTTAAAACCGGTATTGGCGCCAATGCGGATATTATTGTTGCCAGGCAAACGGGGATGTGGGATGCGGAAAACCCTGTTTATTTACTGACGGTGAACTTCAAAACCCGTGAAGGGCTGGATGTGCAGGCAAGTTTTTATACATCTATGAACTTTGAAGAAAGAGAACGCTTTAAAGCCGGTAACGGCACTACCATTAAATACGATCCCAAAGACCCGAAAAGAATTGCGTTGTACGATCGGCCACTCATATTAGGCGAATAAGGTATTACGGATGAAGATTATTAAACCCTTGCGCCTGAGCGTGCTCCATCGCCCTTTCCGCTGGCAGGGTAAAAATCATTTTGGTGTCTCTGTCATGGCGCTGACCGATATGGGTGAGACGCCGACATTGCGCCCCGAGATGGAACTCTGGCAGCTTGCCGCCAGTGAACTGCAAACCAGCGGCGGCGTGATCGATATGGCGATGCCCAAAACCCGCGCTGAATTCCTTGCCACCGGCTATGCCTATACTCAGCACCAGCAGGAAAAAACGGCGGTGATGGCGCGGGTGGATATCGACAATCTCAGCAAATCGCTGGTGGTGTTCGGCGACCGTTACTGGTCGGGCAGCAAAATGACCTCGCCGCAGCCTTTTGACGAGATGCGTCTGGACTGGACGCGCGCCTGGGGTGGCGCAGGCTGTGAAGAAAACCCGCATGGCGTGGGGTTTGGTCCGGAAAATCATCAGGGACAAAGCGTCCACCGCCTGCCGAACATTGAACCCCTCCACGGGCGCATGACCACGCCAAAACAAAAGCCGGAGCCTGCGAGCTTTGGGCCGCTTGATCTCACCTGGCCGCGTCGCTTTCGCCGCATGGGCAAAAACTATGACGCCAGTTGGTTGCAGAACGATTTTCCCGGCTTTGCCCGCGACATCGACTGGACGGTGTTTAATGCCGCCAGCCCCGATCAGTGGTGGGATCGGGACACCCTGCCTGAACAGGCGTCGTGGCGTATCTGGAATATGCACCCGCAAAAACCAGTGCAGGAAGGCACATTGCCGCCGTGGCATGCGCGCTGCTTTATCAGCCGGTTGCGCCAGGAAGAGACCCTGTTTGAAGAGATAACCCTGCGGGCAACCACCGTCTGGTTTTTCCCGCATCTGGAGCAGATGGTGCTTATCTGGCAGGGGCATATCCGCATTAATGAAGACGACGCGGCAGATATTTTGCACGTGATGCCTGCGCTCGAAAAACACGGTGCCGGCCGTTCCCTTAACCACTATCGCAAAGTCCTTAGCCAGCGCCTGGATAAAGAAAAAGGGGCGTTGTTCGCGTTTCGCGAAAAGGATCTGCTGCCGGAATCGCTTATCGGCCCCTGGCTTGACAGCGAGGTGCAGCAGACGCCGAGCCCGATGCGCGACAACATAAAGAATCGTGAAAAGCTGCTGCGCGAACAGTACCGGGAAAGGCTGGAAGCAAACGGGCGCGACATTGGCGACCTGCTCGGCAACATCGAAGAGCCTGAGATGCCTGCCCTCGATGAGTTGCCTGAGTTTATGGAAAAAATGGAACGTCAGGCGCAGCAGATACAGGCCGATGCAGAGCAGCGCAAACGCGAAATGGAAGCGAAATACCCGCACAGGGATGACTCGATGCCGCGCGGGCCGGAATCACTGCATCGCATGCAGGAAATGCTCCACCGCAACGGTGACCTGATGAGTGAGAAAAAGCGCGAGCAGGCGAGCGAGGCGCTGCACCAGATGTATCTGGCGGCGGTTTCCCAACAGCCTCCCGCCGTGCGTCTGACGGGTGACCTTGCGCAGATCATTCGCCAGCGTGCCGGGCGCACCCTGGCGCAAGGGGGAGATTTTAGCGGTATGGATCTCACCGGCGCTGATTTTTCCGGTATGGACCTCAGTGGGGCCAATTTCACAAAGGCGCTGCTGGAATGTGCTGATTTCCGCAACAGTAAACTGGATGGTGCCTGTTTTGCCGGGGCGATGCTTGCCCGCACGCAATTTGAGCGCACCTCATTACAACGATGTGATTTTACCGGGGCGAGTCTGGCGCTTGCTCAGTGTCAGGAGAGCGATTTCAGCGGCGCGCGCTTTAAAGAAACGCAGACACAAAATGCCTTATTCGAGACGTGCATCTTCGATAACGCCAGCCTGGACGGACTGCTGTTACGCGAAACCGGGCTGAGCCGCTGCCGTTTCCACCACGCTTCGCTGGACGGCTGCATCTTTATGGAACTCACCCTGGCAGAACCCGATTTTCACGGTGCGCGGCTGCATAAATGCGCGTTTATGCAATCGGTGCTGGTGGCCGCAGTATTTAGCGACGCACGGCTGGATAGCTGCTCCTTTGTCCAGACTCAGGCGGAACAGGCGAGTTTTGCCGGGGCCACTTTAATCGCTACCGCAATAGCGGCCGAAAGTACTTTAGCGGGCGCCGACTTCCGTCAGGCTTCGCTCATCCAGTGCAACCTGCGTCAGACGCCGCTCGCTGGCGCGCAATTTGCCCTGGCGAAGCTGGAGAATTGCGATCTCAGCGAAGCGGATTGCCGCACCAGCCACTTTGGTCAGGCAAACCTGATGGGGAGCCTGTTTGTGCGCACCGATTTTCGCGATACCGATTTCACCGATGCCAACCTGATGGGGGCGTTGCTGCAAAAAAGTCAGCTTTGCGGGGCCAATTTTAGCGGGGCGAATCTCTTTCGCGCCGATCTCTCGCAGGCGTTTATCAGTGATACCACCCGTCTTGACGGGGCATGGACGAAACGCATCAAAACGCTGCCGAAGCGCGACGGAGAAGTGATATGACGATGCTTACCGCAGCACAATTGCAACAGCGGGTGAAAGGCGGCGAACCCATTACTGAACTTTCCCTCGACGGGCTGGATTTACAGGGTTGCGACCTCTCCGGCGGCATTTTTCAGGAGGTCTCCCTTGATGGCGTCAACCTGCAGGGGGCGAATTTGCAGGAAACGGTGTTCACCGAATGTGCGTTAAACGGAGTAAACCTGCGGGGAGCCCGGTTAATCCAGACGGTGTTCAATCAGTGCGAAATGGCAAACCTGCAGGTTGAGGAAACGCCACTTGATGGCTGTATCTTTAACCACTGCGCTCTGACGGGCAGCCGTTTTACAGGCTGCTCGCTGCAAACCGTGCAGTTTACGCAGTGCACACTGGAAGACAGTGATTTTGATCGGGCAACATCCGAACGCAGCGTCTTTTTCGAATCACCGCTGACTCATGCCCGCTTTGCCGGGTGCCGTTTTCTGCTGACCACCTTTTATGGCATTGATCTGCGTACAACGGTGCTTGAGGGGAGCCAGTTCGAGCGGGTGGTCTTTTTCGACTGCGATCAGCGCGGGAAAACCTATGCCCGGCACGGCTTTACCGGCTGCCAGTTTACCGACAACCAGCTAGACGATGCAGATTTTACCGGCGCGCAGCTTACCCAGTGCAATTTTAAAGGGGCGTCGTTGCAGGCCGCGCGGTTAAACCAGGTGAATGCGACCCAGGCGTTGTTTATGGAGGCGAATCTGCGCGGTGCGCAGTGTCGTGGCAGCGTTTTTGATCAAGCTATTTTCGTGGGCGCCACGCTCGAACAGGCCGATTTCAGCCAGAGTCGCCTGTTTCAAAGCATCCTGCAGCAGGTGAATGCCGCCGGGGGCTGTTTTACGCTCTGCGACCTGACCTACAGCGATTTTACCGGTGCCGACCTGCGTCTGGCCGACCTGCGCGGTGCGACCTTTTCCCGTACCCGGATGCATCGGGCGAATCAGGAGAATGCCCGGTTTAGCGGACGTCAGGGCATTCTCGAATATGACGAAGAATTATTGGCTGCTGAGGCCTGGAGCCTGCAGCGCCAGAGCCGCCGTTGAGGAGAGAAAATGAGTAAAGTAAATCACTTACTGGCACAACCCCTTCTGCCGCCCGCACAGGCATCGGCGGTGGTCACTCACTGCTTTGCTGAGGGTAGCCTGACGGTAGAAAGCGAAGGACGCGGCTGGCACTGCCGCCGCGCGGCGAGTTGCGTTATCGCACCGCAGACGGGCGACACGGTGTTGATTGCCAGCGTAGAACGTCAAATCTGGCTGCTGGCGGTACTGGAGCGGGCCAATCCGCAGGTTGCGGAGCTCAGCGTGCCGGGCGATCTGCATATTCGTAGCGAAGGGGAGCTAAGCCTGAGTAGCGACGCGCTCCGCGTCACCGCCGGGCAGGGGGACTGCCATATTGACGAGATGAAATACAGTGGTGAGAAACTCTCGGCCTGGGTCAGCCTGTCGCGTGTTGTCGGCAAGCGGGCAGAATCTGTCTGGCAGACCGTCACTCAAATCAGCCACAGCCTCTTTCGCACGACCCGACAGACCGAACAGGTTCGCGCCGGGCAACTGGACATGAAGGCTGAGGATTATGCGCGCCTGCATGCCCACAACACGGTGATTACCTCCAAAGCGATCACCAAAGTCGATTCTGAACAGATTCATATGGGATAAGGAGCCGTCATGTTTGCGAACTGCCAGCTTTTTGGGGTCGATTTGGCCTTTCCGGATGTCTGCCTGACGCCGATGCCAGCCCCTACGCCGATTCCCTATCCGGATATTGCGCTGGGACCGACGGCAATCCCCAATGCTCTCAATATCCTGTTTATGGGGATGCCTGCCCACAATATGGCAACCATCACGCCACTGACCAACGGCGATAACCCCGGCGTGGCAACAGGCGTGGCCTCCGGTACGGTAATGGGGCCGTCCCGGCATTTAACCGGGGCGTTTAGCGTGCTGTTAAAAGGCACCCCCGCCACACGATTGACCAGCGTGAGCCTGCAAAACTCCACTAATGCGATTGGAATGCGTATCGTGCCGAGCCAGTTCAAAGTGCTGATGCTGGCGCCGTAATAACGCGACAGGAGTGCATTCAGGCGTGAATATCTCGACGTTTGATATGGTGAATGTGGTTGCCACACTGGTGCTGATAGTGATTATTTTCGGGCTGGCAAAAAGAGTCGTGCGTAATTCTCAACGCAAAGAGCAGGATATTCTCGCTAACGGCAGCGATGTCAATATCACCATTTTATCCATGAAGCAAAGCGGGTTGTTTATTAATAACAACCCGGTCATTGAAATGTCATTACGGGTGGAACAACCACAGTTTAATAAAAGCTGGCTGGTCGAAAAACATAATGAAACAGCGTGGCTAATCGCCGTTGCAGCTTATCAGCCAGGGAATGTTTATCAGGGCAAGCTGGGGCAAAATGATAAGAGCCTGGTCTTTGTAAAAGATGGCAGCGGCAAACCGCTGCCTGCGATACAGTAGTAAAGAAAGACAGGGAAGGGACAATCGTGATCGATTTACATTCTGATATTCGGGAAATAGAGCGCTATGCAAAACAGTATGAGCACTATATTCCGTTTACTAATGCGCGGACGCAGCACCGCATGCTGTATGACTACATTGCGCATCCACTGGTAGATGACCCGCAAGAAGCCGCGTCGACAAAATGGTATGACACGCCTGATCAGGTCAAACC
>NZ_JBCIVJ010000005.1:0-253352 GCF_039409775.1 Phytobacter palmae | reverse complement strand
CCCCATACTATAGCCATACAACGCATATGGCCTGTGCGGAGGCTTGCCTCAGGCATCTGCCTGTCACCATCTCCATCTGATACATTTTTTTTTGGCTATGGCATGTAGCGACTTTCCTGCCATTCTGCCAATGGATCAATATTTTTCCGTTTCATCGTTTTTTTGATTATCATCTGAACTAATACCTGACTGCATTCGGCTTCCTCTGTAATAGCCGTGTGAATAAATTGCCAGGTGGCATCTGTTGTACAGACTAAAAGCAGTTAACCTACTAATACAGCCCCATGTCTGAGGAACACAAAACATCCTGTCAGACATGACGGCGTGAAGGATTCTCGGGCAAGGGATAAAGAATATGGCGCGGATAGAAAACCACAAATACAGCATTGAGGAAGCTTTCAGGGAATGTTTCTACATAGTCCCGGACTACCAGCGTGAGTATGTCTGGACGGAAAAGGAAGTGCGACAGTTACTGGAAGACATCGGCGAACAAATTGATGCTGGTAGCACGCGGGAATACTTCATTGGTACCGTACTGGTATCACCGACCGACCAGAAGAACCACTACGAGGTCATAGATGGTCAGCAACGGCTGACTACATTCTTCCTGTTGTTGTGTGCGCTCAGGCATATGTTTCAGGGGGAGCCACAACGGCAAATGATTTCCGGGCTGGTTTCGACCAGCTATGTGGACAGTGGCGGCGAAGTTCGCACCAACCTCAAGCTTGAACCTCGTTATGAGAATGCGGGTGAGGTGATGGACAGGCTGGTTGAACTGGATGCCGATCCACAGGCCGTGCGGGCAGGTATTCAGTCTGCAGGCATTACCAGCTTTGGTTCGCTGGAAAATCTGGTCGGTGCCTACAGCACGCTATATCACTACCTGAAGGACAACTACGATGATATCAGCAGGTTAAAGAAGTACTGGGGCTATCTTGCCAATAATGTGGTGTTCATCCAGATATCAACCGACGTCAGTAGCGCACTGAAGATTTTCGAAACGATCAACGAACGCGGCGTGGGACTGAACCCAATGGACTTGCTCAAGAATCTGCTGTTCACGCAGGTTGAACCGTCTGAATTTACTAAGCTCAAGGACGAGTGGAAGAATATCACCAAGCCTCTGGAAAAGAGGAAGGAAAAACCACTTCGCTTCCTCCGTTATTTCCTGATGGCTAATTACATAATCAGGAATGATCGCAATGACTCCGTGGTACGCGAGGACGAAATCTACGACTGGTTCGTATCCAGAGATAACACAGCTCTGTGTAATTACTCAGGTAAGCCCTTTGAATTTGTCCGCAAGGTGATCCGTAACGTCGAGTACTACCTAAACTTTGCAATGGGACTGGGAAATGACGGAACCCCCAGTGTGGCGATGGATAATCTCAGGCGGCTGGCCGGTGGCGCATTCAGCCTGCATTACGTATTACTGCTGGCGGCAGCTGGTTTCCCCAGGACGTTGTTTGAACATTTTGTGGCACAACTGGAGAGCTTTCTCTTCTACTACATATTCACCCGGACTCCGACTAAGGATCTGGAACGCAGTTTCTCCCTGTGGGCCGACGAGCTGCGCACGATTGCGGAGACTACTGACCCGGTAAAACAGAAAATTCAGCTCAACACATTTATCGTTGATCGTTTTGAGAAGAATATGGCGGGTAAGTATCAGGAACTGGCCGATGCCCTGAAACGCTTTACCTTATATTCAATGCAACAGTACAGGACGCGTTACCTGCTGGCACGACTAACACAGCACGTTGAAATGGCCTTTAGTGGGGTGAAAGTACCGGGCAGCCTTGAACCATTCACCAGACTGGAAATCGAACACATCCTTCCTGACAGGCCAGAGGCTGATCTGCGGGCCAGATGGACCGAAGAGAATCCGGGGATAGCCTATGACGATTACAAGAATCGACTGGGAAACCTGACCTTGCTGGAGAAACCCATCAACATTGTTGCAGGCAATGACTTTTACACGGCCAAGCAAGTTGAATACAGCAAGAGCGGAAACTACCTGGCCCGTAGCCTTGTGGCACTGACTCAGGTTGGACTAAATACGTCCATATCACGGATTAACGCAAAGCTGGAAGCATTTCCGGAATGGAATGCAGCAACCATCGAGAAGCGACATGCAATGCTTATTGCTTTGGCGCAGGAGGTCTGGAAGACGCACCCTGTTGATTGATGCCTGATGAGTAAGTCGGGTAATTATTCCTGAGGAATAATTTTATTGTTCATTCAGGAGAAAATTATCTGCATCAGGTTTCAAAATGGCATCTGAATCGATCATGAGCAGCGGCGTCCCTGCCGCTGCGTAGCCTGAGAGGCTTATTTCCCGCGTGATTTAAGCCATTTCAGGCGATGTTTGAGTTCCCAGTACTGCGGCTGTGCCAGAATACCCAGTTTCTCCAGTACCAGCGGTAGCAGGCTCCAGATGAACTCTGAGTCAAACAACGGCACACTGTACTTTTTCATCAGGCGGTCAAGGCGCTTACCGGCCTGCTTTTTAGTGCTACTCACGTTCTTACCATTCACCACCGCTGACGATTTATGCTCACCGAATGCCTGGGAAATGCTCATACCCTTGTCCAGCAAGACAGCCAGGGCGGGATCCAGTCGCTGATCCTTGCGTAATTCCCGGCTATAAAACATCAAACGGGACAACAGATTTTCCATCTTATTGATATGCTTTAACAGCATCTCCCCCTTACCGGGGGATAAACGCAGTTCAAAACGGACAAAATCACGGTACTGATCGGATTTAAGTACCAGCAGGGATTGTTGACCGTAGTCTCCTCCGCCTTCACTGCAAACAACATCCACTTTTTCATAGCAGGCAGCGTAACACTCTGATTTATGGCTTCCAATGTGTATCCCTTCCATGCCGTTGTCGGGAACAAAGACCTTACCGCAGCTAGCTCCCCTCAGACGGAGATAGTAGTCATGCAGACGCATCCCGACGATATCAAGCGCATAATGGATGTTCGTTATCCACGCTTTTTTCAGCGCAAGATAAAGATACCGCCCCAGTTGCACTTTTTTGCCGAGCCATAGAAACAATGCAGTCAGTTCCTCCGCCGTATAGTGCTGGGGGCTGAGTTCCATACGAACGGCGCCACGATGAGTAACATCCGAAGTTTTCCTTCGCTGCTTTGACGTGGGGCGATAGTGGATGACCAACGCCACAGGATGTCCCTTTGGTTTACTGGTTAACCGGATCTCCAGTGCGCGGTGATACAGCTCACCACACTCACGTTTTGACGTTTTGCGATTTTTGATGCTATAAACCTGCGTCGTTTTCATCTCTCCCAGTCGCTTAAACAACACCTCATTATCTTCTTCGCTCAAATCAGAGACAAAGGCCAGCTTATCCAGGCGGGAATAGATCTCGTGTCCTTGAGAGGTTAACCGCATAAAAATGGATTTTTGCAGCAGGTCATCAATCCGCTGCCAGCTTACTTTTTTGTCACTCATGCTCATTCCTTACGGACAGGGTGATACCTGCCCGGTGGCAATAGCGAACCATTCTCATGTTTCCCCACGGGGAGATGGCCACTACTGCCAGTTAATGGATTTAAGTAGTAGCTATCTGTAAGCAGGGGGGATATAGCAGGCTTATAGATGCGACGGATTTGTTGGCGCACGGCTGTTCACCCATTCGTCGATATCTGATTCCAGCCAGCCCACGCCCCGGCCCTCCGGGGATAAACGGCGTTGAGAGGGAAAACATCCTTTAGCGATGAGCCTGTAGAGGGTCGCGTTTGAGATACCGCAGCGGTACAGCACTTCTTTCTTCTTCAAAATCCGGCTAGTCATGGTTTGACTCCAGTTGTGATTGGAGCCCTCGCTTTAAAAACCGCCTCTGGCAGGCCATCGTTCCCGCGAAAGGTGATTGCCAATAAGAAATTGATTTATATGAAAATAAAAAAACAGAAAAAATATTTCCTATTGAGACTCAACATTTATAATTGAGTCTCAATTCATCTTTGGGTGAGCATAGATATGAGCGATGAAGATGCGAAAAATGTGGCTGTAACCCGCGCCGAGAGCGCAGACAGACAACACAGCACCAGTCCCAGTGCGGTAAGTCACCGTGAAAAAACACAGATATACAGAAATGCAGGGTTGAGTCTCAAGAAGGTCTATTTGGGGAGTGATGCACTCAGCAAACTTGCTGAGATTTACAAAATTCAGTACGGGGAAAAGCTAGATGTCAAAAGCATAGATCCCGTATTACTGGGTGATCTTCTCAGTTACTGTATCAATGCCAGCTACAACCAGCCCGGCACCCAAAAGATGTTACCTAAAACAGCTCCTGCTAAAATTGGGGCGGCCAAAACCCCAACAGGTCAGCGGCTCTATCGGTATCATCAAATGGCTAAGGGGACAAAAGAATGCCCTGATGCCGCTGCAATGGAGCCCGTCTTCAACTATCGAAATAAGAACCATAAGCCATTATTTCCTAACATCAGGCATGATGTCCCCGATTTTCTTCTTACTGAAATTTCCACCGAGACAGATGTAAGCTGTTGGGATGGGCCCGATAGTCTGGATGACGAAGATGATTTACCTGAATGTGAGTGGGCTACAGTTGAAATCCAGCGTCTGCGTGATGTTAAGTTTGTAGACAATCAGATACGCCAGTGGAATGAAGTGCCACCAACGTTGAGGACCAGAAAACGCCGAAAATTAAAACCGTAACGCTGATGAAGCGTGGATCAGTGTCGTTGCTGAACGTCTGTCATAGAGCGCTGTCGTGCTGATATCGCTGTGTCCGGCAAGCTGGCGTACGATATTGAGGTCGGCTCCCTGTTCCAGCAGCCGGGTGATAAACGTGCGGCGCAGGTCATGGGGCGTAAAAGGGCTGATTTGCGCAGTTTCCTGTAGCTGGCGCAGTATACCCGCCAGCCCGGCAGTGGTGAGCGGCTGACCTGTAACGCTCCCGCTGCGGTGAATCCGGCAGAACAAACAGTCGTTACCCGCACGGGCTTTTATCCACACCGCCAGTGCTTTCCCGACCACAGGGGACACCACAACAACACGTTTCTTACGCCCTTTTCCCTGCCGGATGGTCAGCGTCCGGGTGGCAACGTCATAATCGCGGGTCTCCAGTGCCACCAGTTCCCCTGCCCGCAGCCCGGCTCCACACAGCGTCAGCAGTATTGCCCGGTCCCGTTTCTGGCGGGATTTATGAGGATGGGCTTTCGTGGCGTCCAGTAACAGTCGTACTTCCTCACGACTCAGGGCACGTCCCGCCACTTCACTGTCACCCCTCACACCTTTCACCGCTTTAATACGCGCCAGCGCATCCGCATCCATCTGCCCGAGATTAAATGCCGTCTGCGCCACGCCTTTCAGGGCCGCCAGTACCATATTGACGGTCGCCACGGCATAGCCCTGCTCCGCCAGCGTGGCGCGGATTGTTGCCACATGGACATAGCGCAGCGCTGACCAGTCATGGCTGTCTGCGGTGGCGTTGTGCCGGAGTATGGCGGCGCTGAGGTTCAGCAGGGAGCGCATACTGCGCCGTCCGGTCGGGGCCAGCCCGTCCAGCCAGACGCTGCCGGGGTTGATGGTGGTGTGTGATGATGTTCTGCGTTGCTGCGGCATACAGCCTCCATTAATGCACATTAACCAAAGTCAGCGTGTGCCCTACAGCAGCCCGCGCTCCGCCATCGAGACCGTATGGTCCCCGGCAACGATAAAGTGGTCCGGGATACGGACATCAATCAGCGCCATCGCCTGCTTTAGCTGACGGGTCAGTGCAACATCGGCGTCACTGGCCACCGGATGCCCTGACGGGTGGTTGTGGACCAGAATCACGGCGGCGGCGTTGTGTTGCAGTGCCAGTTTCACCACTTCACGGGGGTAAACGGCGGTCTGGTTCAGCGTGCCGTAAAACAGCTCACGCCACAGCAGTACCCGGTTGCGGCTATCCAGCAGCAGTACGCCAAATACCTCCTGCTCGCGCAGTGCCAGCGTGAACAGCAGAAAGTCGCGTACTTCATCCGGGGATGTTAGTGTCCTGCCTCGTCTGACGGTGGCGCTGAGCAGCTTCCGCGCCTGTTCAATCAGTAAACGCTCACCCGTGGTCATGGTCTGATGCTCCCCGTTCGATAAAGTAGATGGCCTGACGGTAAAGCTGGTGTTTGCCGCGCTCCCCGCGCAGGGACCAGCGGCTGTGATGGATGCGCCTGTAGGTGTAGCTGTCGAAAAAGTACAGCCACTCGCTGTCCATATGTCTGACCACGGTCCAGTGGTACTGGTCTCCCAGCAGCACCACCCTGTCGGGGCGATGGTCGAGCCACTTCTGGCACTGCGTGAGGATATGGCGGGTGCTGAGTTTCGGGATATCTGTGAAGGGCTTACTGAATGTGAAGGGCCAGCGTTGCTGGCAGCGGGTCCGGAGGAAGTCCAGCAGCGCGTCAAGCTGGTCAGGTTCAGTGCCGGTGGTCAGGCAGATGGTAATGTCATACTCCTGGCTGAACCAGTGCACCATTGCCCGGAACAGGGGCTTTCGTCTGAGGCGCGGGTGGAGCCAGCTCAGGGCATTCACCACACTGTACAACCCGCAAAGGGTGTCGAGGTCTCCCTGCACGGCAGGCCGCAGGGCGTTACTGTCTTTCGCTTTCTGTTTCATATTACTGAGCCATTGTTGTCAGTTAACGACCCATGACGTCATGAGTACTTTTTATTACTGCGCGCGTGATCTGACTGCTGTGATTATCAGCGTTCCTGCTGAACGGTGACCGTGTAAATCTTCATCCGGCAGTAGCGGATAAAGTTGCGCTGCCACAGCTCAAACAGCGCCCCGCCTTCTTCTGCATCCGTGTCACCCGTCAGGGTGTGCCATATGTAGCGCTGGCTCCAGCAGACATCGAATTCTTTCTCCAGCTCCGGCCACGGGTGGCCCATATAGCTGAAATCGGTCACGTAGTCGAAATACCAGCCATCAGCATGATAGGTGAGACGAATTTCCACCGGGTGGAAGCCACCGGATTCTGCGGAGTATTTCGGGTCACGGAAATTCAGGGTAACGGCAGGAGGAATAAGCGGTGGCGGGGGTAAGTATTCAGTTATTATTTTTATAAAAGCCCGGCTGACGGGTAAATGCAGCCCTGACTGATGAACAGTCATATTCTCTTTCATGATGAACTCCGTTTATTGATGACGGATATATGGTACCGGATGATGCATATGTACGGGTGAACATCGTCACTTTCCAGATGGAAGTATTTCCTGACTGAGCTGCCATGACAGCAACAGAAATAACGTCATTTCCCGGCCGGTAAATATATACAGCCGTTATTCATTCTGTAATGACTTACTGATAGTGATGAATCGTGGACATCAGCAATCCTCCCGAAAAAAGGATAATAAGGACAGTGGATAATATATTGCGTCATGCCATGAATGCTGATACATAAAAAAATAGAAGTGTGTCAGCACAGTCAGTATAGCAAAATGGCATAACCAAAGCAATGTCATTATTAAATAATAACAAGTTAATTCAGGTGGTTACCATGCATTATATATTAAAGAAACTCATTCAAATCTAGCATTGCTCATTCTTATGTTTACGCCCAGAGAATAAATACAAGGTAATTATTAAGTATATTCATCAAGAAATAATATTAGTACACGACGTTGTTCACGAGTCAAACGTGGCCATATCTGCTCCAGACGTCGTTTAAGGTCAGCATCCTGTATCGGTATATATTCCTGATGTTCTTCTCCCACTTCTTCAAACGCCGGCTGGCAGTCTATAAAAAACCAACTTATGGGTGTATTCAGGCCAGCAGCAATATTGACCAGATGTGATACATTGATTTTATTTGTTCCCCTTTCATACCTGGAAAGTTGCTGCTGAGAGATATCAACCTGCTCGGACAGTTGTTGCGCCGTTATCCCCAGTTCCTTCCGCCGCATTTGAATACGCTGACCAACTTTCCTGTCAGCAGTATCCGATGTCAACTTTGCCATAGGTTCCTTCGCTCCCGATAATGTCTGTAACCGGAAGTTTGTGGGGTTTTTACTCTTGCATGAACATCCATTATGAACTATAAAGATATTTTCACTCTCTTATAGACATATTCAAGCAAAAAAGAGAAAATCAGAATGATGAAAAAAACAGCAATGTAACGCCACTATCCAAGGGCGGAACGGCTGATAGCGCAGGCACTGGATATGCGCCCGGAGGATATCTGGCCTCAGCGTTACCAGAACAAAAAAACAGACGGGAAAAGGAATGAGTGTGAGCGTCAGTGAGGTAGTGAACAGTTTCAGTTATCTCTATGCCTCCCTGTGGCGGAAGGAGTTCACCAAAACATTGCACCCCGGCGAATACAACGAAAGAGAACTTTTACCCCTGCTCAGATTCTACCTTTTAGGCTGGTTCGGGGATAAGGTGTCGCCTGAGGTGCCGGGGATATTGCCGGGTGCCCTGCGGGGTTCCGGACGGCTGGATTTTTTGATTGGTGACGTGGCGGTGGAGTTTGCTGTCAGGCGGCGATATGACCGGGCCTGCACACTGCGTCCGGAATATCAGGCGACAGAAGTTAAAAAATTGCTTAAATACAACGGGAAAGGGGTTTTGATACTTTTTGACTTATCCTACTCGCCGCTGACGCTTTCTGTTATCCGAGAGTACAGGTCTTTACCTGCTATGGGCAATCATATAAAAACTTCGTTTCATGTCGCCTATTTTTACCGTAACGAAAACGGTGAAACAGATCATATTCGGCGTCATATAAAAATATTTAGGTGATAAATGTCATGAGACATAATTACATAAGATTTCGTGGCGACTGTTATTTTGATGATGACAGTGCTCTCAAGTTTGATATTTTCACAATAACTGATAATGGTTATATCGTGGCAAATTTATCAGGCAACTGTGAGTATGGTCCGTACAAAGGTGAAGTCAGAATTAACCTTCATGATGGTATTTATCACGGCGAAGGACTCGTCACTTACTCCGGCGTTTCAGTTTATAGTTTTTCTCTATCGCTTGCCATAAACATTACAGAGTCATTCTGTTCCATCTATGATGGCGTATGGCAGGAAAACGGTGAGGAATATTATTTCAGCGGTGATCTTGAACGTATAGCAGTTGACTGATACAGGTGAAAGATGACAACACGAACACACCACCGTAAATACTGAGATAAGCACAATATTCTGTTTATAGGAGGATATATGAAATTCCTGATCCTAGCTATTCTTTTAGTTTCCACAGCTGCATCAGCAAAATGTTTAAATCATGATCCGGCATTTCCGGGTTCCTATCTGGGGGGAATGGAAAGCGCAATGGTTGTGGCCCCGACTGAAAACGGGTATGTGGGTATGCCAATGACTGATTATGTCTGTAGCCAGTATTATATACTCAACAACCCGGTTGTTCGCATCAATGTGCGTGGCGGAAATACCAGACTACGCAATCAGGTAGTAACCATCGATATCATGGGCAGGTATATGAACTCAGGAAACCCTGCTTTTATCAGGCTCGCACGCATCAGTCAGACACAATTTCAGCCATTACAGAGTGACAGTGAGAATTTTACACCGGCCTCTGACCTGGAAAGAGTGAAGGAGCTGGTTTCTGGCTTGCGGTCATCCGGGTATAGTTACGTGGACTCCGCATTTATGAATCCCGGCAACACCTGGTAATGTACTCTGCATTATCATATCAGTCACTAAAATACAGGATTTAGCGCATAGTTCTGCAATGATGATTTAACAGTGAACGGATTCATTTGCTCTTAATACGTGAGCGGGAGTTATTCGTAATTTTAATAAAGAAACGCCAGCACCGGGGTTATCATGTATAATAAGAAAAGAAGATTTAAATATCAGTCTCAATTCTGGTATTACGTGAAGAAGCATGGATGTTATCGTATTAAAAACGGTAAGTTTACCGATATATATGGTGATATCAGTTTTGATACACAATTCGGGAAGAGGCTCAGAACTCCACCAAATATTCATTTTCATGGACAGGTCAGAATCACGCAGACTAACAAATTATCGCCGAACATCACCTTCTTCAATGAATTTCACATTTTACCTCTCGCCATGGGTACAATTGATACCCACAAAGCTCCTCGTCTCCGTATTCCGGAAAGTACACGATTTATGTCCAGTGTTTTTCTGAATACCTTTCACGGGAGGTGGCCGGAAAGCATCAATACCATTAAAGGCCATTTTTTCTGGACATACTCGTATATCAGGAAACTGCCGGAAGTATTTTCTGTTCATGGGGATATGAACCTCAGTGGTTCGGAAATTCAACAGTTGCCGAAAGAACTGACAGTGCCGGGTGATGCCATCATGCCCGGAATACAAACCAGAGGACTTCCTGAAAGAATGAATCTGAGCCAGTCTCTTAGACTGTCATTTTCAACACTGGAAGCATTGCCTGCGGGCCTGACTATTCCGGGTGACCTCAGTATTAAAAATACCAGAATTAGCCAGCTTCCTGATGGTCTCTGTGTTGGCGGAAATCTGAACATTGCAGGGACACATATCAGCCCTATTCCAGAAACAGGATTTATCGGTGGCGAAATCTTCCGTGATTAAAACCGCCAGTGATATTTATTTATAACCAGGGAGAAATCAATGAAGAAAATGACTGCGGCTCTGATACTGATGCTCATGACGACAACCGTTAATGCTGCTGAATATGTTAAACCTGATGCAGGACTCAGCCTGACACCTCAGGGTGAAAATATGGCATTCAGTATCAACTCATCTTATGGTGATGCATCTGGGGTCTGTAATCTGGAAGGTGTTGCACAGCCACTCCCCGCCGGGAAAGGGCAGAAACACCGCTGGGGCTGGAAGGACAGCAACAGTCAGTGTGTTGCCGTTATCAGTGAAGACAAGAATGGTAAAATGAATGTCTCGACAAAAGGATGCGATGGCTACTGTGGAATGAATGCTGTGGGCTCTATGGACGGACTCTATCACCGATAACCACAATACGATGTCAGAAGCAGCCGGAGCAAGTCATCATATGGCTCAAGCAGAGCTCATGCTTTTCAGCGCAGGAGAGCAATCTGTTGTTATATTTTACTCAATAAGTACGCGAGAAATATATGAATACTCCATGAGGATGTTTTTCATAAAAATTAATTTAGTTGTGAAAAAGGAAAACCTGCGCCATCCTTTTTATAGCAGCCATGGCTTTGTTGAATAAATCTAACTTTTGCCCAATCGCAGGATCAGGTCATGCATCCCCAGTCAACACAGGTAGTTCCCTGGGCTTTGTTGAACAATAGAGAATCATGCTGCTTTGATATTTTATTTTGGTCAAAAAAACCACCAACTCTTTCGTACCCCTTCCAATGCGGACTCTAACTTGCTGATTTTGCGTTATGCGAGTCAGCTGTTTTTGGAGGCAGCATAATCTCTGTTTATTCAACAACGCCTCCAATAGAGTCATTTATATGAATTTTTATTGATCAGTAATAAAATCTCGACACATACGTGTTGTTATACTACTGAAATTTCTCATATCAAAGGGGCCTATCAAACAAGATGGGACGAGCAATAAAGGAAGCAGACATGTTTTTAGATGCTTTGACGAAGTGTGATAACGAGATCAGACAATTAATATGCTGTGGAAAGCGGACACCTTGTAATTGTGAGGAATGCCTGCGTGATGACTACTACAATGACAATCATACAGAGACATATAATTGTCAAAAAAAAATGGATACATATGTCATAAAGTATGGTCCAAGCTATGTCAGCGAGATATATCATTATTTAGCAAACTCTAATATTCTAGATAACTTTAACAACTCACAGTTAAATGTCATCTCTCTTGGATGTGGCTTTGCACCAGATTTCTATGCAATTCAAAGCTATTGTATCGACAAACAGTTAAAAATAAAGTTGAATTATCATGGGTTGGATATTAGTGAGGCATGGAATACAGCCCGTCCTTCAATCAACGAAGGGGGTAATTTCATACACGCAGATTTAACTCAATCTTTCAGCTTGCAAAATGCTAATATTGTGTTCGTCTGTAAAAGTTTCTCTACGATGCTCAGGAATAATATACATAATATTTTTTTACAAAATTTGCATTCAGCTATAACTCAAAGCATGCCTAAAGATTCCTTTCTAATATTTGTTGATGTCAATCACTGTGATATGGGACGAGATATTTTTGATAGTAGTCTTAGTAAGACGATTACGCCAACAAAAAAATATTATTTTTGTGATGCAAAGTATAAAGAATATGGTTGGAATGAGATTAAATCAACTAATGTCATATATCAAATCCCCCAAAATCTTTCTGTGTCAAGCATACCACAGACAAATAACACAGTAATATTCGAATACAGGAAATAAACGTGATCATTAGTGCTAGTCGAAGAACTGATATTCCAGCTTTTTATACACCTTGGTTTATGAATCGTGTGAGGGAAGGTTTCTTGCTCACAAGAAACCCTTTCGACACAAATCAGATAAAAAGAATCTCTTTAGGCATTGATAATGTTGACCTTTTTGTTTTCTGGACAAGAAACCCTCAAATGCTAATGCACCATCTGTCAGAACTCAATAATCGAGGTTATAAGTACTATTTTCAATATACGATCACTGGTTATCCAAAGAAATTAGAAAAAAATGTTCCAAACCCAAACAAAGCAATTAGAACATTTATCGAACTCAGTGAGTTGATAGGCCAAGAGAGAGTGATTTGGCGATATGATCCAATTTTATTATGTAATATTGTAGATATAAAAGAGCATAAACGTCTTTTCCATAAAATTGCACATTTACTTGCAGGAAAAACAAAAAAAGTAGTCATCAGTTTCGCTGATTTATACGCCAAAACGTATAGAAACCTAAATAAAATAGAATCCTTAAATTACACTGATATCGTTCAGCAACCTGATGCTTTGTTGGAACTTGTTCATTATATGCATCAAGTCGCTATCTCTGTGGGAATGGAGATCGAGAGCTGTGCAGAAAAGATTGATATTTCTGAAGCGGGTATTCAACATGGGAAATGCATTGATGATAGGTTAATAAAAAATATATTTGGCATTTCCATTGATTCCAAAAAAGATTCAGGGCAAAGAGAAGAGTGTGGATGTATTAAAAGTATTGATATTGGTTCATACAATACATGTTTACACGGATGTTCATACTGCTATGCGACATATAGTCAAAACACTGTTCATAAAAATAAACAAAAACATGATAGCAAAAGTCCCTTTCTTATAGGTGGCACAGACGGAATTCCTTCTCATCTCCTAATTCCAGAGGAACAAATAATACAAGGAAACTTATTCTGATTTTTTAATCCATCGATCCAAATAAGTTACCTAATATAATGCCGCTACAGTTTTTTCATTTTAGCGCTACCAACTGGGAGCCTGCGAACAAACCTAGTTGTGAAGGCAGAAAATGTCTACTATCAAGCGGGTTGTCAAATTTTTAGAAATCATTATTTAGATGTTTCATCCAAATAATCCGCCCATGCCTGCAGCCATGTCTTGCACTCCGCATCATAGGTATACAGGTTATAAATACCCTCAACACCGCCACGGGTATGGCCCAACACAGCTTCCGCCACTTCATTGGGGCACTGCAAACGCGAAAGCCCTGTGCGTACAGTCCTGCGCAAGTCATGTGGCGTCCAGTGAGGTATATCAAGCATTTGACCGCTTTCACGTAAACGCCATGAATTCTCGGTGAGATACTTCTGTTGGATTGGCTTCTTCGTTGCCTGTGAAGGGAACAAATATTTATCAGAGTTAAGACGCAATACTTTCAGAAAATCGATAGCTTGCGTGGATAGCTGAACATAGCGCTCAACGCCCGTCTTGGTTTCTCGCAGGTGTATCGTACCTTTTTCGAGATCCACATCATCCCAAGCCATATTACATACTTCACCCGTCCGACATCCTGTCCAGAGAGTCAGACGTAACACGTTTTTGATCGTTGGCGTATAAGCCGAGCCCGGAAGCCATTTAAGGAATTTTGCAAGCTCGTCCTCACTCAATACGCGAGTCCCACGACCATTTGTGAGTTTAATTCTGGTCTGTCGTAAACTGGATTTCGCCAGCAATGCCGGATTTGCGAAGCTGCTTTCAAAGCGCCCAAGGCCAATAGCAAATTCATAAGCGAGTGAAAGCTCCCTCAGAACATTACCAGCCTGTACGGTCGCACCTCGGGCTACAACACCATTTATTAAATTGATGACATCCTGGCGCGTAATCTCAGCAGCAATTCGTGTTCCTAAGCTTTTAACAGCATCGCCATAGAGAGTACGGCGGACCTCGGCCTGCCCTTTCGGCTTTCTGGCACCGGGAATGATCTTCCCATCCTTGGTTTTACGATCCTCAATTCGCTCGGTAAGATATAGTTCAACTAATCCCTGCACTGTCAATTCAGTTACTTTGGTCTGTTCAGCCTCGATTGCACGAAGCTGCTTTTCCTGCTTGAGCTCTGATGCAGGACACCGCCCCTCCTGACGGAGAAGCTTCAATTCGTTGAGTTTGAGACGTGCAGCAGCGAGTGAAGTCTGGGGAAAGTTGCCGATTTTCACCTGAGCGAGCTTGCTAGTCAGAGGGCTCGTATATCGGTAGAAAAAAGACTTAACACCAGTCGCTCCACAGGAGACACGTAAACCACGATTTTCGCCAATATCAGCTTTATCTTTGTCACCTGGCTTCATCATTTCTATCGCTTTAAACGATAGTGGCTTTGCCTCTTGTTTTCCTGCCATAAAGACTCCGTTATCATGCTCCCTACGCATTTATGAAACAAAATGTAGGTTGTGCTGTAAGTAGCCATATTTTACCAGGCTATAGGTTGGCAAGCTACACTTTAACCTACATTTAAATGTAGGATTTCATGAGATCCAATGAGACAAAGTGAAATGCAATGAGAATAACAAATATCACTAACTCATTAAAATTTAAGAAAATGGACATCACAAACTGATGAGTACACTAGAGAATTTCGACGCCCACACGCCAATGATGCAGCAGTATCTGAAACTGAAAGCGCAGCATCCGGATATCCTGCTCTTCTATCGCATGGGCGACTTTTACGAGCTGTTTTATGATGATGCAAAACGCGCATCTCAGCTGATGGACATCTCGTTGACGAAACGCGGAGCCTCCGCAGGTGAACCCATCCCGATGGCCGGGGTGCCGCATCATGCGGTAGAAAACTATCTGGCAAAACTGGTCAGCCTGGGGGAATCGGTAGCCATTTGCGAGCAAATTGGCGATCCGGCCACCAGCAAAGGACCGGTCGAGCGTAAAGTGGTGCGCATCGTCACTCCCGGCACCATCAGCGACGAAGCGTTATTACAGGAGCGTCAGGACAATTTACTGGCGGCCATCTGGCAGGACAGCAAAGGGTTTGGCTACGCCACGCTGGATATTAGCTCCGGGCGTTTTCGCGTCAGTGAACCCGCAGACCGTGAAACCATGGCGGCAGAACTACAGCGCACCAACCCGGCTGAGTTGCTCTATGCCGAAGACTTCGCTGAAACATCCCTGATTGAAGGCCGCCGTGGCCTGCGTCGTCGTCCTCTTTGGGAATTTGAAATCGACACCGCGCGTCAGCAGCTTAATCTGCAATTTGGTACCCGCGATCTGGTTGGTTTTGGGGTAGAAAACGCTCCACGCGGCCTTTGCGCCGCAGGTTGCCTGCTACAGTATGTCAAAGATACCCAGCGCACCGCCCTTCCCCACATTCGTTCCATCACCATGGAGCGTCAGCAGGACAGCATCATTATGGATGCGGCAACACGCCGTAATCTGGAAATTACCCAGAACCTGGCGGGCGGTATCGAAAACACCCTGGCATCCGTGCTCGACTGTACGGTCACGCCGATGGGTAGCCGTATGCTCAAACGCTGGCTACATATGCCGGTACGTGACACCAAAACATTGCTGGAACGTCAGCAAACCATTGGCGCATTGCAGGAAATCACCGCTGAATTGCAGCCCGTACTGCGTCAGGTTGGCGATCTGGAGCGTATTCTTGCCCGTCTGGCGCTGCGCACCGCCAGGCCACGCGATCTGGCGAGGATGCGCCATGCTTTCCAGCAACTGCCGGAACTACGTGCCCAACTGGCTCAGGTGAAGAGCGAGCCGGTGCAAAGCCTGCGGGAAAAAATGGGCGAGTTCACTGAGCTACGTGAACTGCTGGAACGCGCCATCATTGATGCACCGCCGGTACTGGTGCGCGATGGTGGCGTTATCGCCCCGGGGTACAACGCAGAGCTGGATGAGTGGCGAGCGCTGGCAGACGGCGCGACGGACTACCTCGATAGACTGGAAATTCGCGAGCGTGAAAAGCTGGGGCTCGACACCCTTAAAGTTGGCTATAACGCCGTGCACGGCTATTACATTCAGATTAGCCGCGGACAGAGCCATCTTGCGCCCATTCATTATGTTCGCCGTCAGACGCTGAAAAATGCTGAGCGTTATATTATTCCTGAACTGAAAGAGTATGAAGACAAGGTTCTGACCTCAAAAGGCAAAGCGCTGGCGCTGGAAAAACAGCTCTACGACGAGTTGTTCGACCTGCTGCTGCCACACCTTGGCGATTTACAACAGAGCGCCACGGCGCTGGCAGAACTGGACGTGTTGGTTAACCTGGCAGAACGTGCGGACACGCTAAACTACTGTTGCCCGACATTCAGCGATAAACCGGGTATCCGTATCGTTGAAGGCCGTCACCCGGTCGTGGAGCGCGTGCTCAATGAACCGTTTATTGCAAATCCCTTGAGCCTTTCGCCCCAGCGCAGAATGTTAATCATTACCGGGCCGAACATGGGCGGTAAAAGTACTTACATGCGCCAGACGGCGCTGATCGCGCTGCTGGCGTATATCGGTAGCTATGTTCCGGCTCAGAAAGTGGAAATTGGTCCTATTGACCGCATTTTTACTCGTGTGGGCGCGGCAGATGATCTGGCAAGCGGGCGTTCTACCTTTATGGTGGAGATGACCGAGACGGCCAATATTCTGCATAACGCCACGGAAAACAGCCTGGTGCTGATGGATGAAATTGGTCGCGGCACCTCCACCTACGACGGTCTGTCGCTGGCATGGGCCTGTGCAGAAAATCTGGCGAATAAAATCAAAGCGTTGACCTTGTTCGCTACCCACTATTTCGAGCTGACGCAGCTGCCGGAAAAAATGGAAGGTGTGGCGAATGTCCATCTTGACGCGCTGGAACATGGCGACACTATCGCCTTTATGCACAGCGTACAGGATGGCGCGGCGAGTAAAAGCTATGGTCTGGCGGTCGCGGCACTGGCGGGTGTTCCAAAAGAGGTCATCAAACGCGCGCGTGGAAAATTACGCGAGCTGGAAAGCCTGTCGCCAGGTGCGGGCGCCACACAGATTGACGGCACGCAGATGTCGCTGTTAGCCGTCTCCGAAGAAACCAGCCCGGCAATGGAAGCGCTGGAAAATCTCGACCCCGATTCCCTCACGCCGCGTCAGGCGCTCGAGTGGATTTACCGCCTGAAAAGCCTCGTCTAACTCCCCCGGCCCGCAATAACCTTGCGGGCCATTCTTTATCGAATAAATTCCCCGAATGCCAGGCAAGCCCGATATCGGCTTCTATACTTTTTATTTGCTTCGACTTATTTCTCTCAATAATGAAAAGGAACCATGCTATGGCAATTCACAAGAAAGGGCAGGCTCACTGGGAAGGTGATCTGAAACGTGGGAAAGGGACTGTTTCAACCGAGAGCGGTGCGCTTAAGCAACTTCCTTATGGCTTTAACACCCGTTTCGAAGGCGTTCAGGGGACTAACCCGGAAGAGCTGATCGGTGCGGCGCATGCTGCCTGTTTCTCAATGGCGCTCTCGATGATACTGGGTGAAGCAGGCTACACAGCTGACAGCATCGACACAACGGCAACTGTCACGCTGGACCAGGTTGACGGCGGATTCGCGATTACTAAAATCGCCCTGAAAAGTGCGGTGAAGGTACCGGGTGCAGACCCTGCTAAATTTGATGAAGCCATTCAGAAAGCCAAAGCCGGTTGTCCGGTATCCAAAGTACTGAATGCGGAAATCTCGCTGGAATACACACTGAATTAATACGTCGTATCAGGCAGGGAACAAACCACCCGGCTTGTTCCCTGCCCTTAGCCACTGGCTTAGCGCATCATTCGACGAATAAGCTGCGTGAATTGTTCGCGCTCTTCCTCGCTTAATTTACCAAGAAACTCGCCATCCACAGCATTGCCCACCGGGATGCTCGCTTGCAACACGGCTTCACCTTCTCCGGTCAAAAATAAGAAACGACGTCGTTTATCTTCCGGATCCTGTTCCCGGCGGACCAGACCACGCGCCTCCAGACGGCTGAGCATTTCCGCGAGAGTCGCTTTTGTACTGACCGCTACCTCCGTCAAAGCCACCTGCTCAATGCCGGGGTTTTCGGCAATAGAACGCATCACCGCATATTGTGGTTTGGTCAGTTCCGGCAGTACCTGCTGCCAGCGCGCCGTGTGCTGCTGGAATAGCTGACGTAGCAGGTGAAAAGCCTCTTTTCTTAACTCCATGAATGCTCCGTTATGGGTTTCTTCTCCCTATGATAGCCATTAACTTGCCGAATTTTAACGCGGCTTTTTTTAACAAAAAATGCGCACGCATACGAACAATCTTGTCTGTGACGATCCTCAGGAGTAGGTTATTTTAAAACGTTCGCATACGAACAATAATTGAGGTGACGAGTGAAACTTATAATCGGGATGACGGGGGCAACCGGCGCACCATTGGGCGTGGCGCTGTTACAGGCGCTTCATGAAATGCCAGAGGTTGAAACCCATCTGGTGATGTCGAAGTGGGCGAAAACCACTATTGAACTGGAAACGCCCTGGACTGCCCGCGAAGTTGCTGCTCTGGCAGATGTCACTCATAACCCGGCTGATCAGGCTGCCACTATCTCCTCTGGCTCGTTTCGTACCGACGGCATGATAGTTATTCCATGCAGCATGAAAACGCTGGCAGGTATCCGTGCGGGTTACGCCGAAGGATTGGTCGGACGCGCCGCCGATGTCGTGCTCAAAGAGGGCCGCAAGCTGGTACTCGTCCCGCGCGAAATGCCGCTTAGCACCATTCATTTAGAAAATATGTTAGCGCTTTCCCGCATGGGAGTGGCGATGGTCCCCCCAATGCCCGCTTATTACAACCATCCGCAGACCGTTGATGATATTACCCAGCATATCGTGACCCGTGTGCTCGACCAGTTTGGTCTGGAGCATCGTCAAGCACGCCGCTGGGAGGGCCTGCGGGCGGCACAGCATTTTTCACAGGAGAAAGAATATGGCTTTTGATGATTTACGAAGCTTTCTGCAGGCCCTTGATGACGAAGGGCAACTGCTCAAAATCAGTGAAGAGGTTAACGCCGAGCCGGATATTGCAGCAGCGGCTAATGCCACCGGGCGTATTGGTGAAGGCGCGCCTGCGCTATGGTTCGACAATATTCGTGGCTTCACCGATGCGCGCGTGGCAATGAATACAATTGGTTCCTGGCAAAATCATGCGATTTCTATGGGTTTACCGTCAAATACACCGGTAAAAAAACAGATTGAAGAATTTATTCGCCGCTGGGATACCTTTCCTGTCGCACCGGAACGCCGTGCGAATCCGCGCTGGGCGGAAAATAGTGTCGACGGTGAAGAGATCAACCTTTTCGATATTCTTCCCCTGTTCCGTCTGAACGACGGCGATGGCGGTTTTTATCTCGATAAAGCCTGCGTTGTCTCTCGCGATCCGGTCGATCCTGACCATTTTGGTAAGCAAAACGTTGGCATCTACCGCATGGAAGTAAAAGGCAAACGCAAGCTGGGTTTGCAGCCGGTACCGATGCACGACATTGCGCTACATCTGCATAAAGCGGAAGAACGCGGCGAAGACCTGCCGGTTGCGATCACGCTGGGTAACGATCCGATCATCACCCTGATGGGCGCCACGCCGCTGAAATACGATCAGTCAGAATACGAAATGGCCGGGGCGCTGCGCGAAAGCCCGTACCCAATCGCTACCGCACCGCTCACCGGGTTTGATGTGCCGTGGGGTTCGGAAGTGATCCTCGAAGGGGTTATCGAAGGGCGGAAACGCGAAATCGAAGGGCCGTTCGGCGAGTTTACCGGCCACTATTCCGGCGGACGCAATATGACGGTCGTACGTATTGATAAGGTTTCTTATCGCACAAAACCGATTTTTGAATCGCTGTACCTGGGCATGCCGTGGACCGAAATCGACTATCTGATTGGCCCTGCGACCTGCGTCCCCCTCTACCAACAGTTAAAAGCTGAGTTCCCGGAAGTGCAGGCAGTGAACGCCATGTACACCCACGGTCTGCTGGCCATCATCTCAACCAAAAAACGCTACGGCGGTTTCGCCCGCGCGGTGGGCCTGCGCGCTATGACCACGCCGCACGGACTGGGTTACGTAAAAATGGTGATTATGGTCGATGAAGACGTTGACCCGTTCAACCTGCCGCAGGTGATGTGGGCGCTGTCATCAAAAGTGAACCCGGCAGGAGATCTTGTGCAGTTACCGAATATGTCGGTGCTGGAGCTGGACCCTGGCTCAAGCCCGGCAGGCATTACCGACAAACTGATTATCGATGCGACGACGCCGGTCGCACCGGATACGCGTGGTCATTACAGCCAGCCGGTACAGGATTTACCTGAAACCAAAGAGTGGGTTGAAAAACTGACTGCTATGCTGGCCGCACGTAAATAAGGAGAAAAGAATGATCTGTCCACGTTGTGCCGATGAACATATTGAAGTGATGGCAACTTCACCGGTAAAAGGTATCTGGACCGTTTATCAGTGCCAGCATTGTCTGTATACCTGCCGCGATACCGAACCGCTACGCCGCACCAGCCGCGAACACTACCCGGAGGCGTTTCGTATGACGCAAAAAGATATTGATGACGCACCGCAGGTACCAACAATCCCACCGCTGCTGTCGGCAGATAAGCGTTAAGCCGGAAAGCGCGCAAGAAAAAGGCCGGTCAAATGACCGGCCTTTTGATGTTCATACTTATTCGCGGAAGAGCGCTTCGATATTCAGCCCTTGCGCCTGCAGAATTTCACGCAGACGACGCAGACCTTCAACCTGAATCTGGCGGACGCGCTCACGCGTCAGACCGATTTCACGACCCACGTCTTCCAGTGTTGCTGCTTCATATCCCAGCAGACCGAAACGACGTGCCAGCACTTCACGCTGTTTGGCGTTCAGTTCGAACAGCCATTTGACGATGCTCTGTTTCATATCGTCATCTTGCGTGGTGTCTTCCGGACCGTTTTCTTTTTCATCGGCCAGAATATCCAGCAGCGCTTTCTCGGAATCACCGCCCAGCGGTGTATCCACCGAGGTGATACGCTCGTTGAGGCGCAACATGCGACTCACATCATCGACCGGTTTATCGAGTTGTTCGGCAATCTCTTCCGCACTCGGTTCGTGGTCCAATTTATGGGACAACTCACGCGCAGTACGCAGATAGACGTTCAGCTCTTTTACAATATGGATTGGCAGACGAATGGTACGAGTTTGATTCATAATCGCCCGTTCAATAGTCTGACGAATCCACCAGGTCGCATAAGTGGAGAAACGGAAACCACGTTCAGGGTCGAATTTCTCAACCGCACGGATCAGGCCCAGGTTCCCCTCTTCAATCAGGTCCAGCAATGCCAGCCCACGATTGCTATAGCGACGGGCAATTTTCACTACCAGACGCAGGTTACTTTCGATCATGCGACGGCGCGAGGCAACGTCACCACGTAATGCGCGACGTGCAAAATAAACTTCTTCTTCGGCCGTTAGCAGCGGGGAATAACCAATTTCCCCAAGATAAAGCTGAGTCGCATCCAGCACACGCTGGGTAGCGCCCTGCGATAACAATTCCTCTTCGGCCAGGTCGTTATCACTGGGTTCCTCTTCAACTAAGGCTTTCTCATCAAAAGCCTCTACTCCGTTCTCATCAAATTCCGCATCTTCATTTAATTCATGAACTTTCAGCGTATTCTGACTCATAAGGTGGCTCCTACCCGTGATCCCTGGACAAAGCACCTGAATAGCACTTCATTACTGACGATTGCAGCGGCATCTGCGCGCGCTGCAACGACAACAATGAGGAACGGTTCAACCACTTTGCCGATTTATCGCTGCGGCAAATAACGCAGCGGGTTTACGGATTTCCCCTTGTAACGAATTTCAAAATGCAAGCGTGTAGAACTGGTTCCGGAGCTACCCATGGTAGCGATTTTTTGCCCCGCCTTAACTTCTTGTTGTTCCCGGACCAGCATCGTATCGTTATGGGCGTAGGCACTCAGGTAATCATCGTTATGTTTGATGATAATAAGATTACCGTAACCGCGGAGCGCGTTACCGGCATAGACGACGCGCCCATCTGCGGTCGCGACGATTGCCTGTCCTTTGCTACCTGCGATATCGACACCTTTGTTGCCACCTTCAGTCGCAGAGAAGTTGTCGATAACTTTGCCATCTGTCGGCCAGCGCCATGAAGCGATTGGCGTACTGGTTGACGTGCTGCTGATGGTCGGTTCGGTAGTGCTGACTGTTGGAGCCGTAACGGGCGCTGTGACAGGAGCCACAGGCTTGTTGTTCGGCAACATTTTGTTAGCACTTTGTTCACCTGAATCCTCAGAATACGTAATTGTTGGTTTTGAAGCAACAGCTACGGTGGAATTTTGTGCAGGTTTTGAGACTATTCCTTGTGCACTCGCATCTGCCTGAGTTATCGCGTTTCCGCCCGTTATTGGCGCACCTGATGCATTACCCACCTGCAAAGTTTGACCCACTGTCAGACCGTAGGGTGCAGCGACATGGTTGCGCTGGGCCAGATCACGGAAATCGTTCCCGGTTATCCACGCAATATAAAATAAGGTATCACCACGTTTAACGGTATAGGTACTGCCGCCGGTATAGCTCCCTTTCGGAATGTTCCCATACTTACGGTTGTAGACGATCTTGCCATTAACCGTCTGCACAGGCTGTTCCGGAACTGACTGAACAGGCGTAGGCTGCATTACCGGGCGCTGAACGGGTTGAATTTGCGGTTGTGAAGCGGTGCCGATTTTTGGCGGCGGAGTGATTAACATTCCGGAATTGCTGCTGGAGCTGGTGTTGCCACCCACCGAACTGACCGGAGCGGGTGCGTTGCTGGAGCTTGTACAGCCTGCCAGCCAGATAGAAACCAGTGATAGTGCCGCAACACGGCTTACGGTGAATTTAGGGCTTCCCGTGCTCATTTATCCCCCAGGAATGTGTTAGCTACCAATGACTTAAAGTTAACCGTGAACGGTTTCGGCAAATCTGCCTACCATACGCCGATGCGTTGTGAAAACATCAGGAAAAATCTGTTTATCAGGCCAGTTCGCCTTTAACCAACGGCACAAAGCGCACGGCTTCCACGGTATCGATAATAAATTCGCTCCCCCGCCGACGAACACGTTTCAGAAATTGCTGCTCGTCGCCCACAGGTAAAACGAGAACCCCGCCTTCATCCAGTTGTGACATCAACGCCGCCGGAATTTCTGGCGGTGCAGCTGTGACAATAATGGCATCAAATGGACCGCGCGCTTGCCAACCCTGCCAGCCATCGCCATGTCGAGTTGAAACATTATGTAAATCAAGTTGTTTAAGGCGGCGTCGCGCGTGCCATTGCAGGCTTTTAATGCGTTCAACCGTACAGACGTGATGCACCAGATGCGCCAGTATCGCAGTTTGATAGCCAGACCCCGTGCCTATTTCCAGCACCCGGGATTGCGGCGTCAGCTCAAGTAAAGCCGTCATCCGCGCCACCATATAAGGCTGAGAGATTGTCTGGCCCTGACCGATAGGCAACGCCACATTATCCCAGGCCTTGTGTTCAAACGCCTCATCGATAAATTTCTCGCGCGGCACCAGAGAGATGGCTTCCAGCACATGCTCATCGGTAATGCCCTGCGCGCGTAATTGATCAAGCAGTGTTTGTACGCGTCTGTTCACCATCGTTTACTCACTCCGGCGCGATCCAGCCAGCCCGAAACTACATCATGCGCGCTATGCGCGGTTAAATCCACGTGCAGCGGGGTGACAGAAACAAAACCCTCATCAATGGCAGCAAAATCGGTATCCGGCCCGGCATCGCATTTCTCGCCCGGAGGGCCAATCCAGTAAAGCGTGTTGCCCCGGGGATCCTGCTGCGGAATAACCTGATCCGCGGGATGACGACTGCCACAGCGGGTAACACGAATACCGTTGATCTCACCAAGCGGCAAGTCCGGGACGTTAATATTCAGAATACGTCCGGTACGTAACGGCTCGCGCGACAGAGCGCGCAGAATAGAGCAGGTGACAGCTGCGGCTGTTTCGTAATGGGTCTGTCCGTTTAACGACACCGCCAGGGCAGGAAAGCCCAAATGGCGTCCTTCCATTGCTGCTGCGACAGTACCAGAATAGATAACGTCATCCCCGAGATTCGGCCCGGCATTAATGCCGGAGACCACAACGTCGGGGCGTGGGCGCATCAGCGCATTGACGCCTAAATAGACGCAATCGGTCGGGGTGCCCATTTGCACCGCGATATCGCCGTTTTCGAAAGTGAAGGTTCTGAGGGAGGACTCCAGCGTTAATGAGTTGGATGCGCCACTACGGTTACGATCGGGAGCCACGACCTGTACGTCGGCAAACTCCCGCAGGGCCTTTGCCAGCGTCTGAATACCTGGCGCATGAATCCCGTCATCGTTACTCAGCAATATTCGCATAATCACCCGATATATTGATAATTTCCCTTACCACACTGGTGGCGAAGCTACCTGCCGGTAGCCAGAAGCGTAACTCAACGGTCACGTCATCCCACCAGTTCCAGCTTAATTGTTGCGGAAAGAGCAGCATGGCCCGGCGCGACGCTTCAACTTTTTCGCGCACCAGCAGCGCCTGCAGCTCCGGCGCATCGGCAACAGCCGTCTGCTCAAATGACAACGCTTCGCCCTGCGTTCCCCACTCGCCGCTTCCCGGCATTGAGGCGGTAATCATCAGCGCTTTACCGTCAACGCGCGTCTGCAACTCAGCACGCTCTTCTTTGGTCGCCACAAACCAACTTCCGCGCCCCGATAATTGTAGCGCATCGCCGTCAACAACTTGATTAAAGTCTGTTTTTTTCAGTCGCTCGCTAACAATTTGATTAAACAATGCACTGCGCGCTGCCGACAACCAAAAACTGCGCTTATTACGATCGCGCACCGGGGCATCGCTTTGCGCCCAGCGTAGCGCACCCTGCAAGTTGCTGCCGCCGAGACCGAAACGCTGCGCGCCGAAATAGTTCGGTACACCGCCCTCGTTGATGGCCAACAGACGCGATTCAACATCCTCACGGTTGCTGATTTCGCGCAGCACAAGGGTAAAGCTATTACCTTTAAGGGCTCCGAGACGCAGTTTGCGCTTATGACGGGCATATTCCAGCACTTTACAGCCTTCTGGCTGAAACGCGCTCAGGTCCGGCATCTCTTTGCCCGGGACACGTGCGCAAAACCATTGTTCTGTGACAGCGTGTTTGTCTTTCTGTCCGGCAAAGCTGACTTCGCGGGCATGTATTTTAAGGAATTTGGCCAGCGCATCGGCAACGAAGCGGGTATTACAGCCAGTTTTCAGAATTCGCACCAGAATGTGTTCGCCTTCCCCGTCGGGTTCGAAGCCTAAATCCTCAATAACCACGAAATCTTCCGGATTGGCTTTCAGTAAACCGCTGGCCGCTGGTTTACCGTGCAAATATGTCAACTGGTCGAACTCTGTCATTTCGCCGCCTTAAGCAGGAGCGCCACCGCTTCACAGGCAATACCTTCGCCACGTCCGGTAAAACCGAGCTTCTCGGTGGTGGTCGCTTTCACATTCACATCATCCATATGGCATCCCAAATCCTCGGCGATAAACACGCGCATCTGCGGGATATGCGGCAGCATTTTTGGTGCCTGCGCGATAATGGTGACGTCCACATTGCCAATCACATAGCCTTTGGCCTGGATGCGACGCCATGCCTCGCGCAGCAGTGCACGGCTGTCAGCCCCTTTGAACGACGGGTCGGTATCCGGGAACAGCTTGCCAATATCGCCTAACGCCGCAGCGCCTAACAGGGCATCGGTCAGCGCATGTAACGCGACATCGCCATCGGAGTGCGCCAGCAGGCCTTTCTCCCAGGGAATGCGGACGCCACCGATAATAATGGGGCCATCGCCGCCAAATGCGTGTACGTCAAAACCGTGTCCAATGCGCATTATGCCTTCTCCTGGTGTTCAGAATGGGTGAGATAAAATTCTGCAAGTTTCAGATCTTCGGGACGCGTCACCTTGATATTATCCGCGCGTCCGGGGACCAGTTCCGGGTGGAATCCGCAATATTCGAGTGCCGAGGCCTCATCGGTGATCGTCGCACCTTCATTGAGCGCACGCGTCAGGCAGTCGTGCAGGAGTTCCAGAGGGAAAAATTGCGGCGTGAGCGCATGCCATAAATCGTTACGCTCAACGGTATGGGCAATAGCCGTTTTGCCTGGCTCCGCACGCTTCATGGTGTCGCGAACCGGCGCGGCAAGGATACCGCCAACCCGGCTGGTTTCACGCAGTTGCAACAGGCGATTTAAATCATCCTGATGCAGGCAAGGACGTGCAGCGTCGTGCACCAGCACCCATTGCGCCCCTTGCGCGGCTTTCAGCCCCGCCAGTACGGAGTCCGCGCGTTCTGCGCCACCTGCCACAACGGTAATGGCAGGATGCTGCGACAGCGGCAAGCGAGCAAAGCGCTCGTCACCAGGGCTGACGGCAATAATAACGCGCCCTACGTTCGGATTGGCCAGTAAGGCCGCCACCGCGTGTTCGAGGATCGTTTTATCGCCAATGGAAAGATACTGCTTGGGACATTCCGTTTGCATGCGGCGGCCAAACCCGGCGGCTGGCACCACCGCACAAACGTCCGGAATAATTACAGACATGTCGTAAACCCGGGATTGTTTATCGATTATTTTGTGTGTTCTGTACTGACCCCTGGTTGCGTTTGGACGCGTCCGGCACCAGACGATAAAAGGTTTCGCCTGGTTTGGTCATCGTTAATTCGTTACGAGCGCGTTCCTCAATCGCTTCCTGGCCGCCATTGAGATCGTCAATTTCAGCAAAGAGTTGATCGTTGCGCGCTTTTAATTTTGCGTTGGTCGCCTGCTGTGCGCTCACATCTTCACTGACACGGCTATAGTCGTGAAGACCATTTTTGCCAAACCACAGCGAATACTGTAGCCAGACCAGCAAAGCCAGCAATAGCAGCGTTAGTTTACCCATCCTGCCCCCTGAAAAACGGCATCATCATCCCATAACTTTTTCTCAGACTCCACACCGGGGCCGGGTGATAACGAGTCACCGCGACAGAATGTAACATATTTGCGTACCTTTCCGTAGGGTTGTGCCCGGACACATTGTCTTAATGTGAGTTACGGTTTGAAGTATGGACGGCTTTAGCCCATCAACCACATAAACAACGCTCCAAACATGGCCACAACCGTGAGCGCAGTGAGGATGATGCTATAGAGCAATTTGCCATTGACGATAGAATGCAGGGCAATACCCACCACAACCGAGACGGGCATCAGCGCAAGGAAGAAAGGCCAGGTGTAGAGGAAGAAGAACAGCGTGTTAGGACCGTAAATCAGAAAAGGGGTAGCCAGCGCCAACAGCCATGCGACAAAGCCCACTGCGGCCCCAGGCAGGGACCAGGTGGTTTCGTCGCTGGTCGTTATGTTATCCGACCTTGAGATGGTGATGTTCTGACTATTACGCATATCTGATCCCATTAACTGACGGCCGACGGAACAGGATACGCCCCACATTCTGCGTATCCACGGCACTGTCTCAGGATCTGATCATATCGTCCCGTCTCATGAGGTCTAATAATTGGCTCACCAAATTTGTTACCAATTGTTCACCTTCAAGGTGAACTTCGGGTGATTCGGGCGCTTCGTAAACGGCGTCAATGCCAGTGAAGTTGCGTAACTCTCCCGCGCGGGCTTTTTTATAGAGCCCCTTAGGATCGCGTGCTTCGCAAATCGCCAGCGGCGTATCCACGAAAACCTCAATAAAGCGCCCCTCCCCCACGCGTTCACGCACCATCTGGCGCTCAGCACGGTGCGGGGAGATAAACGCCGTCAGCACCACAAGACCGGCATCCGCCATCAGGCTGGCAACTTCCCCAACCCGACGAATGTTCTCTTTGCGGTCTTCATCGCTAAACCCCAAATCACTACACAGACCGTGACGCACATTGTCACCATCGAGCAGGTAAGTACTGACCCCCTGCTGATGTAATGCCTCTTCCAGCGCCCCCGCTACCGTTGATTTACCGGAACCAGACAACCCGGTAAACCACAGCACAACCCCACGGTGACCGTGGAGTTGTTCACGCTGCGCTACGGTCACCGGATGAGGATGCCAGACGACGTTCTCATCATGTGCGGCCATTATTTACCTCCCAGCAAATCACGCGCGCCCCAGTGAGGGAAATGCTTACGGATAAGCTGATTCAGCTCCAGCTCAAAGGCGCTGAACTGTGACGGTACAGACGTCTCCTGTTGATGCACTTCACGCACCATGCCAGCGCCCACGGTCACATTACTCAGGCGATCGATAAAGATAACACCGCCAGTCACCGGGTTTTGCTGATACGCATCGAGGGTCAGCGGCTCATCAAAGGTCAAATCGACCAGACCAATACCGTTTAATGGCAGCGTATCCACCTGACGCTGGGTGAGATTGTTAATATCTACCTGGTACTGAATGGCATCAATGCGGGCACGGGTCTTTTTACCAGCCACTTTGATGTCGTAGCTCTGGCCTGCCGTCAGCGGCTGTTCAGCCATCCACACCACGTCGAGGGAGGCGCTCTGCACCGCAGGCACACTCTCCTGCGCATCCAGAATCAGATCGCCACGGCTGATGTCGATCTCATCTTTAAGCACCAGGGTAATCGCTTCACCCGCGTGGGCTTCCTGGAGGTCGCCATCAAAAGTCACAATGCGCGCAACAGTGGATTCCACGCCAGATGGCAGTGCTTTGATGCGCTGGCCTACTTTCACGCTGCCTGAGGCCAGCGTACCGGAAAAACCGCGGAAATCGAGATTCGGGCGATTAACGTACTGCACCGGGAAACGCATCGGCTGGGTATCCACAACGCGCTGAATTTCCACGGTCTCCAGGACTTCCAGTAGCGTCGGGCCGCTGTACCACGGAATGTTGGCGCTCTGACTGGCGACGTTATCCCCTTCCAGCGCGGAGAGCGGCACAAAGCGAATGTCCAGATTGCCCGGCAGCTGTTCTGCGAAAGTCAGGTACTCCTGACGGATGTTCTCAAAGGTCTCTTCGCTAAAGCCGACCAGATCCATTTTATTGACCGCCACCACCAGATGTTTAATACCCAGCAGGGTGGAAATAAAGCTGTGACGACGCGTCTGATCCAGCACGCCCTTACGGGCATCAATCAGCAGGATAGCGAGGTCACAGGTTGACGCACCGGTGGCCATATTACGCGTGTACTGTTCATGGCCGGGGGTATCGGCAATGATAAATTTGCGCTTCTCTGTTGAGAAGTAACGGTAGGCCACATCAATGGTGATGCCCTGCTCACGCTCAGCCTGCAGGCCATCAACCAACAGCGCCAGGTCGAGTTTCTCACCCTGCGTGCCATGACGTTTGCTGTCATTGTGCAGTGTAGAGAGCTGATCTTCATAAATCTGGCGCGTGTCATGCAACAGGCGGCCAATCAGGGTGCTTTTACCGTCATCGACGCTGCCGCAGGTCAGAAAACGCAGCAGACTTTTGTGTTGCTGTGCGTGCAGATACGCTTCGACGCCGCCTTCGTTGGCAATTTGTTGGGCGATAGTGGTATTCATGGCGGCTCCTTAGAAGTATCCCTGACGTTTTTTCAGCTCCATGGAGCCTGCCTGGTCGCGGTCAATCACGCGGCCCTGACGTTCACTGGTGGTGGAAACCAGCATCTCTTCGATAATTTCCGGCAGCGTCTGCGCTTCGGACTCCACAGCGCCGGTCAGCGGCCAGCAGCCAAGGGTACGGAAGCGCACCATCCGCTGTTCGATCACTTCGCCAGGTTGCAGGTCGATACGATCATCGTCGATCATCATCAGCATGCCATCGCGCTCCAGCACCGGGCGCTCTGCGGCCAGGTACAACGGAACAATTTCGATATTTTCCAGGTAGATATACTGCCAGATATCCAGCTCGGTCCAGTTCGAGAGCGGGAACACGCGAATGCTCTCGCCTTTGTTAATCTGACCGTTGTAGTTGTGCCACAGCTCAGGACGCTGATTCTTCGGGTCCCAGCGGTGGAAGCGATCGCGAAAAGAGTAGATTCGCTCTTTGGCGCGGGACTTCTCTTCATCACGGCGAGCGCCGCCGAAGGCCGCATCAAAGCCATATTTATTCAGAGCCTGCTTAAGCCCCTCGGTTTTCATGATATCGGTATGCTTAGCGCTGCCGTGGACGAATGGGTTAATGCCCATCGCTACCCCTTCCGGGTTCTTGTGCACCAGCAATTCACAGCCATACGCTTTCGCAGTGCGGTCACGGAACTCATACATCTCACGGAATTTCCAGCCAGTGTCCACATGCAACAGCGGGAACGGCAGCGTGCCCGGGTAGAAGGCTTTACGCGCCAGATGCAGCATCACGCTGGAGTCTTTGCCGATGGAATACATCATCACCGGATTGGAGAATTCGGCGGCTACCTCGCGAATGATATGGATGCTTTCGGCTTCCAGTTGTCGCAGGTGAGTGAGTCGTTTTTGATCCATAACCGTTCCTTTTAAGGCCTGGTGCAACAGGCGTTATTGTTGCAGCCAGTTTGGTCCCGGCCTGCGCACTGCAACCGGAGCGTACAAAAGTACGTGAGGATTGCGAGCACAGCCAGAGGCCAAAATGGCAAATAAAATAGCCTGTTGTGTCAGGACTAAGCCAGATTCACCACAGAAGCGTCAAACGCTTCCGGGCCTGTCGTGTGTTGAAACCAGGCGAGTTCATGATGCAGTTGTACCACCTCGCCCACCACCAGCAGAGCGGGCATTGGCGCATCTTTCGCCAGTTCCTCAAGTTGTTGTAATGTGCCGGTTCTGACCTGCTGGTCAGCCCGCGTGCCGCGAGAAATCACCGCGACAGGTGTGTTTGCCTCTCGCCCGTGAGCAATGAGTTGCTCGCCGATTTCTGCCGCTTTCATCGTGCCCATATAGATAGCCAGCGTCTGGCGGCTTTGCGCCAGTTGCGACCAGTCAAACGGTGCGCTGTCGGCTTTGTAATGTCCGGTAACAAAGGTGGCACTTTGCGCGTAATCACGGTGCGTCAGCGGAATACCTGCGTAAGCCGTCGCGCCGGATGCTGCCGTCACGCCCGGCACCACCTGGAAGGGAATACCTGCCGCCGCAGCCGCCTGCAATTCTTCACCACCGCGACCAAAAATAAACGGGTCGCCGCCTTTTAAACGCACTACGGTTTTGCCCGCCTGTGCCGCCTCAACCAGCAAGCGATTGGTGTCATGCTGGGCCACAAGGTGCGAACCTGCGCGTTTACCGACGCTGATCAATTGTGCATCACGGCGAACAAGTTCCAGCACACTGTCAGTCACCAGATGATCGTAAAACACCACATCAGCCTGCTGGATAACCTGCAAACCACGCAGCGTTAACAACCCGGCATCGCCAGGCCCGGCGCCAACCAGGATAATTTCGCCGGTACTGCTTCCCGGTTTAGCGAGTTCATCTGCCAGCACCTGTTCCGCGGCCTGCTCTTTGCCCGCGGCCATCAGACTGGCAAAACGGCCACGAAAGGCGCTCTCCCAGAAACGACGACGTTCATCGGTGGTTTTTCGAAAGGCTTTAATGCGCGTGCGCCAGCGTCCGGCCACCTCGGCCATGCGGCCTAAGTTCGCGGGCAACAGCGCCTCGATTTTTTCGCGCAGCAATCGCGCAAGTACCGGTGCGTTACCGCCGGAAGAGATAGCCACCAGCAGCGGCGAGCGGTCGACAATCGACGGGAAGATAAATGAGCACAGCGGCTGGTCATCGACCACGTTCACGAGACGATGGCGGGCATTTGCGGCGTCAAAAACACGACGGTTGACTTCCGCGTCATCCGTTGCCGCAATTACCAGAAAGACACTGTCGAGCTGCGCTTCATCAAACGCATCAGCCAGCAGATGAATCTTTTGCTCATCCACCAGCTCTTGTAGTGATGGTTCAAGATGTTTTGTTACCACCAGTACGCGTGCCCCTGCGCGCCGTAAAAAGGCAATCTTACGGGCAGCAACGTCGCCACCACCGACAACCAGCACGGGACGGTCTTTGACGTCAGCAAATAAAGGCAGGTAATCCACAGGGCAACAACTCATTAGCAACCAGTAATAGTGGGACTATAGGGGGGAGCTTAGAGCGAATGAAATTACGAATTGGAATGAGTAGTTCCGCAAAGGAATAACGCGATAAAAAAACAAATGCCAAAAAGTGCTTAACTGCCCTATTTTTGCAGAGTTAAGAACAAATGAAATTGTGCAAAGCGGGTCACAGTTTCATACTAAGCGCGTTAAAATTTTTGTCGTAAAAGGACTCTCTATGCTTTCCGCATTGCGCCACCGTACCGCTGCCCTGGCGCTCGGCGTATGCTTTATTTTTTCTGCTCAGGCACGAGCACCTCATCCCGGTGAATTTGCAAGCAATCAGGCGCGCCATATCGCCACCTATTTTCCCGGCCGAATGACCGGCACACCTGCCGAAATGCTCGCAGCGGATTACCTTCGCCAGCAGTTTTCGCAGATGGGTTATCAGAGTGACATCCGCAAATTCAACAGCCGCTACAGCTGGACTACCCGCGATAATCAGCAAAACTGGCAGAACGTCACCGGCAGTACCGTTATTGCCGCCCATGAGGGCAAGCGCCCACAGCAGATCATTATTATGGCGCATCTGGATACCTACGCGCCGCGTAGCGATGCGGATACCAATAATAATCTGGGCGGTCTGACACTGCAGGGCATCGACGATAACGCCTCAGGGCTGGGGGTGATGCTGGAGCTCGCGGATCAACTGAAATCGGTGCCGACGGAATACGGTATTCGCTTTGTGGCAACCAGCGGTGAAGAGCAAGGCAGCATTGGCGCCGGGAACTTCCTTAAACGCATGAACGATCGCGAGAAGAAACACACATTACTGGTGATTAATCTCGATAACCTTATCGTCGGCGATAATCTCTATTTCAATAGCGGCAAAAAAACGCCCTCTTCGGTGCGCAAGCTCACCCGTGACAGGGCACTGGCTATCGCACGCACTCTGGGTATCAGCGCGACCACCAATCCAGGCCTCGACCCTGCCTATCCTCAGGGAACGGGCTGTTGCAATGATGCAGAAGTCTTCGATAACGCCGGTATTCCGGTGTTATCCGTTGAGGCCACCAACTGGAGTTTGGGGAAAAAGAATGGTTATCAGCAACGTGCAAAATCGAAATCCTTCCCGGACGGCGTAAGCTGGCATGATATTAAGCTTGATAACGTCCAGCATATCGATCAGGCTCTGCCGGGGCGTATTGACCGCCGTAGCCGCGACGTGGTGCGTATTATGCTGCCGTTAGTAAAAGAGCTGGCAAAGGCGGGGAAAAAGTAAATCTGCCGTTTGTAAAAACAGAAAAAGGGAGCATCGGCTCCCTTTTTGTTATTTTTTGATACCCATCGCTGCGTTCAGTTGCTTTATTGCTTACAGCCTGCATCCTGTTGCTCCTTCGGGTAGCTCTCAAGCTGCTTTCTGCCTTCCGTTAACTGGGTTTTCAGCATCTCCACCTGGGCTTTTGTCTCTTCATGTTTAGACGCTTCCTTAATGAAGCTGTCCATTTCAGTGAAGTATTGTTTGCAGATTTCGGTTTCCGCATAAGACGCGGAACAGATACCCATTGACAGTGCCGCCAGCGCCATCTTTTTTATCGTAATATCAGTGAATTATTGAATTAACGCCATCCCAAATGGCGCCAATACGGTAACAGCATGGTGCTGGAACCGGACAGGATGCTGTGGGGAGGGAAGCCCCGCTGGCGCGGGGAATACTCTAAATGCAACTGATTGAATTTAAATATAAATTTCCACACCTAAAATTCCACCCGTTTTTCCGTATTGTTTAAGAAGCGTAATAGTTTGATTTTAATGGTAAAAAAATATAACGCTGTGTGCAAAATCTCATTTCACCAGCACAATCTCATACTCGCTACAATTAAAAACGCCCGGTGGTTAGCCGGGCGCTTTCGATGTAATAACGAACAACTCACAGTCAGCCTTCGTGCAGGCCGCACTCGCGTTTCAGACCGAAGAAGCGGGTGTCCTCTTCTGCCATACCGGGTTCCCATTTACGGGTGGTGTGCGTATCGCCCACGGACAGATACCCCTCATCCCACAGCGGATGATATTTCAGACCGTGTTTTTGCAGATACTGATACACCGTGCGATTATCCCAGTCGATGATCGGCAGCACTTTGAATACTCCGCGCTGGATATCCAGCACAGGCAGATTGGCTCGGCTACTGGACTGCTCACGACGCAGGCCGGCGAACCACGTCTGAGCGTTCAGTTCTTTCAGCGCCCGGTTCATCGGCTCAACTTTGTTAATGTCGTTGTACTTTTCAATACCCTCAACGCCCTGTTCCCACAGCTTGCCGTAGCGCGCCTCCTGCCAGGCCGGGCTTTGCAGCGCACGGTAAATCTGCAGATTCAGGCCGAGCTTCTCGGTCAGCTCATCAATGAACTGATAGGTTTCCGGGAACAGGTAACCCGTGTCCGTCAGGATAACCGGTATGTTCGGGCGCACCTGATTCACCAGATGCAGACTCACCGCTGCCTGGATACCAAAACTGGACGACAACACATACTCACCTGGCAGGTTCTCCAGCGCCCAGGCCACGCGTTCTTCTGCGGTTTGCGCTTCCAGTTGGGCGTTAGTCTCCGCCAGTGCCTGCGTGCGGTCGTCTTTCGACAAAGCATTCAGAGCAGATAGATCGAGTACGGACATAGGTTCCTCACTTATGAATTTCCCCTCACCCTGCCCCTCGCTCCAGGGGAGCGCGGGAACGGCCTGAGGTCAAATTAACTTAATCCCAGAGATCGCGCGCCGGATCGAGCACCGGACGGATAATACCCGCACGGATGGTGAAATCACCGAAACCTTCACCCGCTTCGCGCTCTTTCGCCCAGCGTCCTACCAGCTCATCCAGCGAAGCAATGATTTCTGGCTCGGTAATGTTCTCTTTGTACATCCTCGGGATACGTGTACCGATGCGGTTACCGCCCAGATGCAGGTTGTAGCGGCCAGGCGCTTTACCCACCAGGCCCACTTCCGCCAGCATCGCGCGGCCACAGCCGTTCGGGCAACCCGTCACGCGCGTCACGATATGCTCATCGCTCATGCCATGCTTCGCCATCACCTCTTCCACTTTATCGATAAACGACGGCATGAAACGCTCTGCTTCGGCCATCGCCAGCGGACAGGTCGGGAACGACACGCAGGCCATCGAGTTTTCACGCTGCGGCGTCACGGCATCCATCAGGCCGCTCTGGCGCGCGATTTTTTCGATTTTCGCTTTCTGGCTATCCGGCACGCCGGCAATGATCAGATTCTGGTTTGCCGTAATACGGAACTCGCCTTTATGGATCTTCGCGATCTCCAGCAGGCCAGTTTTCAACGGACGTCCCGGGTAATCGAGGATACGACCATTTTCAATAAACAGCGTCAGATGCCATTTATTGTCGATCCCTTTCACCCAGCCAATGCGATCGCCGCGCCCGGTGAATTCATACGGACGGATCGGTTCGAACTTAATACCTGCGCGACGCTCAACTTCCGCTTTGAAGGTCTCAACGCCAACACGTTCCAGCGTATATTTGGTCTTCGCGTTTTTACGGTCTGTACGGTTACCCCAGTCGCGCTGGGTTGTGACCACCGCTTCAGCAACGGCCAGCGTATGTTCAACCGGCAGATAGCCAAACTCGCTCGCCGTGCGGGCATAGGTTTTCTTATTACCGTGTTCAATGGACAGACCGCCGCCCACCAGCAGGTTAAAGCCCACCAGCTTGCCGTTTTCCGCGACCGCGACAAAGTTCATGTCGTTGGCGTGCAGATCAATGTCGTTCTGCGGCGGGATAACGACCGTGGTTTTGAATTTACGCGGCAGATAAGTCTGACCGAGGATCGGCTCTTCGTCAGTGGTCGCCACTTTTTCCTGATCGAGCCAGATCTCTGCGTAAGCGCGGGTGCGCGGCAGCAGATGTTCAGAAATCTTTTTCGCCCACTCGTAGGCCTCAGCGTGCAGTTCTGACTCGTACGGGTTGGAGGTACACAACACGTTACGGTTCATGTCGTTAGCAGTCGCCAGTGCGTCCAGGCCAACGGAGTGCAGCATCTGGTGAACTGGCTTGACGTTCTTTTTCAGAATACCGTGGAACTGGAAGGTCTGACGGTTGGTCAGGCGGATGCTGCCGTAAATCGTGTTTTCACCGGCAAATTTATCAATCGCCTGCCACTGTTTCGTCGTGATCACCCCGCCCGGCAGGCGGCAACGCAGCAGCATTGCATGGCGCGGCTCCAGTTTCTGGGCCGCACGCTCAGCGCGAATATCGCGATCATCCTGCTGGTACATGCCGTGGAAGCGGATCAGCAGGAAATTGTCGCCTTTAAAGCCGCCGGTCAGACCGTCGTTCAAATCTTCCGCAATGGTCCCGCGCAGGTAGTTGCTTTCCAGCTTCATGCGCTCGGCGTCTGTCAGTTTTCCCTCGACCACCAGTGGGCCTGGATGTTTTTCACTCATTAGTAGACATCTCGCTGATAACGGCGCTCTACGCGCAGCTCACTTAAATATTCGTCCGCCGCTTCGGCGTCCATCGCGCCAAATTCGGCAATCACGTCCAGTAAAGCCTGCTCAACGTCCTTCGCCATGCGATTCGCGTCGCCACAGACATAAATGTGCGCACCGTCATTAATCCAGCGCCACAGTTCCGCGCCTTGCTGACGCAGTTTGTCTTGTACGTATACTTTTTCTTTCTGATCACGAGACCAGGCCAGGTCAATACGGTTCAGTACGCCCTCTTTGACGTAACGCTGCCACTCAACCTGGTAGAGGAAATCTTCCGTAAAGTGCGGATTGCCAAAGAACAGCCAGTTCTTACCTTCCGCCCCTTCTGCCGCACGCTGTTGCATAAAGGCGCGGAACGGTGCAATACCGGTACCCGGCCCAATCATGATGACCGGCGTTTCCGGGTTGGCTGGCAGACGGAAGTTGTCGTTATGTTCGATGAACACACGCACTTCACCCTCTTCTTCCACGCGATCGGCGAGGAAGCTCGACGCCCCACCCGCGCGCGCGCGGCCTTCGATGTCATAACGCACCACACCAACGGTGACATGCACTTCGGTTTCTACTTCTGCCTGTGAAGAGGCAATAGAGTAGAGGCGCGGCGTCAGCGGACGCAGCAGGCCAATCAGCGCAGTGGCATCCAGCTGTGCCGGAGAAAAACGCACCATATCCACGATCGGCGTGGTCGCCGCGTAGTGCTGTAATTTGGCTTTATCGCCCACCAGCGGCAGCAGTGATTCACTGCGGGTCAGGGTGGCGTAGTTTTCCACGATATTGCTGGTATTGACCGTCAGTTCGAAATGCCACTGCAGCGCTTCGGACAGCGGCAGGGTTTTGCCCTCTACGCTGACAGGTTCATCGCCTTTAAGCCACAGCAGTTCTACCAGTTCTTTCACCAGCGCAGGATCGTTCTGATACCACACCCCCAGCGCATCGCCCGGCTGATAGCGCAGGCCGGAATCACCCAGATCGATTTCGATATGACGCACATCTTTTTCTGAATCGCGGCCAGTGATTTTTTGATTCACTGAGAGGGTCGCGGTCAACGGTTCTTCTTTAGTATAAGGGCTGGAGAAAACTTCATTCACCGCACCGGTTGCCGTCACAGCGGCCTGGGCTGGGGTCTCTTTCGGTACCCGCGCTTTCAGCACCTCAACCACGCGCGCACGCCACTCAGCGGCGGCGGCCTGGAACTCAACGTCTGCATCGACGCGATCAAGCAGACGCTCAGCGCCCAGTTCAGCCAGTTTGCTATCAAAATCTTTGCCTGCCTGGCAGAAAAACTCATAAGAGGTGTCGCCAAGCCCCAGCACGGCGAAGGCGGTACCATCAAGCTTCGGCGCTTTTTTCGAGAACAGGAATTTATGTAACGCAACGGCCTCTTCCGGTGGTTCACCTTCCCCTTGCGTAGAGGCAACAACTATCAGCAGCTTTTCGTTGGCGATTTGTTTGAATTTATAGTCGCCCGCGCTCACCAGTTTGACGTTGAGTTTCGCCGCCAGCAGATCGTCACGCAGTGCTTCCGCAACGCGGCGGGCATTACCGGTTTGCGAAGCGGAGAGCAGCGTAATGGTCGGGGCTTCGGCCACCGCAGGCGCTGCGGTTGCAACTGCCGCACCGGGTTGCTGATTCAGCACGCCCCAAAAATAGCCGGAAACCCAGGCAAGCTGGGTGGGTGTTAAATCGGTTGTGACCGCCTGAAGGCGTGCCAGTTGCTCCGGGTTCAGCGGAAGCAAAGCGGAAGGTGGGACCTGAGTCGTCATGCGTCGTTATGTTCCAGTAAGCAAAAGCTGCTTATACGCCCTGTCAGCGCCATAAAAGCAGAAAAGAAAGTAAGGTTAACGGCGGGGATAATAACAATTAAAGAAAGGTTGGAAATAATAAATAACCAAAAGAACTAACCTGTTTTATTCATAGTTTATAACAGTAAAACAGGTTAATTAACCAATTGATTTATATAGTAAAAAAAAGAAGCATCGGCCAGGGCGCAGCGGTTAATCGCTTTTGCCGATTTTAGTTAATGATAAAAAAGGTCATATCAGCTACCATGCCGCGGTTTTTTCAGCCAGTCAGAGAGTTCAGTATGTCCACCACGTTATTTAAAGATTTCATGTTTGAAGCCGCTCACCGTTTGCCACATGTTCCAGCCGGGCATAAATGCGGTCGCCTTCATGGCCACTCATTTATGGTGCGTCTGGAGATCACCGGCGAGGTGGATCCGCATACGGGCTGGATCATGGATTTTGCTGAACTTAAGGCAGCGTTCAAACCGACCTATGATCGTCTGGATCACTACTATCTTAACGATATCCCGGGCCTTGAAAACCCGACCAGCGAAGTACTGGCAAAGTGGATTTGGGAGCAGTTGAAGCCCGTCGTTCCGCTGCTGAGCGCCGTGATGATTAAAGAGACCTGCACCGCAGGGTGTATCTACCGCGGTGAGTAGTTTTCCGCTGTAGTGCCATCAGCGTGCCTGGATGTGCCAATTTTGTGGCGCTGCGTAAGTCCCCCCCTGCAGCTTTGTCCCCTTGTCGCTAAACGGGCAAAAAAACGCCCGGCGATAAGACCGGGCGTTCAGGCAATGCACATATTGCTGGCGCGATAGCACTGCAGTAGACGAATCAGGCAATGTTCAGATATTTGTGCGTCTGCATCGACAACCGCCAGTTGCGGGCGATACAGGTTTCGATACACAACCGCGTGGCATCGTCTTTTTGGCTGATAGGCTGGAGCGCAATGACCCGGTGTTTGTCATCAGTCAGCTGCGTCAGCAGTTCATCAAGCGCCTCAATGTCTCGGGTACGCCCAACCGGGTGTTTGATCTCATCCGCTCGTTCCAGCGCCTGCTGAAGGATGTCATAGCCCCCGCGCATATTCACCTTTGGTGACACAGTCACCCATGTCGCGTGAGACGTGCGCACTTCATGGGTGCCGCTGGTCTCAATCTGGCAACTGAACCCCTGTTTTTCCAGAAGATGAGTCAACGGAATTAAATCATGAATACAGGGCTCACCGCCGGTTATCACTACATGGCGTGCAGTCCAGCCCTGACGCTCAATAATAGCCAGCAGATCTTCACTGCTCGCCGCGCCCCATTTATCGCTCTCTTTAGTCTTGGCCAGAATGCTGTAGAGGGAGACTTCCCGATCTTCAAGCTTATCCCATGTATGTTTGGTGTCGCACCAGGCACAACCAACCGGGCATCCCTGTAAACGAATAAAAATAGCGGGAACGCCGGTAAAATAACCCTCGCCTTGCAAGGTCTGGAACATCTCATTAATCGGGTACTGCATAATCAACTCTACCAGGGAATAAACATTAATTATTGCAGATTTCGCTCTTAAGGGCGAGTTGCAGTAGAGGCAAATGTTGCGTGGTTGTCATCGAAATAAAGCGAAAAATGGCTAATCCATAGCAGACTTAGCATTATCTTATTTGTAATTAATTATTTCATAAATACTCATCAATATAAGAAAAGCAATAAATCAAAACCCTAAAACAAAGATTAAAAATATAGTTTTTTCAGTGTGTTATAAATATTTATTTTTTTAATGAATTTATTTTTATGTTTACCTGTCCAATTAAACTTATTCCGCATTTAAAGCTTAAAATTACCTTAAGAAATCGATTTATTCCCGCGTCTCTTATTTAAGCATTGTTTAATTTTCGCTGAATACAATCCGCGAATTAACAACAATGAGCATGCGATCATGAAAACTCTACTGATCACCGGCGTCACCGGATTCCTCGGTGGTGCAGTGTTTGAGAAAATACTTAATGATGATAGTCAAATCAACTACTTACTTTTAGTCAGGGCAGCGGATAGCCAGGCTGGCGTTGAGCGCGTAAAAGAGAATATGCGTAAATTCAACATCAGCGAATCCATTCTCTCCCGCCTGACCTGCGCGCATATCATCATCGGTGATCTGGGCACGCCGGAGCAGTTTCTGGACGACCCTCGTCTGGACAGCGTCACCCATGTGCTGAACTGCGCAGCCGTCGCCTCTTTTGGCAACAACCCGCTTATCTGGAAAGTTAACGTGGAAGGTACGCTGGCCTTTGCCGGACGTATGGCAAAAGTACAGGGGTTGCAGCGTTTCCTGCATGTCGGTACGGCTATGTCGTGTGCGCCAGAAGCCGATTCGCTGGTCTATGAAAGCCAGGAATTTAAAGAAAATGCCGAACATCTGGTGGAGTATACCCACTCCAAATCCACCATCGAACACCTGATGCGCAAAACCTATCCGAACCTGCCGCTGGTTATTGCACGTCCGTCTATCGTAGTGGGTCATACGCATTACGGTTGTCAGCCCTCCAGCAGTATCTTCTGGGTGTTCAGCATGGCGCTAATGCTGCAAAAATTCATGTGCTCACTGGAAGACCGAATTGACGTGGTGCCGGTGGACTATTGTGCCGACGCACTGATTATGATGCTGAAAAGCGACATCCCGGCGGGTGAGGTTATTCATATTTCCGCAGGCGAAGAGAACAGCGTGAAATTTTCCGATATAGATGCCGCGATGGCTTCTGCGCTGGAAACCGTACCGGTTAAAGATGTCTATACGCAGGTCAGCTACGAGACGCTGGTGAAGATGCGTCGCGAGTTGAAAAACATCTTTGGGCCTTGCAACGAGCGCCTGATGCTCAAAGCGATGCGTTTGTACGGTGCGTTCGCCATGCTGAACGTTCGCTTTAGCAACGACAAGCTCATAGAGTTGGGTATGCCGAAGCCACCGCGCTTTACTGATTATATTGCCCAGTGCGTACAGACCACCCGCGGGCTTTCCATTCCGCAGCAAATGGCCGTCGATTTTAAATAACGGTTATCGCAGATAAAAAAATGCCAGCCCGAGGGCTGGCATTTTCATTTCAGAGAAAGAGAGGCTTATGCCTGACCTTTGATCTCTTTACGACCGTTGTACGGAGCTTGTTCGCCCAGAGCTTCTTCGATACGAATCAGCTGGTTGTATTTAGCAACGCGGTCAGAACGGCTCATAGAACCCGTTTTGATCTGGCCAGCAGCGGTACCAACAGCCAGATCAGCGATGGTAGCGTCTTCAGTTTCGCCAGAACGGTGAGAGATGACAGCGGTGTAGCCAGCGTCTTTCGCCATTTTGATCGCAGCCAGAGTTTCGGTCAGAGAGCCGATCTGGTTGAATTTGATCAGGATGGAGTTAACGATGCCTTTTTCGATGCCTTCTTTCAGGATTTTGGTGTTAGTTACGAACAGGTCATCACCAACCAGCTGGATTTTGTCGCCCAGAACTTTGGTCTGGTAAGCGAAGCCAGTCCAGTCAGACTCGTCCAGACCATCTTCGATGGACACGATCGGGTACTGTTTGGTCAGATCTTCCAGGAAGTGAGTGAACTCTTCGGAGGTGAATGCTTTGTTACCTTCGCCAGCCAGAACGTATTTACCGTCTTTGTAGAATTCAGACGCTGCACAGTCCATCGCCAGAGTGATGTCTTTGCCCAGCTCGTAGCCCGCAGCTTTAACAGCTTCTGCGATAACAGCCAGTGCTTCAGCATTGGAACCCAGGTTCGGCGCATAGCCGCCTTCGTCACCAACAGCAGTGTTCATACCTTTGGATTTCAGAACTTTAGCCAGGTTGTGGAACACTTCTGAACCCATACGTACCGCTTCTTTCAGGGATTTTGCGCCAACTGGCTGAATCATGAATTCCTGAATGTCTACGTTGTTGTCAGCGTGCTCGCCACCGTTGATGATGTTCATCATCGGAACCGGCATAGAGTATTTGCCCGGGGTGCCGTTCAGTTCAGCGATGTGTGCGTACAGCGGCAGACCTTTAGAAGCCGCAGCAGCTTTAGCAGTCGCCAGAGAAACAGCCAGGATTGCGTTAGCACCGAAGTTAGATTTGTTTTCAGTACCGTCCAGGTCGATCATGATCTTGTCAATGCCAGCCTGATCTTTGGCATCTTTGCCCAGGATTGCCTGAGCAATCGGGCCGTTAACCGCGCCAACCGCTTTCAGTACGCCTTTACCCATGAAACGAGATTTGTCGCCATCACGCAGTTCCAGCGCTTCGCGGGAACCCGTAGAAGCACCTGACGGAGCAGCTGCCAGGCCAACGAAACCACCTTCCAGGTGTACTTCGGCTTCAACAGTCGGGTTACCACGGGAGTCGATGATTTCACGACCGATGACTTTAACGATTTTGGACATTAGGATTTCCTCAGTACAAGTTAAACTAAAACTCCAGACAAACAATGCACCCATTTGGGTGCACTGCCGTTCTAACTCTTACTTCGCCTGGCGCTTCTGATACTCACTGGCGGCTTTCACAAAGCCAGCAAACAGTGGGTGTCCATCACGCGGCGTAGAAGTAAATTCCGGGTGGAACTGACAAGCGACAAACCACGGATGATTTGGCACCTCGATGATCTCGACCAACTGATCATCGCCGGAACGGCCTGCAACACGCAGACCCGCAGCTTCAATTTGTTTCAACAGCAGATTGTTAACTTCATAGCGATGGCGATGGCGTTCGACAATGGTCGGCTCGCCATACAGTTGACGGACCAGGCTGTCGTCGCCAAGCTGGCACTGCTGTGCGCCGAGGCGCATGGTGCCACCGAGATCGCTCTTTTCCGAACGTACTTCAATCTTGCCTTCTTCATCACGCCATTCGGTAATGAGCGCCACAACCGGGTACTTACAGTCTGGCACAAATTCCGTCGAGTTGGCGTTCTCCATTCCAGCGACGTTGCGAGCATACTCGATCAGCGCAACCTGCATCCCCAGGCAAATGCCCAGATAAGGAATATTGTTTTCACGCGCGTAGCGTGCAGTGGCGATCTTACCTTCCACACCGCGATAACCGAAACCACCAGGGATCAGGATAGCGTCCAGACCTTTCAGAATTTCGACACCACGTGTTTCAACATCTTGCGAATCGATCAATTTGATGTTGACGGTGACACGATTTTTAAGGCCACCGTGTTTCAGCGCTTCGATAACTGACTTATAGGCATCCGGCAGTTCAATATACTTGCCGACCATACCGATGGTCACTTCATCTACCGGGTTCGCCTGCTGATAAATGACCTGTTCCCATTCGGCCAGATTTGCTTCCGGGCAGTTCAAGCTGAATCGTTTACAAATATAATCGTCCAGCCCCTGCGATTTCAACAGGCCCGGAATTTTATAAATGGAATCGACATCTTTAAGGGAGATAACAGCCTTTTCCGGAACATTACAGAACAAAGCAATCTTTGCACGCTCGTTTGCCGGCACGGCACGATCGGAACGACAGATCAGGATGTCAGGCTGGATACCGATAGAAAGCAGCTCTTTTACGGAGTGCTGCGTCGGCTTGGTTTTCACCTCACCTGAAGCGGCCATATACGGCACCAGCGTCAGGTGCATATACAGGGTGCGTTCGCGGCCCACTTCAACGGCCATTTGGCGAATCGCTTCGAGGAACGGCAGCGATTCGATATCGCCTACGGTACCGCCGATTTCGACCAGCACGACATCATGGCCTTCGCCGCCTTCAATGATGCGCTCTTTGATAGCATTGGTGATGTGCGGAATAACCTGTACGGTTGCGCCCAGGTAGTCACCACGGCGCTCTTTGCGCAGCACTTCGGAATAGATACGGCCAGTCGTGAAGTTGTTACGGCGAGTCATCTTGGTGCGGATGAAACGCTCATAGTGGCCCAGGTCCAGATCGGTTTCAGCGCCGTCTTCAGTAACGAACACTTCCCCGTGTTGGATTGGGCTCATGGTACCCGGATCGACGTTGATATACGGATCCAGTTTCATCATGGTCACATTGAGGCCACGGGCTTCAAGAATGGCTGCGAGGGAGGCTGCGGCAATGCCTTTACCCAGAGAGGATACGACCCCGCCGGTCACAAAAATATAGTTCGTTGTCATGCTGAACCTGAGAAGTTAGGGTGAAACGATGGAATAACCAGGACGGGAAAGTAGTATACCTGAACAGGGCGTGCCTCACAAACTTTCATTCTCACCCCTTATCCCTAACCTCACCTGTAATAAGGAGTGAGAAAATAGCCACTTTTAGCAAAATGATTTTGACGTAAATCAAGCGCTTGTTATTTAAAAAATCATACAAATCGCGCTTGAATGCACAATATCTTTAGATATCAGTTTCCTGGCGTTTTACCTGCTGCCAGACCTCTTCCATCGCCTCCAGGTCGATTCCGCTCATTTCCAGCCCCCGGGCGGCAACGATACGCTCAACTTCGCGAAAACGACGCTCGAATTTAAGATTCGCTTTTTGCAACGCAACTTCTGCTTTTACGCCCAAATGACGCGAAAGGTTGACCGTTGCGAACAGCAAATCGCCCATCTCTTCTTCCAGTTTCGCCTCATCCACGACAGCCTGTTTCGCTTCATCCATCACTTCGTCAATTTCTTCATAAACTTTGTCCAGCACCGGCCCCAGAGAGGTCCAGTCAAAGCCTACGGTTGAGCATCGTTTCTGGATTTTATGGGCGCGCATTAAAGCCGGGAGGCTATGAGGAATGTCATCCAACGCGGAATGTTGCGATTTTTCAGCACGTTCAGCGCTTTTAATCTGCTCCCAGCGGGCCAGCACTTCACTGCTGTTTTCAGCATGCGCATCACCAAAAATATGCGGATGGCGGCGCTCCAGCTTGTCGCTGATAGCAGCGCAGATATCATCGAAATTGAACAGATTTTGTTCCTGGGCCATCTGTGCGTAAAAGACCACCTGAAACAGTAAATCGCCTAATTCGCCGCGTAAATCATCAAAATCTTCGCGGGAAATAGCATCCAGCACTTCGTAAGTCTCTTCCAGGGTATAGGGTGCGATAGTGGCGAAGGTCTGTTCTTTATCCCACGGACAGCCCTTTTCCGGGTCGCGCAGACGTTGCATGATGCCCAGCAGGCGGGTGATTTGAGTCATAGTTCTGTCCTGATGAAAAAAATGCCGGGCTATGGCTTCGCCTTGCCCGGCCAGAAGAAGGGTGTATTTAGCCGCCGTGCAATCGACGCGCGTCGATCACATCCGGCACCTGGTTCAGTTTGCCAAGCACACGGCCCAGCACCTGCAGGTTATAGATTTCGATATTCATATCGATAGTGGCCAGTTGCTCTTTGGTATCGCTGCGGCTGGCCACCCCCAGAACGTTAACTTTTTCGTTGGCAAGAATGGTCGTGATATCGCGCAACAATCCGCTGCGGTCGTTGGCGGTCACGCGCACCACCAGCGAGTAACCGGCCGAGTAGCTTTCCCCCCACACCGCATCAACGATACGCTCAGGCGCGTGGGTGCGCAGCTCTTCCAGTTGGTCGCAGTCTGCCCGGTGAATAGAAATCCCACGGCCCTGGGTGATAAAACCAACAATGTCATCGCCGGGGATGGGCTGGCAGCAGCGCGCAATGTGATGCATCAGGTTACCGACCCCTTCCACCACCACACGGCCATTATCTTTGCTGCGATTTTGCGGCGCGTAGGTCTTCTGCTGCAACTGTTTCAGTGCCGCGGCATCCTGCTCTTCCGCACTCGGCTTGTTGAACTGCGACTGCAGGAAGTTGACCATCTGGTTGAGGCGTATATCACCGCCGCCAATCGCCGCCAGCAGCTCTTCCAGGTCATTAAAGTTGTAACGCGGCAGCAGCTGTTTTTCCGCCTCTTTCAGGCTGATGCCGAGATGCGCCAGCTCGTCGTCAAGGATCTGACGCCCAGCCAGGATGTTTTTATCCCGATCCTGCTTACGGAACCAGGCGTGGATTTTCGAACGGCCACGGCTGGTAGTGACGTACCCCAGGTTCGGATTGAGCCAGTCACGGCTTGGGTTCGGCTGCTTCTGGGTGATGATTTCAATCTGGTCACCCATCTGCAACTGGTAGGTGAACGGCACGATACGTCCGCTGATTTTCGCCCCGATGCAACGGTGCCCCACATCGCTGTGAATATGGTAAGCGAAATCAAGCGGCGTAGAACCCGCAGGTAAATCCACCACATCGCCTTTCGGTGTAAATACATAGACCCGGTCGTCGAACACCTGGCTGCGTACCTCATCGAGCATTTCGCCCGAATCGGCCATCTCTTCCTGCCAGGCAATCAGTTTACGCAGCCACGCAATACGGTCTTCATAACCACGCCCACCGCTGTTGGTTCCAGCCGTTGCGCCCTCTTTGTACTTCCAGTGCGCAGCCACGCCCAGCTCGGCGTCTTCGTGCATCTGCCGGGTACGAATCTGGATTTCTACGGTTTTACCTCCCGGCCCCAGCACTACCGTGTGGATAGACTGGTAGCCGTTCGGTTTCGGGTTCGCGACATAGTCATCGAACTCATCCGGCAGGTGGCGATAATGGGTATGGACGATACCGAGCGCGGCATAGCAATCTTGCAAACGTTCGGCAACGATGCGCACCGCCCGAACATCAAACAGCTCATCGAAAGCGAGATGCTTCTTCTGCATCTTGCGCCAGATGCTGTAGATATGCTTAGGACGGCCATAAACCTCGGCTTTTACGCCCTCTTCTTTCATCTCTGAACGCAGGTGACCAACAAACTCTTCAATGTAGTGTTCGCGGTCAATACGGCGCTCATGCAGCAATTTGGCGATGCGTTTGTATTCCGCCGGATGCAGATAGCGGAAGCAGTAATCTTCCAGCTCCCATTTGAGCTGGCCTATCCCTAAACGGTTCGCCAGCGGGGCGTAGATGTTCGTACACTCTTTCGCCGCCAGAACGCGTTCGTCTTCTGGCGCCTCTTTCACTTCTCGCAGATGGGCAATTCGCTCGGCAATTTTGATGACGACACAGCGGAAATCGTCCACCATCGCCAGCAGCATACGCCGCACGTTATCGACCTGCTCAGAGGAGACGGAATCGGTATGCGTGGCTTTTAATTGCCGAATAGCCGCCATATCCCGCACGCCGTGGATAAGCTCGACAATCGATTTACCGACGCTTTCGCGCAGGGTATCTTCACTGACGACATCGGCATCTGCCAGCGGGAACAGCAGCGCCGCCCGCAGCGTATCGAGATCCATACTCAGCATGGAGAGGATTTCCACCATCTCAACACCGCGCCATAACAGCAGATCGGCGTGAGGATGTCCCTGTGTTTGTCGCAGACAATATTCCCAGGTTTCGGCTAAGCGTTCACACGACGGCTGGCTGGAGATACCCAGACTGGCGATCCACTTCTTAGGATCGAATTCACCCGCTTTGTTTAAATGCGCACTTCTTACCGCAACCATTGTCCTCTCCTTTAAGGGACCGAGCCTGTCGAACTCGACAAGCCGAAATTAATCACTTGTGCTCGAATAACACCATGGATTCCAGATGCCCAGTGTGCGGGAACATATCCAGCATCGCCAGCCGCTTAATCTGGTAACCCGCATTGACTAACGCTTCGCTGTCACGCGCGAGCGTCGCCGGATTACAGGAAACATAGACTACTTTGCCGGGCGCTAATTTTACAATGTGTTGCATAACACCAGCGGCACCCGCGCGCGCGGGATCAAGAAGTATTTTATCAAAACCCTGACGCGCCCACGGCTGCTTTGTGACATCTTCCTCCAGATTTTCATGAAAGAAGGTCACGTTCTGCAAACCATTTTGTCGGGCATTTTCACGCCCTTTCGCTACCAGTTCGGCAACACCTTCAACGCCCACCACACTTGCCGCCCTTTTTGCCAGCGGCAAGGTAAAATTGCCCATCCCACAGAAAAGATCCAGTACGCGATCGTCCGGCTGCACATCCAGCCATTCCAGCGCACGGGCAACCATTTGCTGGTTTACGCCATCATTAACCTGAATAAAATCCCGTGGACTGAACGTTAAGCGTAGCCCGTCAGAGTTATACCAGGGAGATTCTCCCGTAACATGTTCAAGTATCTCGCTTTCGGGTGCCAGAAAAAGCGCCAGTCCCTCGGAATGCGAAAAGCGTTCCAGTTTTTCCCGGTCAGCAGCGCTCAGCGGTGCGGTATGGCGTAAAATCATCAGCGGACCATTATCCGCCAGTACCAGTTCAACATGGCCCAAATGACGAACCGCTTTTAAGCTCGCCAGACAGGCGTGCAACGGCGCAAGTAATGCCTCAAGACGGGGCACCAGGACCGGGCAGCGTGAGACGTTAATGATGTCGCTGGTATTCGCCTTACGAAACCCCATATCCAGACGCTGGGTTTTGGGCTGCCAGTTCAGACTCAGACGCGCACGGCGCCGATAAGCCCAGGGCGACGCGCAGATAACCTCTTCGACATCATGCTTCATTAAACGGGCAAGGGCGGCGCTTTTGCTGCGCTGTTGCAGGGTCATGCTCGCGTGCTGCTGTTGACAGCCACCGCAGACGCCGAAATGGGGACATGCCGGCGTAACGCGGTCAGGACTGTCGTTCAGACGGCGTTTTACTTCACCGCGCGCAAACTGTCGCTTGTCTTCAGTCAGGGTAATTTCTGCCGTTTCTTTTGGCAATAAACCGGGTATAAACAACGCCTTACCATTATGTCGCGCAACCCCCTGCCCAAAGGGATCGAGGTCGTTTACTGTGACAGTTATGATCTGACGCGTCGTCACGCGTCGTTTTGCAGAGTAGAATTGCGCCATTGCCGAGAATTTTCTCAATTACAGATAATGGCCACATTCTCCCATAACGGAACCCCATGACCAACTACAGCCTGCGTGCGCGCATGATGATCCTGATCCTCGCCCCGACCGTATTGATCGGAGTGCTGTTGAGCATCTTCTTCGTCGTTCACCGCTATAACGACTTACAGCGTCAACTGGAAGACGCAGGTGCCAGTATCATTGAACCCCTTGCAGTCTCCAGCGAATACAGCATGACGTTGCAGGATCGCGAGGCCATTGGCCAACTTATTAGCGTATTGCACCGTCGCCATTCCGAAATCGTGCGTGGTATTTCGATTTATGATGAGCAGAATCATCTGTTCGTCACCTCAAATTTCCAGCTCGATCCGGGTGAGTTACGCCTCGCAGACGGTTCGGCATTTCCAAGACGTTTGAGCGTAACGCGCAAGGGAGACCTGATGATACTGCGCACGCCGATCATCTCGGAGGGCTACTCACCGGATGAGTCCGCCCTGTCCAATGCGAAACCTGCCGGTAATATGCTGGGATATGTGGCGCTGGAGCTGGATCTCAAATCTGTTCGTCTCCAGCAGTACAAAGAAATTTTCATCTCGAGCCTGATGATTCTGTTCTGTATTGGGATCGCACTCATTTTCGGCTGGCGGCTAATGCGCGATGTTACCGGACCTATTCGCAATATGGTTAACACAGTTGACCGTATCCGCCGCGGCCAACTGGACAGCCGGGTTGAGGGGTTTATGCTTGGCGAACTCGACATGCTTAAGAATGGCATTAACTCGATGGCCATGTCGCTGGCGGCCTACCACGAAGAGATGCAGCACAATATCGACCAGTCCACCTCGGATCTGCGCGAAACCCTGGAACAAATGGAGATCCAGAACGTTGAGCTGGATCTGGCGAAAAAGCGAGCCCAGGAAGCGGCACGTATTAAATCTGAGTTTCTGGCCAATATGTCACACGAGCTGCGCACGCCGCTCAACGGGGTTATCGGTTTCACCCGCCTGACGCTCAAATCAGAGCTGAATCCCACCCAGCGCGACCATATGCTGACCATCGAACGTTCAGCCAACAACCTGCTGGCTATCATCAACGATGTGCTCGATTTTTCGAAACTTGAAGCCGGGAAACTGATCCTTGAGAGTATCCCGTTCTTGTTACGTAGTACGCTGGATGATGTAGTGACATTGCTGGCGCACTCGGCCCACGATAAGGGGCTGGAGCTGACGCTTAATATCAAAAATGATGTGCCGGATAACGTTATTGGTGACCCACTTCGCCTGCAGCAGGTCATCACCAACCTGGTGGGCAATGCCATCAAATTCACCGAAAACGGCAATATTGATATCCACGTTGAACGGCGCTCGATAAGTAACAATAAAGTGCAAATTGAGGTGCAAATCCGTGATACCGGAATTGGTATTCCGGAACGGGATCAGTCGCGTCTGTTCCAGGCATTCCGTCAGGCCGATGCCAGTATTTCACGTCGCCATGGCGGTACTGGCCTTGGGCTGGTTATCACCCAGCGGCTGGTCAACGAAATGGGGGGAGATATCTCCTTCCACAGCCAGCCTAATCGCGGTTCCACCTTCTGGTTCCATATCAACCTGGACCTGAACCCTAACGCGATTTCCGAAGGCCCTGCCACCGGCTGTCTGGCCGGCAAACGCCTTGCTTATATCGAACCGAATGCCGCCGCGGCGCAAAGTACGCTGGATGTGCTGAGCACCACACCGCTCGAGGTGGTTTACAGTTCGTCATTATCCGGTCTGCCGCCGGATCACTATGACATCCTGCTGTTGTCTGTTCCGGTCACGTTCCATGAGCCGCTGACCATGCAGCATGAGAAACTCGCGGCCGCAGCGGCAATGGCCGATCATCTGCTGCTGGCGCTGCCCTGCCACGCCCAGATTAATGCCGAAGCGCTTAAGCAGGATGGCGCAGCCGCTTGTCTGCTCAAACCATTAACCTCAACGCGCCTGCTGCCCGCACTGACAGAATATTGCTGCTCAAGCCGTCAAATGGATTCGGTAGATATGAGCAAGTTACCCATGACGGTAATGGCGGTGGATGACAACCCTGCCAACCTGAAACTGATCGGCGCGCTACTGGAAGACCAGGTGCAACGGGTCGAGTTATGCGATAGCGGGTCTCAGGCGGTGGAAAGGGCCAGACAGATGCAGTTCGATCTCATTCTGATGGATATTCAGATGCCGGGCATGGATGGCATCCGCGCCTGTGAGTTAATTCACCAGCTCCCGCATCAACAACAAACGCCGGTGATTGCGGTGACTGCCCATGCGATGGCGGGGCAAAAAGAGAAGCTGCTCAGCGCGGGCATGAACGACTATCTGGCAAAGCCGATTGAGGAAGACAAGCTTTACAATCTGCTGCTGCGCTATAAGCCCGGCACCCTGGCAGGTAATGTTGTCTCCGCACCGGAGCCTGCCGAACCCGAAGAGCCAGCGGATGTTACTCTCGACTGGCAACTGGCGCTGCGTCAGGCGGCAGGAAAACCGGACCTGGCGCGTGAAATGCTGCAAATGCTGGTGGCATTCCTGCCGGAAATTCGCAACAAAGTGGAAGAACAACTGGTTGGGGAGGCGCCAGAAGGACTGCTGGATCTGATTCACAAGTTGCACGGAAGCTGTGGTTACAGCGGCGTACCGCGACTGAAAAAACTCTGCCATCTTATTGAGCATCAGTTACGCAGCGGTGTTCCCGCTGAGGAGCTGGAACCGGAGTTTCTGGAACTGCTTGATGAGATGGACAACGTCACCCGCGATGCCCGTAAGATGATGGGATAATGCAGATACCCTCTCCCGCAAGAGAGGGTAATAATCTTATTTGCCCTGCCCAATTTTCAAAACTGCTGCCACGTTGCGTGCGGTCATACGCACATTTTCTCCTGCGCTGGCCAGCGCATCTTCCAGGGTACAAATTTTATAAATCACGCTGAAAACCGCATCGATACCGTGATCGTGGACGACGCCCACATCCGCCGTCAAACTGCCCGCAATACCAATGACCGGCACGTTATAGCGTTTCGCTACTTTCGCAACACCGACCGGCACTTTGCCATGCACTGTCTGGCTGTCGATCCGACCTTCGCCGGTAATCACCAGGTCGGCATGAGCAACATGTTGATCCAGTGCTAACGCATCGGTGACGATTTCAATGCCCTGACGCAGTTCCGCGCCACAGAATGCATACAGCGCTGCCCCCATTCCCCCGGCTGCGCCACCGCCTGCAAGATTCAGCACATCCTGTCCCAGATCGCGGGCAATAATCTTCGCATAGTGTCCCAGCGCCTGATCCAGCCGGGCGATCATTTTCGGTGTCGCCCCTTTTTGCGGACCAAAGATCGCCGAAGCACCTTCCCGACCCGTTAGAGGGTTCGTTACATCGCAGGCCACCTCAATACGGCACTGAGCAAGTCGTTTGTCCAGTTCACGAATATCGATCCTGGCGAGCATTTCCAGTGCCGCACCGCCCGGTCCAATCTGCTGATCTTCGTTATCCAGCAATTTCGCACCCAGCGCCTGCACCATCCCCGCCCCACCGTCGTTAGTGGCGCTACCGCCAATGCCAATGATGATATGCTTTACGCCTGCATCCAGGGCATGGCGAATCAACTCGCCTGTACCCCATGAGGTGGTGACAAGCGGATCGCGTTGAGCGGGAGGCACCAGTTCAAGACCGCTGGCCGCCGCCATCTCGATAAACGCACATTTTTCGTCGCCTGACAGACCATAAAACCCGTCGACTTGCTCGCCTAGCGGGCCTTTGACTGTAACCGAAACGATACGCCCGCTGGTCGCGGCAACCATGGCTTCAACCGTCCCTTCTCCGCCATCCGCAACCGGCAACTTTACATAGTCAGCCGTCGGGAAAATTTCGCGAAACCCGCTTTCAATCGCGGTCGCCACATCCAGAGCACTCAAACTTTCTTTATAAGAGTCAGGTGCGATAACTATTTTCATAAGCCATCCTTACGCATATTCACTGCCGCAAGCATATACCCGGAAGCTTCTGGAAAATGCCAGCCCGGGCATGGGCCGGCAATTCCATTAACGCACCATGCAGGGACGTTTGTTGTCGAACGTCCAGCCGGGGATAAGGTACTGCATCCCCGCTGCATCGTCGCGCGCGCCCAGACCGTGTTTCTGGTACAGCTCGTGCGCCTTCATTACCTGCTCCATATCCAGCTCCACCCCCAGACCCGGCGTCGCCGGCACCTGCACCCTGCCGCCTTTGATTTCAAACGGTTCTCTGGTCAGGCGCTGGTTGCCTTCCTGCCAGATCCAGTGGGTGTCGATGGCGGTGATGTTGCCCGGCGCGGCGGCCGCCACGTGGGTGAACATCGCCAGCGAGATGTCGAAGTGGTTGTTGGAGTGGGAACCCCACGTCAGGCCGAACTCATGGCACATCTGCGCCACACGCACGGAGCCCTGCATGGTCCAGAAGTGCGGGTCCGCCAGCGGAATATCCACCGACTGCAGGGAGAGCGTGTGCCCCATCTGACGCCAGTCGGTGGCAATCATATTGGTCGCGGTCGGCAGGCCGGTGGCGCGGCGGAACTCCGCCATCACTTCACGCCCGGAGAAACCCTGCTCTGCACCGCACGGATCTTCCGCGTAAGCCAGCACGCCTTTGAGGTATTTACCGATTTTGATCGCTTCATTCAGGGACCATGCGCCGTTCGGATCGAGGGTGACGCGGGCCTGCGGGAAGCGCTTCGCCAGGGCGACAATGGATTCCGCTTCCTCTTCACCGGCCAGCACGCCGCCTTTGAGTTTGAAGTCACTGAAGCCGTATTTTTCATAGGCGGCTTCGGCCAGACGCACGACGGCATCCGGGGTCATTGCCTCTTCATGGCGCAGGCGGTACCAGTCGCATTTATCGTCCGGCTGGCTCTGGTAGGGCAGTGGGGTCGCCTTACGGTTGCCGACGAAGAACAGGTAGCCAAGCATTTCCACTTCGCTGCGCTGCTGGCCGTCGCCGAGCAGGGAGGCGACGTTAACGCCCAGATGTTTGCCCAGCAGGTCGAGCATCGCGGATTCGATGGCGGTGACCACGTGGATGGTGGTGCGCAGGTCAAAGGTCTGCAGGCCCCGGCCCGCGGCATCGCGGTCAGCAAAGGCGCTGCGCACCGCGTTGAGGACATTTTTGTAGGCGCCGTGGGTTTTGCCGACAATCAGCGGTGCCGCGTCTTCAAGGGTCCGGCGTATTTTTTCGCCGCCGGGGACTTCGCCGACGCCGGTATTGCCGGCGTTATCGGTGATGATAACGATGTTCCGGGTGAAGAACGGGGCATGCGCGCCGCTCAGGTTCATCAGCATGCTGTCATGCCCGGCAACCGGGATGACCTGCACTGACGTGACAACAGGAGTCGAACATTGAGAGCTCATATTTTATCCTTTTACTCTGTCACTGACGTCCAAAAACCGGGCGTTTTCTGTCAAATTTCCAGCCGGGAATCAGGTACTGCATCGGACCGGCATCGTTACGCGCCCCCCCGGGCAGGCTTTTGTAGATGGCATGGGCTTTTTCAATCTGCGCCCAGTCAATCTCCACGCCCAGACCCGGCGCATCCGGCACGGCAATCTGCCCACCTTTGATTTCCAGCGGCTGTTTCGTCAGGCGCGCTTCGCCCTCCTGCCAGATCCAGTGGGTGTCGATGGCCGTTGGATTACCCGGCGCCGCCGCGCCAACGTGGGTGAACATCGCCAGTGAGATATCAAAATGGTTATTGGAATGGCAGCCCCAGGTCAAACCCCAGTCATCACACAGTTGCGCCACACGTACCGCCCCGGACAGCGTCCAGAAGTGCGGGTCCGCCAGCGGGATGTCTACCGCATTGAGCATTACCGAGTGGCCCATTTCGCGCCAGTTGGTGGCTATCATATTGGTGGCAACAGGCAAACCGGTGGCGCGACGGAATTCCGCCATCACTTCACGCCCGGAGAAGCCCTGCTCTGCACCACACGGATCTTCCGCGTAGGTCAATACATCCTGCAGGCCTTTACACAGTTCAATGGCTTCATCAAGCAGCCAGGCGCCGTTCGGGTCCACGGTGATACGCGCGTCCGGGAACCGTTTTTTCAAGGCACGGGCCGCATCAATTTCCTGCTCGCCCGGGAGCACGCCGCCTTTCAGTTTGAAGTCTTTAAAACCGTAACGATCCTGAGACGCTTCTGCCAGGCGCACGACCGCGTCACTGTTCATCGCTTCCTGGTGACGCAGACGGTACCAGTCGTGGTTGCCATCGGTTTTATCAAGGTATGGCAGGTCGGTTCTGGTGCGGTCGCCGATATAGAACAGATAGCCCAGTACGGTTACAGCATCGCGCTGTTTGCCTGGCCCCAACAGTTCGCAGACCGGTACGTTCAGCACTTTACCTAACAGGTCGAGCAGTGCGGCTTCCAGTGCGGCCACGGCATTTACGCGCAGTTCAAACGTCCATGCTCCTTTGCCGAAATTATCAAAATCACTCGCCTGGTTACCTTTGTGAACACGCTGAACCACTTTGTTCAGTCGCGCCACCTCCTGCCCCAGAACCATCGGGATAGCATCCACCAGCGTCTGGTAAATTACTTCCCCACCCGGCGCTTCGCCAACGCCGGTGTTACCGGCGTTATCTGTCAGTACTACGATGTTACGTGTGAAATAAGCGTTATGCGCGCCGCCAATGTTCATTAACATGCTGTCATGTCCGGCAACCGGAATGACTTTCATATCTGTAATGACGGGGCTTGCTTGCGTACTCATGATTAGCGTCCTGTGACGGGTTTCAGTTCGATACGTTTGATATCTCCCACCAATACCAGGTAGCTCAATACCGCCACCAGGGCATGGATACCAACGTAGATCAGCGCGCCGTTAAATGATCCTGTAGTCCCAACGATGTAACCGATAGCAATCGGGGTAACGATACCGGAGATGTTACCGAACATATTGAACAGACCACCGCTCAGACCGCTGATTTCTTTCGGCGCCGTGTCGGCCATAACAGCCCAACCCAACGCACCGATGCCTTTACCGAAGAACGCCATGGACATGAAGCCGATAATCATCCACTCGACGTTGGTATAGTTACAGAACACCATCACCATGGAGAGCAGCATGCCAAGGACGATAGGCGTTTTACGCGCAATATTCAGGGAACCCGTACGACGCATTAACCAGTCAGAGATAACCCCGCCGAGCACACCACCCGCAAATCCACAAATAGCCGGGATGGAAGCGATAAAACCAGCTTTCAAAATAGACATACCGCGCGCCTGAACCAGGTAAACCGGGAACCAGGTAATAAAGAAATATGTCAGGGCGTTGATGCAATACTGACCGAGATAAACACCAATCATCATGCGGGAGCCAAGCAACTGCTTGATCTGTCCCCATTTTTGGCTAAACGGTACTTTCGCTTTGTCGCTTTTCTGATCCATGTTGATCAGTGCGCCACCCTCTGCGATGTATTCGAGCTCTTTCTTATTCACCTTCGGATGCTGGTTCGGTTCGTAAATCACCTTAAGCCAAATGAAGCTAATAACGATACCCAGACCACCCATGAAGAAGAACACGTGCGACCAGCCCACCTCATGGGTTAACCACCCCATAATCGGTGCGAAAATGACCGTTGCGAAGTACTGTGCGGAGTTGAAAATCGCCACTGCCGTGCCCCTCTCCTGGGCCGGGAACCAGGCCGCAACGATGCGACTGTTGCCAGGAAAAGAGGGAGATTCAGCCAGCCCTACCAGGAAGCGCAGGGTGAACAGAGCAACGATGATGCCGAAGCCACTGAAAATATCGACAAACCCTTGCAGCAGGGTGAACAGGGACCAGATAAAAATGGACCAGAAATAAACACGTTTGGAACCGAAGCGGTCAAGCAACCAGCCGCCCGGAATCTGCCCTATTACATAGGCCCAGGAAAACGCGGAGAAAACATAACCCATACCGATTGGATCAAGGCCGATATCTTTGGCCATTTCTGAACCGGCGATTGACAGCGTGGCGCGGTCACCGTAGTTGAAGGATGTGACGATAAACAACATCACCACTATCCAGTAGCGAGCATTGGTGCGCTTTTCAGCGCTGCTCGCTGCTTGGCTTAATGTACTCATTGTTGTACTCCCGAAGCATAAATGTTCATGTACATTCATCCGGAACAGGACAGCCTGTAGGGGTGAACCGGATGATGTATCTGTGTTTTTTGCAGTTTTACTGCCGGGTCGCTATTCCCTGCGTACTGCGTTTTTTTAACTTGCGGGAAAAGTATAAAAAGGGGTACCTGAACTCTCACCGTGCAACAACACAACATTGTATGGTCAGGGCATGAAGGTTTCTTGCAAAAGCCCAGGAGGATGGGGACTAACTCACGGAAATGAAAAGTTGGGGCGCTAACATTTGATTAAAAGTCAGCCTGTTTTGAAGAATGTGAAACGTATCGCTTGACGCAGTGTAAATGCCCTTTTAACCGCTGGAAGAATGGAGTTTTTAGTGGCAAACGCCCAGGGCTAACTCGATTCAGTTGCCGCATAATGTGCCATGTCGCTATTTTACCGCTTACGGCTACATAAACAGGTAGCCCTCCTGTAGGGGGAGGGCAAAACCTTACTTTAACAGTGTCGCCCAGTGTTCCACCCACGGGTTAGAAACCGACTCAGGCTCAGGATCCTCGCTGGCATCAATCAGCAAAACGTCTCCTACGCGCTGTGCATTTTGTTCCTGCAATAACGCGTCAAACTGTTTTCCACCGCCGCAGAAATTTGTATATGTGCTGTCGCCCAGGGCAATCACACAATAACGCAGCGCTGGCTGGTAGCCGATCTTGTCGCGAATATACTGAAATAACGGCACAATACTGTCCGGCAAATCACCCTGCCCGGTCGTTGATGTCACTATCAGCGCATATTTATCTTTATAGGCATCCCAGTCCGCAGGTTCCGGATCTTCACATACCGTCGCGCTATGACCCTGCTCGCTCAGAATCGTTTGCGCCTCTTCGGCAACCAGCAACGCATTGCCGTACATCGTGCCAACAAAAATTCCGACTTCCGCCATGGTGCTCACTCCTTGCGTTAAATGTGGATCTCGCCATCCTGACCGCACGGCGAGACAAACTCAACCCTTTCATTGTCAGGGAGAAGTCCCTGCCAGCCAAATTGCGACAACGCCCGCATCCAGACATCATCCAGCCCGGCATGCAGCGTCAACGGTTCGCCGGTAAACGGGTGAGTGAGCGTTAACTGACTGGCATGGAGCATCAGACGGTTACAACCAAAATGTTCGGCAGCGCTGCGGTTCTGACGCAGATCACCGTGCTTACTGTCGCCGATAATCGGATGGCGCAAATGGGCGAGATGGCGACGGAGCTGATGCTTACGCCCGGTTTGTGGGAGCAGTTCGACAAGCCCGTAACGTGTGGTAGGAAATTTACTGGTCGCTACCGGCATTTCGGTGGTCGCCATCCCGCGATAATGGGTCACCGCTGGCTGAGGGCCTTTATCTTCTCGGGCAAATTTGTCCGCGATTTTATCCAGTTCTTCAACCAGTGGGTAATCCAGTACCGCTTCGTCCATCAGCCAGCCGCGCACGATTGCATGGTAACGCTTCTGAATTTGGTGCTGCTCAAATTGCTGCGCCAGAAGACGCCCCGCCTCACTCGATAACCCCATCAGCAATACACCGGAAGTAGGTCTGTCGAGACGATGAGCAGTAAAAACATGCTGGCCAATCTGATCACGGACGGTTTGCATCACCACCACTTTTTCATCCCGATCAAGCCAGCTTCGGTGTACCAGCCAGCCTGATGGTTTATTCACCGCAACCAGCCATTCGTCCTGATAGATAATTTCAAGCATCAGGCTTTATCGTCTGAAAAGAGCGCGTCGAGTTTTTGCAGTTGCTCCAGAATGACGTCACGCGCTGGATGCGTCGAGTCGAGCGCAATTTCGTAGTAAGGCGCAATGGCGAAAGATTCAGGCAGTGGATGTTCACCGTCCAGCAAGGCGTGCATGCGGGGAATTAATACCCATTGCAGCCATTCGAACGGCTCGAGAGTATCCATACAGAAAGGTTGCGTACTGTTGAACACGCTGGCATCCGGCGCAACGGACTGCCATTGGTTATGCTCACGTAACAGCGCCTCGATAAGCACTAATTGCTGGCGCACGCGGGAAGGAAGCGTCATGAAAACCTCGATAACAAACGGACTGGCGCGCAGGATAGCATCTGTAGCGAGAAATAAAAAAAGGGAGCACTGTAAAAACAGTGCTCCCGGTTCGTTTCGCAGCAATCCAGCTACTTTTCGTGCTCCCTGCTCATCCTTGACAACTTTTCCTGCGGGTCTCCTGACCCTTGTTCATCCTTAAACTAGCGCATCCTGCCCACACCACCCCGATGCGGATTAGCCTCATCCGTAAAGCGTGTCCATGATCTTCCTGATCCACCGAACATCCCGACCGGCTCTCATTCTCCCTCCTGGAGGTGTCCTTTAATGCGTTCCTGCATTTTCCCTTTTACTTCATCCAGAAGCCTGTCCGTGAAGCACCATCCTGGTGTATCCCGTCTCGAAACAACATCATCCTGATGTTCGTTTCAGTGTGCGACTCCGTGTCGACGCAGATAGAATTACCCATTCCTCTTCGTCTTACAAGTGCGCCTAAAGCAAATATTTCTCCTGCTAACTATAAATCAACTAAGGTTATTGTTTTTAATTGCTTGATTTAAATTGATAAATAAAAGGCAGGGACGTAAACCGCAGCAATGCGTGCAGGCGATCTCTCACAAGCTTTGTAAGAGATCTCTCACAAGGAGAATAGCAAGAAAGATTACAGAACAGGCTCAAGTTGATTGAGGAAGTCCGCAAGGTCTGAAGCGAGAACCGTGCGCTGGCGAGTGCCCAATGTCTCTTTAATTACTTCGCCACTCAGGTTACACAGCGAGATCACATCAATGTCGCTGTCCAGGGTAGCGATAAAAAGTGTAGGCGAAAGCTTAAGTCTTTTCTGGGTGACCAGGTGGCCAATCAGGTTTTCCTGAACTCGCTGGAAGTCGTCAGCGCTCCAGGTTTGCAGCAGTGTAAGCGTTTCCCCACGGAATGTCGCCTGCATATCCCCGGCAAATTGTGTGGTATAAAACGCGCGAAGCGCAGGTTGTACCATAATATCCATCGCACGTTCAATCGCGTTTACATTTTGCTCCGGTAAAAAGGGCTGCGGCTGCCACGTGACAAGGGTATCAGTCGACGAGATAATGCACGGCGAAGGCACGCCATACAGCTCTTCACTTTGCGGCCAGGTACCGTACGACTGCCGCCATGCATCGCAATAGCGCGTAGTAAACGCTTTCAGGGCAAGGGCTATCTCTTTTTCCACCGCTTTCTCTCTTCATCTAAGCCAGGATACACTTCGCCTATTAGTGTACCCGTAAATATGGCGATGAAACATGTCTTCCTATGATAACCACCAGGCGCTGTCTGGTCTGACGCTTGGCAAAACCACCGACTACCGCGATCGCTACGATGCCAGCCTGCTGCAAGGCGTTCCACGCAGCCTGAACCGCGATCCGCTCGGATTAAAAGCAGAAGATCTGCCCTTCCATGGCGCAGATATCTGGACGTTATATGAACTCTCCTGGCTTAATGCCAACGGTCTGCCGCAGGTGGCAGTCGGCCACGTGGAGTTAAACTACGCCAGCATTAACCTGGTGGAGTCGAAAAGCTTTAAGCTCTACCTTAACAGTTTTAACCAGACCCGCTTCGCAAGCTGGGACGAAGTACGTGACACACTTGAGCGCGATCTTAGAGCCTGCGCGCAAGGCGAGGTTTCCGTCGCGCTATACCGGCTCGATGAAATTGAAGGCCAGCCTGTTGCCCACTTCCACGGCACCTGCATTGACGACCAGGATATTGTCATTGATAACTACGACTTCGATGCCGCGCTGCTGACGAATGCGGCAAGCGGCAAAGTGGTGGAAGAGACGCTGGTTAGCCATCTGCTCAAATCGAACTGTCTGATCACCCATCAGCCCGACTGGGGCTCCGTGCAAATCCAGTATCGTGGCCCGAAAATCGACCGGGAAAAACTGCTGCGTTATCTGGTCTCCTTCCGCCATCACAACGAATTCCATGAGCAGTGCGTCGAACGCATCTTTACCGATATTCAGCGTTTTTGTCAGCCAGAAAACTTAAGCGTTTATGCCCGTTACACCCGACGTGGTGGGCTGGATATCAACCCGTGGCGCACGAACACCCTGTTTATTCCCGCAACCGGGCGTCTGGTTCGCCAGTAAACCCCACTATTTTTGCTATCTGCGAGGGAGATTCATCGCGGCAGGTTGTTAAACGTCACAACCCGAGGCTATTGTAATCATCAGGGAAGATACAATTTTCATCCCGTAAGGAGTTCACTTGATTACACATATTAGCCCGCTTGGCTCAATGGATATGTTGTCGCAACTGGAAGTCGACATGCTGAAACGCACGGCCAGTAGCGACCTGTATCAACTGTTTCGTAACTGTTCACTCGCAGTACTTAACTCCGGAAGTCTGACTGATAACAGCAAAGAATTGCTCTCTCGTTATGAAAGCTTTGATATCAATGTATTACGCCGTGAACGCGGCGTAAAACTGGAGCTTATCAATCCGCCAGATGAGGCGTTTGTCGACGGACGTATTATTCGCTCGCTGCAGGCAAACCTCTTCGCCGTCCTGCGTGATATTTTGTTTGTGAATGGACAAATTCACAGCGCCGGGCGGCTCCAGCATCTGAATCTTGAAGACTCTATCCATATCACCAACCTGGTCTTCTCTATTTTGCGCAATGCCCGTGCGCTGCACGTGGGTGAAGCGCCAAATATGGTCGTATGCTGGGGCGGTCACTCTATCAACGAAACGGAATACCTCTACGCGCGCCGCGTCGGCACCCAGTTGGGCTTGCGCGAACTGAACATCTGTACCGGTTGCGGTCCAGGTGCGATGGAAGCGCCGATGAAAGGTGCGGCAGTAGGACACGCCCAGCAGCGCTATAAAGACGGGCGTTTCATCGGTATGACCGAACCCTCTATCATTGCCGCTGAGCCGCCTAACCCGCTGGTAAATGAGTTGATCATCATGCCGGACATTGAAAAACGTCTGGAAGCCTTTGTCCGCATTGCCCATGGCATCATCATCTTCCCGGGCGGTGTGGGTACGGCAGAAGAGCTGCTCTATCTGCTGGGCATTTTAATGAATCCGGCCAACAAAGATCAGGTATTGCCGCTGATTTTGACCGGGCCGAAAGAGAGTGCCGATTACTTCCGCGTGCTGGATGAGTTTATCGTCAACACACTGGGGGTTAGCGCACGTCGTCACTATCGCATTGTTATTAACGACGCAGCCGAAGTGGCCCGCCTGATGAAAAAAGCCATGCCACTGGTAAAAGAGAACCGTCGCGAAACCGGCGATGCCTATAGCTTTAACTGGTCAATTCGCATTGCGCCAGATTTGCAGGTACCGTTCGAACCGACGCATGAAAATATGGCAAACCTGAAACTTTACCCTGACCAGCCCGTTGAGGTTCTGGCAGCCGATCTGCGCCGGGCCTTCTCGGGCATTGTCACCGGTAACGTGAAGGAAATGGGTATCCGGGCGATTGAAAAATACGGCCCGTACAAAATCCATGGTGATCGCGACATGATGCGTCGCATGGATGATTTACTGCAAGGCTTCGTCGCTCAACACCGTATGAAGCTTCCCGGCTCGGCCTACATTCCTTGCTACGAAATCTGCACCTGAACCATAAGGGCGGCCTATGTCGCCCTTTTCTTTATTTCGCCAGCCAATCGTTTGCGTCGCCCTGACACAACAGATAAATATTCACAAAACCGATATTAATGCTGATAAAACCCTAAAACACGCAAATCAGGCAGGTCTTTTATCGCGTTTTAACCCGCATACTTTGCTTGTGAATCCCGCCAGTGATAGCCTTCGCGACCATAAATTTTATGCGGCGATCTGTTAGCAGAGCTTTACCCCAGCAATAGCCATATAAAAAGTAGATTATTGCATTTGCGATCGGGATCACTGATCCATCCATAACATAAATGTATCGTGCCGCCCGCCAATAATTACGAGAAGAAATTATAAGAAAACCGTAGAAGCGCAGAATTTCGTATTACCGCCGTGTTCTTTGGCATTGGATTTGACCAAAAAACGGCATTTACTTCCCTGGAGATATTAGATGGAAACGACTCAAACCGGCACCGTTGCTTCAATCGAGACACGAAGCGCATGGCGTAAAACGGACACCATGTGGATGCTCGGACTGTATGGCACCGCTATTGGCGCAGGGGTTCTGTTCCTGCCCATTAATGCGGGTGTTGGCGGGATGATCCCGCTGATCATTATGGCGATTCTGGCTTTTCCAATGACGTTCTTCGCCCACCGCGGCCTGACTCGTTTCGTCCTTTCTGGTAAAAACCCAGGAGAAGACATCACCGAAGTTGTCGAAGAACATTTCGGTAAAGGCGCCGGTAAGCTCATTACCCTGCTCTATTTCTTTGCTATTTACCCGATTCTGCTGGTGTATAGCGTGGCGATTACCAATACGGTGGAAAGCTTTATGACCCACCAGTTGGCCTTAAACCCGCCGCCGCGCGCTATCCTGTCGCTGATTCTGATTGTCGGCATGATGACCATCGTACGTTTCGGTGAACAAATGATCGTCAAGGCGATGAGTATCCTGGTATTCCCGTTTGTGGCCGCACTGATGATGCTGGCGCTGTATCTGATCCCGCAGTGGAGCACCAGCGCGCTGGATACACTCTCTTTGAGCCACGCAAATGAAACAGGCAATGGCCTGTGGATGACGTTATGGCTGGCGATTCCGGTAATGGTGTTCTCCTTTAACCATTCACCGATTATCTCCTCCTTCGCTGTCGCAAAACGCGAAGAGTACGGCGTTGAAGCCGAACGTAAATGTTCGCGCATTCTCTCTTACGCACACATCATGATGGTACTGACCGTGATGTTCTTCGTATTCAGTTGTGTGCTGAGCCTCTCCCCGGCAGACCTGGCAGCGGCAAAGGCACAGAACATCTCCATTCTGTCGTACCTGGCAAACCACTTTAACGCGCCAGTCATCGCCTGGATGGCACCGATTATCGCGATTATCGCTATTACCAAATCCTTCCTCGGCCACTATCTGGGGGCACGTGAAGGTTTTAACGGTATGGTGATTAAGTCCCTGCGTGGTAAAGGAAAATCCATCGAAATCAATAAACTGAACAAAATTACCGCGCTGTTTATGCTGGTGACAACCTGGGCCGTTGCGACATTGAACCCGAGCATTCTCGGGATGATCGAAACCCTGGGCGGCCCGATTATCGCGATGATTTTGTTCCTGATGCCGATGTACGCCATTCATAAAGTACCGGCTATGCGTAAATACAGCGGCCATATCAGCAACATTTTTGTAGTTGTGATGGGTCTTATCGCTATCTCCGCAATCTTCTTCTCTCTGTTCAGCTAATGCCTTAGCGCCGTCAGTGCGGCGGCGCTTTTTCCTGATCTTTTTAGCCATGGATACTGCATCATGATCAGCGTATTCGATATTTTTAAAATCGGTATTGGTCCTTCCAGCTCTCACACCGTTGGGCCAATGAAAGCCGGTAAGCAGTTCACGGACGACCTGATCGCACGCGACATGCTGCAAAATGTCACCCGCGTTGTGGTTGACGTTTACGGTTCCCTCTCACTGACCGGGAAAGGTCACCATACGGATATCGCCATCATTATGGGGCTGGCGGGAAACCTGCCGGACACGGTGGATATCGACGCCATTCCTGAGTTTATTCAGGACGTTAATACCCACGGACGGTTGCTGCTGGCAAACGGCGCCCATGAAGTGGAATTCCCGGTCGATAAATGCATGAATTTCCATGCTGATAATTTATCGCTGCATGAAAACGGGATGCGTATTACCGCCCTGAAGGGTGAAAAAGTTCTCTATAGCCAGACTTATTACTCCATCGGCGGCGGTTTTATTGTTGATGAAGCCCACTTTGGCCAGAGCAATAACGCCCCTGTCGCCGTGCCTTATCCGTACAAATCTGCTGCGGATCTACAGCAACACTGCCGTGAAAGCGGACTCTCCCTTTCCGGCCTGATGATGCAAAACGAGCTGGCGCTGCACAGTAAGGCTGAGCTGGAGGCGCATCTTTCCGCCGTATGGGACGTCATGCGCAGTGGAATCGAACGCGGTATCACCACCGAAGGCGTACTGCCAGGCAAACTGCGCGTTCCGCGCCGGGCGGCGGCATTGCGACGTCTGCTGGTAAGCAGCGATAAAACCACCAGCGACCCGATGGCGGTGGTCGACTGGATTAACATGTTCGCGCTTGCCGTCAATGAAGAAAACGCGGCGGGCGGTCGTGTGGTGACGGCCCCGACCAACGGCGCCTGCGGTATTGTGCCAGCAGTGCTGGCCTACTACGACAAGTTTATCCGTGAGGTCAACGCTAACTCGCTGGCACGCTATCTGCTCACTGCCAGTGCTATTGGCTCGCTTTATAAAATGAATGCCTCAATTTCCGGTGCGGAAGTGGGTTGCCAGGGTGAAGTCGGCGTCGCCTGCTCTATGGCCGCCGCCGGGCTGGCTGAACTTCTCGGTGGAAGTCCGGCCCAGGTGTGTATTGCCGCAGAAATCGGCATGGAGCATAACCTTGGACTGACCTGCGATCCGGTAGCCGGACAGGTGCAGGTACCCTGTATTGAGCGCAACGCCATCGCCTCGGTAAAAGCGGTAAACGCCGCGCGGATGGCCCTGCGCCGGACCAGCGAGCCACGTGTTTGCCTGGATAAAGTTATCGAGACAATGTACGAAACGGGTAAAGATATGAATGCTAAATACCGCGAAACCTCTCGTGGTGGTCTGGCGATGAAAATCGTGGCCTGCGATTAATCATCCGACGCCTCGTTTTGCGAGGCGTCTTCCCGAATCCTCTGCTACGGATAGTCTCCCGCCCCCGTCAATGTTACCCTGTGCGCCTGTATCAGGGCCTGGAGGGAACGGTGGCTATCCATCTGCTTATTGTTGACGCACTCAACCTTATTCGACGTATTCACGCGGTTCAGGGTTCGCCCTGCGTCACCACCTGCCAGCACGCACTGGATCAGCTCATTCTCCACAGCCAGCCCACCCATGCAGTCGCCGTGTTTGACGATGAGGCTCGCAACCAGGGCTGGCGACACCAGATGCTGCCCGATTACAAAGCCGGCAGGCCTCCGATGCCGGAAACGCTGCATAATGAGATGCCGGACCTGCGTGCTGCGTTTGCGCAGCGCGGCGTACAAAGCTGGGTGTCGCCGGGCAACGAGGCTGACGATCTGGCCGCCACGCTCGCCTGTAAAGTGGCGGTGGCAGGACATCAGGCCACTATTGTCTCGACGGATAAAGGCTATTGCCAGCTTCTGGAGCCTGGCATCCGTATTCGCGACTATTTTCAAAAGCGCTGGCTGGACGCCCCTTTTATCGCCAGCGAGTTCGGCGTTTCCCCCCGGCAACTCCCCGACTACTGGGGCCTTGCGGGCATCAGTAGTTCAAAAATACCCGGGGTCGCAGGGATTGGCCCGAAAAGTGCGGCGCAATTGCTGACCGACTTTCAGGATCTGGAGGGCATTTATGCCCGTCTGGACGAGGTGCCGGAGAAATGGCGCAAGAAGCTTGCTGAGCATAAAGAGATGGCCTTTGTGAGCCGCGATATCTCACGCCTGCAAACGGATATTCATATTGACGGTAACTTGCAGCAACTGCGTCTTTCCCGATAACCACCGCTATCCGACAATGTTAATTGAAAAAAAGATCGCGCCGGCATGTAGCCTGTAAAAGCGGGCGAGCGAGCAAACTGACCTGCGAGGCAGGTCAGTCAGACGGCAAAGTCTTAGCGCTCGTCGCGACGGCCACCCACCGCAGCCCACCAGCGACGGACGTGGACCGTCACTTCTTCGCGGTCATGGTAAAGCTGGCGCGCCTGAATCTCAGCATTGATGCCATGCTCTTTCAGTTGTTCCTGAATATACGCCAGGTTCTGCGACACCTCTTCATAACGCTTTTTCATCGGCAGCTTGAGGTTGAAAATGGTCTCCCGGCACCAGCCATTAACCAGCCACTGCGCCATCAACGCGGCGACTTTGGCCGGTTTTTCGACCATATCGCAGACCATCCATGAAATGTTGTTACGGTTCGGACGATAGCGGAAGCCATCTTCGCGCAGCCAGGTTACCTGCCCGGTATCCATCAGGCTTTGTGCCATCGGGCCATTATCAACCGAGAAAACCCACATATTGCGTTTCACCAGTTGATAGGTCCAGCCGCCAGGACAGGCCCCCAGATCCACCGCGTACATACCATTCGCCAGGCGCTCATCCCACTCATCGGCCGGGATAAACACATGGAATGCCTCTTCCAGTTTCAGCGTTGAGCGGCTCGGCGCATCAGCAGGAAACTTAAGACGCGGAATGCCCATATAAAACGGTGAATTATTGGTGGTGTAAGAGTAACCGGTATAGCAGCAGCCTGGCGCGATGAAGAAGACATGCACCACCGGGCGCTTCGGCGTCTCGTAGTTGACCAGAATGCCCGCCTCACGCAGCGCCGCACGCAGCGGCACGGTGAACTTGCGGCAGAACTTCATCAGCTCTTTGCTTTCGTTGGTATCTGCCACTTCAACGCGCAAATCACCGCCTTTTTCCACGACACCCTGCAACATACCCACGATCGGAGTGATGCGATCTTCCGGCGGCAGATTCTGTAATAGCTCGCCCACCACGAACATCTGACGAGCGAAGATCAGCGAACTGAACGGCAGTTCGCGCGCCAGCTTGTCCGCGTCATCTGGTTGATAACATTCAAAAATGACGTAACCCGCGTTCTCTTTGACACGGGCAAAGCCAAACACCTCACGGCGCCCGGCTTTGTCGGTAATCTCTGCGGCACACTCTTTTTCGAAACCAGGGCGGCACAGTAAAACAACTTTATTCATGAACAACGCCCTTACGTTTCAGACGGATTGCACCAATAAACATTAACACCCACCCAGCCAGAAAGCAGACGCCGCCAACAGGGGTGACAAACGCCCACAGACGCAGATGCGAAAGCGCCAGGCAATACAGACTGCCGCTAAATAACACCGTGCCCAGGGCCAGAAAGACACTACTCCAGTAAAACCAGATGCTGATACGACGCTGCATCGCCACCGCAAGCCCCAGAACCGCCAGCGTATGGAATGCCTGATAGTTAAGGCCGGTCTGGATCCAGCCCATCTCAACAACACCCATCGATTTACTTAAAACATGTGCGCCGAATGCTCCCAGCGCGACATAAACAAAACCGCTTACAGCGGCGAAAATCAACATGAAACGGCTGGTCATGTGCGTACCCTAAAGTCATGCGCTTACCGCGCGTACAATTATTGTTCGTAGCGGAAACGGAATTTTTCCTGCTCGCTTGCCGCTTTTGCCAGGATCCACTGTCGAAAGGCGGCTATTTTACCCAGTTCTGCCTGGCTGTCATGACAAACCAGATAAAACGCGTTCTTACTGACCAGAACATCATTAAATGGGCAGACCAGACGGCCTGCTTCAATTTCGGACTGCGCCATCACATTGTTGGCCAGTGCGATCCCCTGTCCATGGATTGCTGCCTGTAGCACCATCGCGCTATGGCTAAAAATAGGTCCCTGCTGAACGTTAAGATTAAGACCCAATTGCCGCGTATAAGTTTGCCAGTCCCGACGAGACGCATCATGCAACAGTGTGTGTTGCGCCAGATCCGCCGGCGTTTTCAATGGTTTATCGCCGGTTAATAATAACGGTGAACAGACCGGCAACAGATATTCCGCGTACAATTTTTCGACACGCAGTCCCGGCCAGTTGCCGCGACCGTAAAAAATGGCCACGTCAACATCATCCGCCAGTTTGTCTTCCTGGCGATCTACAGCCTGGATTCGAACGTCGATTCCCGGATAAGCTGAATTAAAGCTAGAGAGGCGGGGTACCATCCATTGAATGGCGAAACTGGGCAGTAAACTGACCGTCAGCGCCCCCTTAGCACTGCGGGCCTGGAGTTTACGCGTAGCTTCGGTCAGTTGGGAAAATATCTCTTTAATATCCTGAAAATAACTCTGCCCTTCCTCGGTTAATAGCAGAGAACGATTACGCCGACGAAATAATTTGAGGCCCAGAAAATCCTCGAGAGACTTGATTTGGTGGCTTACTGCGGCCTGCGTCACAAATAGCTCATCTGCCGCGCGAGTAAAACTTAAATGGCGCGCTGCAGCATCAAAAACACGTAATGCATTAAGGGGTGGTAATCGCTTGGACATGGTTATCAGGCTTTGATGTTAATGCGTTTTAACAAACAGGAAACAACATGTAACCTATTAGTTTTTTTTATCTGAGCCATTATAATTTGTCCGTTGAGCTTCTACCAGCAAATACCTATAGTGGCGGCACTTCCTGAGCCGGAACGAGAAGCTTTTTTTGGAATGCGTGTTCTGAAGGGCTTTTGGCTTACGGTTGTGATGTTGTGTTGTTGTGTTTGCAATTGGTCTGCAATTCAGGCCACGGTAGCGAGACTACCCTTTTTCACTTCCTGTACATTTACCCTGTCTGTCCATAGTGATTAATGTAGCACCGCAAGATTGCGGTGCTTTTTTTTGCCCGAAAAACGGCGTTATTTTTTCTCCAGCGCAACCATCTCTTTCACATCGCTACGGTTGATTTGCTGTTCGTTGCCGTTGGCATCTTTGTACGAAATCATACCGGTTTGATCGTCAGTTTTCGGTTTCCCGTCGGAGACAATCGTACGCCCGTCATTGGTATGTAAGGCGTAGTTAGGACCGGAACAGGCGCTCAGTGCAAAAGTAAATAAACAGGCAGAAATAATTGCAGCAGTCTTTTTCATCTTCTTCTCCTCATAGCAATTAATGCTAAATAAACCTCAATAACTGACAGGCTTAAACATCCATCTAACACTAATTAGCATAACCTGCTTACAGAAGGTTGCCTGGACAAACAGACAATTCCGATGGTTATCAACCTCCTTGCTCCGGGAAGAAATTTGCGCGACGATCAACTGATTGATACGAGGAATACCATGAACGCTTTCAACCCGGCGCAGTTTCGCGCCCAGTTTCCCGCGCTCGCTGATGCCGGTATTTATCTGGACAGCGCCGCCACGGCGTTAAAACCACAGGCGGTCATTGATGCAACGCAGCAGTTTTATAGCCTGAGCGCTGGCAACGTACATCGCAGTCAGTTTGCCGAAGCGCAAAAACTGACAGCACGTTACGAATCCGCCCGCGATCAGGTGGCGACGCTGCTCAATGCCCCGTCGGGCAAGAACATCGTCTGGACGCGCGGCACCACCGAAGCCATCAATATGGTGGCGCAAAGCTATGCTCGCCCTCGTCTGAATGCCGGGGATGAGATCATCGTCAGCGAAGCCGAGCATCATGCCAATCTGGTACCGTGGCTGATGGTGGCAGAACAGACCGGTGCACGCGTGGTCAAGCTACCGCTGGGCGCGGACAACCTGCCGGAAATTAGTCAGTTACCTCAACTTATTACCCCACGCAGTCGCATTCTCGCTCTGGGGCAGATGTCGAACGTCACCGGCGGCTGCCCAAACCTGGAGCAGGCTATCGCCATTGCTCACGAAGCAGGAATGGTCGTGATGGTGGATGGCGCACAGGGCGTCGTGCACTTCCCGGCAGACGTTCAGCGTCTGGACATCGACTTTTATGCCTTTTCTGGACATAAGCTGTATGGTCCAACCGGCATCGGTGTGCTTTACGGTAAATCACATCTGCTGGATGCTATGTCACCATGGTTAGGCGGCGGCAAAATGATAACCGCAGTGACATTTGACGGTTTTCAGACGCAGCCAGTCCCGCACAAACTTGAGGCCGGTACGCCAAATGTAGCCGGAGTGATTGGCCTCGGCGCGGCGCTGGAGTGGCTTAGCGGTGTTGATATCGCCCAGGCAGAAAGCTACAGCCGTGGACTGGCGACGCTTGCCGAAGACGCGCTTGCGAAACGGGCGGGGTTTCGCTCTTTTCGCTGTCAGGATTCCAGCCTGCTGGCCTTCGATTTTAAAGGCATACACCACAGTGATATGGTCACTTTGCTGGCGGGTTATGGCATTGCCCTGCGGGCCGGCCAGCATTGCGCGCAGCCACTGCTGGCCGCACTTGGGGTAAAAGGGACGCTTCGCGCCTCTTTTGCACCTTATAATACTCAGCATGATGTGGACGCGCTGGTTGACGCCGTTGACCGCGCCTTAGATTTACTGGTGGATTGATGATTAACGCCGTATTTGCCGGGCATCCCTTTGGGCACACCATTACCGAAGAGACGCTACGTCAGACATTTCTTCCCCTTAAACAGTGGGAAGATAAATACCGACAGCTCATTTTACTGGGCAAACAGCTACCCTCGCTTTCCGACGAACTCAAAGCGCAGGCGCGCGAAATCGCAGGCTGTGAAAACCGCGTCTGGCTGGGATGTACATCAGCAGAAAACGGCACGCTGCACTTTTTTGGCGACAGCGAAGGTCGGATCGTTCGCGGTATGTTGGCTGTGCTGCTGACCGCCATTGAAGGTAAACTGCCGCAGGCATTGCTGGCAGGCGATCCGCTGGCGCTCTTTGACGAACTGGGATTACGCTCAGAACTGAGCGCTTCACGTAATCAGGGGCTGGCGGCTCTGTCGGCCGCCGTGCAGGATGCCGCACGTCAGGCGCTTGCCTGACGCTCCGCTTTGGCCATCATTTTTTTCAGTGCATGAGACACCGCCACAAAACCAAAGGTGGCGGTCACCATGGTCGCCGCACCAAAACCTGATGCACAATCCATCCGTTTCGGCCCTTCTGCCGTGCTCTTCATGGCACATACAGAGCCATCTGCCTGTGGGTAAACCAGCGCTTCGGTGGAAAAAACACAATCCACGCCCAGTTTGCCTTTGCTGTTTTTGACCACGCCAAAATCGCTTTTGAGGCGCTCACGCAGTTTCGCTGCCAGCGGATCCTGAATGGTCTTCGCCAGATCGGCCACCTGGATTTGCGTTGGATCGATCTGCCCGCCCGCACCACCTGTTGTCACCAGCGGAATTTTATTGCGGCGACAGTACGCAATCAGCGCCGCTTTTGGCCGCACGCTGTCAATGGCATCAATAACATAGCTGAATCCCTGATTCAGAAGCTCAGCGGCGTTCTCTCCGGTAAGGAAATCATCCACTACCGTCACCCGGCACTCCGGGTTGATCAGTGAAATACGCTGTGCCATTACTTCCGCTTTCGCCAGACCGACATTGTCGCGCAGGGCATGAATTTGCCGGTTGGTATTGGTCACGCAGACATCATCCATATCGATCAATGTAATAGCGCCAATTCCCGTTCGCGCCAGCGCTTCAGCAACCCATGAACCGACCCCGCCGATGCCAACGACGCAGATATGCGAATCGGCAAACAGTTGCAGCGCTTTTTCACCGTATAAACGCGCCGTGCCGCCAAAACGCTGACGCCAGGCATCGCTGATTACCACAGACATAAGACCTCAGATGTAAAAAGGGTGAGGTTTATCCCTCACCCCTGATATTGCTGACAACCCCTGGAGCGCTGAAATTATGACAGACCGGATAAGACCGTCGCACCGCCATCCGGGAACCCGACGCTTACCCGGGCGATACCCTTCCATAAATTCAGTGTGGCTTTGTCAAAAATCTGCAGAGTGAGATAGTCCTCACCCTTATCCTTAAAAACAAACTTTAGCGTATCACAATCAGCCGCTAAAGACGTTACCCGCCCCCGGCGCGGTTTTCAGCACCCATACGCGCCCGTAATGGTTGTACCACCCGGCGCGGTGCCCGGCATCCGGGCCAATACCCTGATAAATATCGAAGTGCTGGCCCTTGATTGCGCCACCAACATCCAGCGCCACCATCAGCCGTAACTCATACTGACCGGTAAATTTACCATTTGCATCAAGCAGCGGTACTTCTGCCAGCAGCGTGGTGCCCGCCGGGATAATACTGCGGTCAGATGCTACGGATGCGCGACCAATCAGCGGTACCGCACTCGCGCCTTTCACCGGTGCGTAGGATTGCGGTTTAAAGAAGACAAATGACGGATTTTCTTCCAGTAATGCGCGTACTTCTGCTTCACTGTGGGTTTCACCCCAGTGACGAATAGCCTGCATCGACATATCTTCTTTTTTGTACTCTCCCCGGTCAATCAGCACCTTACCGATACTGCGATAGGGATGGCCGTTTTTTCCCGCATAGCTAAAGAAGTTAAGCGGGCTGCCGTCGCCAAAATCAATATAGCCGCTACCCTGAACATCCATGATGAAGTTATCCATCAGCGAATTGCTATAAGCCAGCACGTAGCTGTCGCTCAATGCGCCCGCGTAAATCTCGGCGCGGGAAGGCAGACGCCCTCGTTTGGGCGGCATGCGGTAAATCGGATACTGGAACTCACCCTGACGGGTATGGCGAGCCTGCACAACCGGCGTGTAATAGCCGGTGAACTGGACGTTACCGTAGTTATCCGCCCCTTCCATCTGCCAGGCATCAATACCATACTGGCGCATCGTACGGGTATCGCCTCCCGAACGCAGCCATTGCTGTACCGCATTATAGACGTTGCTCTGTCCTGAATAGAGGCGTGGAGAAGCGGTGCGGATTTGATTCACCTGCTCGGCAAAGTCGCCCGCGTTAATCGGTGCGCCAGTCGCATCAGGCTGGTTTACCAGAGAGAAAGGCTGGGAGAATTTCCCGTCCTTATATTGTTGACCGCGATCGGTCGGCTTTGAAGTACAGGCGGCGAGAAGTGTTGCCATTGCGCCTGCGAGTAGATATTTTGCCCAACGTCCTTTCATTTCTCTCATCTTCTGGTTAATCCGGAGCGTGATGAAGATAACAAACCGCCCCTGCTAATGAAATGCGATTGCGCAACCTGACGCAAATGCAGTACAAAAAACAGCCTTATCGTACTGTTTTTATACAAATGTCACGCTAAAACGCCATTCCGTTAAAAAAGGGTTGCATCATAATGTTAGCGGAGTATAGTGCGCATCCACGGACGCGGGGTGGAGCAGCCTGGTAGCTCGTCGGGCTCATAACCCGAAGGTCGTCGGTTCAAATCCGGCCCCCGCAACCAATTAAAATCAGAAGTAAATTTACTCGATGGAAGAGTAAACGCGGACGCGGGGTGGAGCAGCCTGGTAGCTCGTCGGGCTCATAACCCGAAGGTCGTCGGTTCAAATCCGGCCCCCGCAACCAATTACAATCTGATGCAAACTTACTCGATGAAGAGTAAAGACGGACGCGGGGTGGAGCAGCCTGGTAGCTCGTCGGGCTCATAACCCGAAGGTCGTCGGTTCAAATCCGGCCCCCGCAACCAATACATGAGACACCCTGCCGGGTGTTTTTTTGTTTTTATTCTCCACCCTTCCTGTGTGCCATTACCAGCTGACCTTATTCACCCCAGTCACGTACTGCTGTACGCTCCCGGGGATTCATTGCGTTGCCGCCCGAATAAAAACTAGCCTCTTCTCGCCAGCGTTGCGCCATCGGCAAAGTACGCCTTAATCCCTGCCAGAATCGACTCCGCCACCTCTTGCTGGAACTTCGCCGTCTTAAGCTTACGCTCTTCCTCCACGTTACTGATAAACGCCGTTTCAACCAGAATCGACGGGATATCCGGCGCTTTCAGTACCGCGAAGCCGGCCTGCTCGACGCTATTTTTATGCAGGTTATTAATATTGCCCAGCTTATTAAGGACCGCTTTGCCAAATTTAAGGCTGTCGTTGATGGTGAGCGACTGCACCATATCGAACATCGTATGGTCGAGGTAGCGATCGCCGCTTTTGCTAACCCCACCGATTAAGTCAGAGGCATTCTGCGTTTCCGCCAGATATTTCGCCGCAGTACTGGTCGCCCCTTTGGTTGAGAGGGCAAAGACCGACGAACCGCTCGGCTGACGGCTGCTAAAGGCGTCAGCATGAATCGAAACAAACAGGTCGGCGCGCTGTTTCTGCGCTTTAGCGACACGCACTTTCAGCGGGATAAACACATCCTCATTGCGCGTCATATAGGCTTTCATATTGCCTTCCTGCTCAATCAGCGCGCGCAGGCGGCGGGCGATTTGCAGCACCACATCTTTTTCGCGGGTCCGGTATTTACCAATGGCGCCAGGATCCTCACCGCCATGGCCCGGATCAAGCATGATGACGATCGGCCGATCCCGCCCCGCTTTCCCCGGCTGCGGCCCGCTTTGCGCAGGCGGCACCTGTTTTTCCAGATCGCCCTGGTTGTATTCTTCCAGAAGCGCCAGCAACGGATCCTGCACATCTTTCGCATTCGCCGGGTAAAGATCCATCACCAGACGTTCTTTAAACCCTGCCACCGGCGCAAGAGCGAAGAGCTGCGGCTTAATATCCTGCTTAAGCTCGAACACCATGCGCACCGTTTTTGGGTCGAACTGTCCAACACGCGCAGATTTGATAAAAGGATCATCGCCGCGAATTTGGGCTCCCATCCCTTTCAAAACGGAGTTCAGGTTAACGTCTTCAATATCAACGACCAGCCGATCCGGATTGCTGAGCGCAAACTGGCGATATTTAAGCACACGGTTAGACTCAACGGTCACGCGAGTATAGGTTGATGCAGGCCAGACGCGCACCGCCACCACCTGACTGACGGCGGCAAGACCGACCTGACTCACGCTCAATAACCACATAGCGCCCGCCCCTTGTAACAATCTGCGGCGGCTCAGCCTTGATTGACTTCCCGACATGCTTCTCCCGAGCAAAAAGATGAAATAGTAAGTAAACGTCAGATTTGACCGAAAACTTTAACGAATGACGCATAAACTGTCATCTATAAAAGGGTAAACATACACAATCCATGCAATGACACGCAGGAATTATTCTTTGTCCAAGACGAATTTATGGCTTGCACCTGGCGCCATAAAAGAATAAAAATACACAATTTACGAATAATCATGCAGTGAGGGTTGGCCGTGGTAAAGGAACGCAGAACCGAACTGGTACAGGGATTTCGCCATTCTGTTCCCTATATTAATACCCATCGGGGAAAAACGTTTGTCATCATGCTGGGTGGCGAAGCCATTGAACATGAAAACTTTTCCAACATTGTCAGCGATATAGGCTTACTCCACAGCCTGGGTATTCGCCTGGTGGTGGTATATGGCGCACGTCCGCAGATTGATGCCAATCTTGCAGCGCATAACCATGAACCGGTGTATCACAAACATACCCGCGTAACAGATGCCAAAACGCTCGAACTGGTGAAACAGGCCGCCGGCTTGCTGCAACTGGACATTACCGCACGCCTTTCCATGAGCCTCAACAATACGCCACTGCAGGGCGCGCACATTAACGTCGTGAGCGGCAATTTCATTATCGCCCAGCCGCTTGGCGTTGACGATGGCGTTGACTATTGCCATAGCGGGCGTATCCGTCGTATCGATGAAGAAGCCATTCACCGTCAGTTAGACAGCGGTGCTATCGTGCTGCTCGGCCCCGTTGCGGTATCTGTCACGGGCGAAAGCTTTAACCTCACCTCAGAAGAGATTGCGACACAACTGGCCATCAAACTGAAAGCCGAAAAGATGATCGGCTTTTGTTCATCGCAGGGCGTCTACAACGAAGATGGGCAGATTGTCTCCGAGATGTTCCCGAACGAAGCCCAGTCCCGGGTCGAATCGCTCGAAGAGCAAGGCGATTATCACTCAGGTACTGTGCGTTTCCTGCGTGGCGCAATGAAAGCCTGTCGCAGTGGCGTACGCCGCAGCCACCTGATCAGTTATCAGGAAGATGGTGCTTTATTGCAGGAGCTTTTCTCCCGTGACGGTATCGGTACGCAGATTGTGATGGAGAGTGCGGAACAGATTCGCCGTGCCACCATCAATGATATCGGCGGCATTCTCGAATTGATTCGCCCACTGGAACAGCAGGGTATTCTGGTGCGTCGTTCACGCGAGCAACTGGAGATGGAGATCGACAAATTCACCATCATTCAGCGTGATAACCTGACCATCGCCTGTGCGGCACTCTATCCGTTCCCGGAAGAAAAAATCGGCGAAATGGCCTGCGTAGCGGTACATCCCGACTATCGCAGTTCATCACGCGGTGAAGTGTTGCTTGAGCGCATTGCAGCTCAGGCGAAACAGATGGGTCTGAGCAAACTCTTTGTCCTTACCACCCGCAGCATCCACTGGTTCCAGGAGCGCGGATTTACCCCGGTGGATATTGATTCCCTGCCGGAGAGTAAAAAAGAGATGTACAACTATCAGCGGCGGTCAAAAGTGCTGATGGCAGATTTGGGGTAGGTCGATCAGGAGCCCTCACCATCGGGTGAGGGTTATGTTCTACATCCTTTCAAAAATAGCATTCAGTCCGCTTCGCCGTTCGGTACGCGTGGCAATGGCCTGCGCCAGAATGCGTTCATCGGCATATAGCGAGAGCCGCTTTTTTGCACGGGTAATCGCGGTATAGACCAGTTCTCTTGTTACCACTGGCACAATTTGCCCCGGCAAAATCAGTGCCGCATGATCAAACTCCGATCCCTGAGATTTATGCACCGTCATCGCCCAGGCGGTATCATGTTCCGGTAAGCGGCTGGGCTGCACGGATTTCAGACTGCCGTCAGGTAATGGAAACCAGACACGGATGCCCTGCCCCTGATCGAGAGCAATACCAATATCGCCGTTAAACAGCCCCAGCGAGGCGTCATTACGTGTGATCATAACCGGTCTGCCGTGATACCAGCGCGCATGCGCCGGGCGGGCAATCCGCCGCTGCCGGACCAGCGCCTGCTCAATACGATCGTTCAGCCCACTCACACCAAATGGCCCTTCGCGCAATGCACACAGCAACTGATATTCACCAAAAGCGGTGAGGACTTCTTGCGGCTGTGCGCCATCGCGCACCAGCCCAAGAAAACGGTCATAGCCTGCCAGCGCATCATCAATCATGCGCTGATAGTCTTCTGCGTTTTGCAGATGTTTGTTTTCGATATCGCTAAAGCCCCGGCTCAATACCGCGCTTGCCGCCGCTTTATCGCCACGATTAACCGCCGCCGCCAGTTGCCCGATCCCCGAATCACTGCCAAAACGATAGCTTTTTTGCAGCAGGCACAGGCTGTCGCGTAGCGCACTGGCCGAATCACCTTCTCCAGCAGGAACGGCTGCTCCTGTTATCCGCGATAACTGTGCGGCGCGCTCTGGAGTAAACCCTTTATTGACCCAGGCGCAAATGTCTCCGAGTACCGCCCCGGCCTCAACGGACGCTAACTGGTCGCGGTCTCCGAGGAAAATGACCCGCGCATGCTGCGGCAGTGCATCAATCAGCCGTGACATCATTGGCAGGTCAATCATGGAGGCTTCATCTACCACCAGCACATCCAGATGCAGAGGATTGCCAGCGTGATAACGCAGGCGTTGGCTACCAGGCAGCGCACCCAGAAGACGATGCAGGGTACTGGCTTCATCAGGCAGCATCGCCTTTTGTTTGTCAGTCAACGGCAACTGACGAAGGGCGGTCCCTAATGATTCTGTCAAACGAGCGGCTGCCTTTCCTGTTGGTGCGGCAAGACAAATGCGGCAACGTGCGCCATCAGCCATTTGCACCAGCGCAGCAAGTAGCTTCGCCACCGTCGTGGTTTTCCCGGTGCCGGGGCCACCTGAAATCACGGATACCCGGCGGGTCAGCGCAACCGCCGCCGCTACCTTCTGCCAGTTAATGTCATCCGAAGGCAGAAACAGGTCGTCCAGCGCCTGCCGCAGGCGGTTTTCATCTACCGTCAGGGGTTGATTAACCTCGGCAAAAAAGGCGGCAATACTGCATTCATTGCACCACATACGGTTCAGATAGAGTCGCTCACCTGTTAGGATCATCGGCGTTGCCGCCTCACCTTCGCTGACCGCAGGCGAGGCCAGTAAGGTCTTTCGCCAGTCCACAGGGTAACCAACCTCTTCATAAAGAGAGGTCAGTAACGGATGTGCCCTGGCAGAAAGGCTTTCCGGCGCTAAACGGGAAAGCGGTAAGCAGACATGGCCTTCTCCGGCGTCAAAGCTCAGCATCGCCGCCGCAAGCATCACCGCAGGTTCATCCTCGCTGGCCACGGTCAGGGCGAACTGCACATCCAGCGGACGTAATATTTTTAGCGCTACGGCCTGCTGCAGTAACGTACGCAGTCTCATTGCGCTACCTCCAGTGTTTCCCCGGCAAACAGGGCATCCATCTGGCTTATCAATGCCGCGTCAGGCCGGGTGGTAAAGATCCCCTGCTGCGGATTATCGCGCTCAACACCACGCAGGAACAGATAAATAACGCCACCAAAATGGTGCTCATAATCGTAACCGGCAATGCGGTGGCGCAGGTAGCGATGAAGGGCGAGTGTATAAAGTTGATACTGCAAATCGTAACGATGAGATTGCATGGCGACAGCCATCGCCTCGCGGGTATAGGCCCCGGCGGAGTCTCCCAGCCAGTTAGATTTGTAATCCAGCAGGTAGTAACGCCCTTCATGGCGAAACACCAGGTCAATAAACCCTTTCAACATGCCGCGCACCTCGCGAAAATCCAGCGGCGGACATTCAGCAGACAACGGATCGTATCGGCGTATCAGCGCATCGAGCACCCCGGCGCGCAGATTTTGTGCAACAGGAATGTAAAATTCCATCTCTACCTGCTTTTCCTTTGCCGTTAGCTGATGCAAAGAAGCCCCCGTATCGGCCAGGGGAACGTGAAGGATCGTGTCGATCCATTCGCTGATAACCGGCTGCCAGTGCTCTTCAAAACCGCCGCGCTGGAGTTTCTCTGCCACCCAGGCTGGGGCAATCGGCTGGGTGAAATCCAGCTCTTCAAACAGACTGTGTAAGAATGTCCCCGGCGAGGCGCCGCGTGGGAACTGATGCGGCGTCAGCATTGGCTCGGTCAGCAGATCTCGCTCCCCGGCGGCATCAAGATCCAGACGCGGCAATAAATCCTGTGCAATACCATGCGCACGTTGTTGCAGCCCTGAGTAACTGGTCACACGCCAGTCATCACGCACGGTTCGCGTCATCTGGCGGGCCGTTAACACCTGCACGGCATCTTGCGGTGCCTGCCAGCGAACGCTGTCTGGCACATCGGGAACGCACAGAGCGATATTATCACCACACAGCGCCTCAACGCAGGCCCGAAGCCCCTGTGCATCACGAGGCTGCCCCTGCTGGATAAGCCACCCTAATGCGTTGAGATGGAAATCGCTTTCCCCCGATTTCTCGCCACGACGACGAAAAATAGGGGCAATCCCCAGACTGCAATGCCAGACCGAGCGAGTCAGCGCCACGTAAAGCAGACGCAGATCTTCTGCCAGGCGCTCTGTCTCCGCCAGTTCAATACTCTCCTCGGCCTTGCTGAGATCAAGCACGGGCGCAAACGAGGTGCGGTCGTGGTAAAACGCCTGATCCTGAACGCGAAAATTGGCAATAAAGGGCAACCAGACCAGCGGGTACTCCAGCCCTTTCGACTTATGGATAGTGACGATTTTCACCAGATGTTTGTCACTTTCCAGACGCAACTGTTCGCTCGACGAATTCGAATTCGGTTCAGCGATATGTTGTGCCAGCCAACGCACCAGCGCATGTTCACTCTCTACCTGCGTGCCCGCTTCCTGTAGCAATTCACTCAAATGCAAAATGTCCGTCAGACGGCGCTCGCCACCTGGTGTTGCCAGCAGGTTTTCCGCCACATGACGTGCACTCATTAATGCACGCAGCATTGGCATAACGCCGCGTTTAAGCCACATATCCCGCCAGCCGGCAAACTCTTCCACTATCGCATCCCATGCGGCCTCGTCCTGGTTAAGCGTTTCGATATCCAGCGCACTCAAACCCAGCATGGATGTCGCCAGTGCGCTACGTAACGTGTTTTCACGTTCCGGCGTAAGGACCGCCTGTAATAGCCAGAGCAACTCCTGAGCCTCAGGCGTATCAAATACGCTGTCACGGTTAGACAGGTAAACCGAGGGGATATTCAGAAGACCCAACGCATCGCGAATCAGTGACGCTTCATGGCGGCTACGAATCAGCACGGTAATATCAGATGCTTTCACAGGGCGAGTCGTTTTTCCCTCATGCAGCAACGCCTCCCCCTGTTGCCCGGCGATCAGCCAGTCACGGATTTGCGTCGCGCATAGCTCGGCCATAAAGGCCTGATAATCCCCGACGCCGACGCCCTCGCTTTTCATCAGCCACATTGCCATTGCAGGCTGTTTTTCACCTTTTATCGTAAAACGCAACGACTGGTTCTTTGCTGCTGATTTCACCGGCTGGAAAGGAATTTGCCGAAACATGAAGGCGTTTTCAGTCTGGCTGAAAAGCTGATTAACACTCTCCACCATTCCCGGCGCGGAACGCCAGTTAGTATCAAGCGTATAACGGGCGTTGACCTCATCACGCGCTTTCATGTAGGTAAAAATATCGGCGCCACGGAAGGCATAAATAGCCTGTTTCGGATCGCCTATCAGAAGTAGCCCGCTTTCCGGCTGGTGGTGCCAGATACGCCGGAAAATACGGTACTGCTGAGGATCGGTATCCTGAAATTCATCAATCATGGCGACCGGGAAACGAGTGCGGATCGCCGTTGCCAGCGCCTCGCCACTCGCGCTTTGCAGTGCGCTGTCCAGCCGGCTCAGCATGTCGTCAAAACCAAGTTCGCCACGGCGACGTTTTTCTCTCGCCACCGCCTCACGGATTTCGCGCATCGCGCTGGTTAACATTAAATCATTGAGCGTCAGTGGTACATTCAGTAAGGTTTCAATTGCCTCGAAAACCGCATGCTCCGGTACCACACCGCCCTCTTTAGTCCGCTCACGCAGGAACGATTGCGCAAACTTTTCCAGCGCTTCCGGTAGCTGATAACTACAGGTCGTTTCATTGGCCCAGGCGCTGATCTTCTCGATCCAGCGAGCCTGGTTGGTACGATTGAATTTTTGCCGCATGATCCCGGAGCCTTCAATCAGCGGCCCCAGATCGTCCACGGACGCAATCCACTGCTGTTTAACGCCATCGATTTGCGCAATGATTTTCTGATGGCGACTCTCAAGCGTCTCATCTGCTGGCGGTGCGGCTTTGATTTGCGGCGCTTCTCCCTGCAAATAGCGGTCGATGGCTTTGAGCAAATCATGCGGACCTTTCCACGACTCGTGAACCACCTGTGCCAGGTCGCGCGGCAAGGGGTAACAGTGGCGACGCCAGAAGTCAGCGCAGGCCTGATAGCGCAGCAGTGATTCATCTTCGATCAGCTGCTGTTCAAACAGCATGCCGGATTCAAAGGCATTGAGGCTAAGCATGCGCTGGCAAAAGCCATGGATAGTAAAGACGGCAGCTTCATCCATCTGCCGTTCAGCGAGCATCAGCCACTGCGCGGCCTGTTGCTTATCGCTAATCTCGCGCAACAGACTGGCATATAACGGGTTTTCGGTTGTCTCGCGCAAACAGGCGATGCGAAGTTCATGGATATTACTGCGAATGCGCCCACGAAGTTCTTCGGTGGCGGCCTCAGTAAAGGTCACCACCAACAGCTCTTCGACGTTCAGAGGGCGTGGAAAGGCGGCATTGCCGCCTAAACCAAGTAACAGCCGCAAGTAGAGTGCGGCGATGGTGAAGGTCTTACCGGTGCCCGCAGAGGCTTCAATCAGGCGCTCGCCGGTTAGTGGCAAGCGGAGTGGATCAAGGGACTCAGCGGTTTCACTCATTTTTCTCGCTCATCAAGGGTAAGGATTGCTGCAACGCACTGACGCTGTCCCAGACTTTCCACCCTTCGGGCTGCGCGTATTCCGCTTTCCCGCTTTGGCTTCCGGAAATCTGTGACAATACCGCCATGCCCTGCGGCTCAACCACCGCCTGATGGAAGAAATCGGCAAGCTTCTGCGGCGTCAGTAGTTTTATCTGAGCCACTACTTTATCACGTGAATCGAAGCGCATATTGCCCCGATCAAAATCTTTACTGAGTTTTGAGGCCTCTTCGCCCAGCGTCTGCGGCGCCTGCTGGATTTGTGCGATAACCCCTTGCTGGATTTGCGCAAACTCTTCCGGCTTCATGGCTCGCAGCTTCGCTTCCGCAGTGGGGAAGAAAGCTTTATAACGCTCCCACAGCCAGGCAGGCTGCTTGCCGTTGCTCTGCAATAAGAAACCCATCCCCCACTGGCGGCCAATGCTCATCGGGAAGGCGAACACCGCATAACCAAGCTGCTCTTCGGTACGCAATTGATTATAAAACCACGGCTGAATGATCTGCCCAAGCATTGCAGTGTAAGCCGAGCTGGTGAACTCATCGAAACCTGACGGAACAAACACGGCGGCCAGGGCGGAATCCGTGCTGTTGCCTGCTTTTTCGAACATCACTGACTGCTGTTTATCGATCAGCACATCTTTGTTGCGACACCATTCGCTGCCTTTCGCTCCCAGTTGATCCTGAACGCCGTGCGCCAGATCTTTGGTCTGCTGTTCGGTAAGGTTCCCCACCACCAGAAATTCAGGACGCGCATTGGTTTTCAGTGCATCACGATAAGCAAGAATGTCATCAAGCGTGATTGACGGCAGTAGTGCACGACGGTCTTCTCGCTGGAAATAAGGCACCTGAGAGAGCATTTGTACTGGCATGATAGCCTGATCAAACGCTTTACCTTTATCTGCGGAGTCCATCATTTGCGCATACCAGGATTTCGCTTGTTCAAGTTGCTCTGTGGTCGGCGTATAGCTGAAATAGCCTGCCAGTAACGCCTGGAACAACTGTGGTAAACGCTGGGTATAACCATTGGCGTTGAGCATCAGGCCATTATTGGCATTTGTAGAGAAGCTGATGCCGCCTGCCGCCGCCTGATTACTTAACTGGTCCAGCGCGATCCCCGCCAGATAGTCATTCAGGGCGAACAGCACCTGATTTTTCGCACTATCCATCGCTTTTGGATTACGCAGCACAACACTCACATCCGCTTTCGGTTCGTTTGCGAAGTAGCGGCTCGGCATGTAGACCACGCGCAGGTTTGACTCGTCAACGATCAGCTCCGGATGGGTGTACTCTTTTGCCGGTTTGATCAGCGTAAAGTCATCCGGAATATACGGATTAAGCTCTGGCGTTTTCAGCGTAATGTTGGTCGATTTTTGCTGCCACTGCGCAAATAATTCTGGCGTGATTTTATTCACCTGATAGGGTGCATCGACAAAGTACGCCGTTTTATCATGTGGCTCATCGGGGCTGATATACCAGATACGGGCATTTTGCGGCGTCATTTCATCCAGACGCGCCTGTACGGCTTTGGCATCGTACTGATCGGCAATATTTACCGAATCCAGTGTATGCGCCACTGGCACGCGGATCATGGTGTCCGCCAGCCATTCTACATATCCCATATCACGCGTAATCGACGGATAGCGAAAATCGAGATCCAGAATGTGCGCCAGTTCGTCGAAATAGCGCTTATCCACACCCTTATCGCGCAGCATAGTGAGATAGCTGAAAATTGCCGCCACAACCGTATCACGATTGGCCTGTCCTTTATCCGTCAGGGTGGCGGAGATAGCCAGTACACCGCTATTGCCATTCACGACCGGGTCAGAATCCGCACGAATGCCTTCTGCCAGCCCCTGTTTTTGCAGCCAGTCAGAGAGCGTTCCCGGGCTACGGTTGCCGATAAGATAGGTGATCAGCTCATCTGTTTTGCTGCGGAATTGCTCCGTGTTGTTATCGATACGAAATTCAACACGCAGCACCTTACGCGGCACTGCCGGAACGTAGTGAATAATGATGCCCTTTTGCGCATCAGTGACGACCGGAACATTGATCGTAGGACGCTCAATGTTTTTATTCGGCACCCGACCAAAGGTCTCAACCGCAATTTTCGCCAGCTCTGGCAAAGGGCGATTACTGTAAATCACCGCTTTCATCAAATTGGCTGAGTAAAATGTGTTGTGAAACGCCAGCAACGCTTCGTGCACCGGGCTTCCAGGTTTATCACTCAGTGTTTCGAGATTACCCCCGGAAAAGCGAGCGCCAGGGTGCGCCGGGTTAATGGTCTCCGCACTCACCTGCGCCATACGCATGCCGTCACGGGTACGCGCCATGGTCAACTCTGCATTGACAGCGTTACGCTCACGATCGGCATATTTTTTATCAAGCAACGGTGCGGCAATCGCATCGGCCAGCCGGTCAACGGCCCCTTCCAGCGCATTGTTTTCCACTTCCAGATAAAATGCAGTGCGATAGGGCGCGGTGCTGGCGTTATGGCTACCACCGTGCATTTTAAGAAATTCGGAGAGGCTATCCGGCTGTGGGTATTTTTTCGACCCCATCAGGGACATATGCTCAAGATAATGGGCAAGACCAGGGTGTGCGGCCGGGTCTTCAAGGGACCCCACCGGGACAACAAGCGCAGAAAGAGATTTTACTGCCTGGGAATCGGAAACCAGCAGTACCACCATGCCGTTGTCGAGACGAATAGCCTGATACTGGCGGGTATCTTTATCGCTCTTACGGATGGTTTCCTGTACCGGCTGCCAACCATTGTCTGCCTGACTGTATGACGCCCAGAGGGCAAAAAACACAACGAAAGCTTTTAACCAGGTGCTGCGGGGCATTCACGAACCTCATCATTAACAATCCCGTCGCTTTCCAGCCTTGCTGAAATTTTCCGGGCAAAACGTGCGTCGGCAGCATGCCGAACTCTTGGTATATCAGTCCGTGACCCGTCGCGCATAATAAAGGATGACTCTTATTTGCGCAATTTTTATACAGTCATTTGGACTGATTAAATCGATACAGTGGTAACAAATAACGCTGCGAAAGCGTCGTTATCTGCAGGTAATGCTCAGGTGTCAGTGTTCTCCACAGCCTCTGATACCAGATATCTTCACCTTCGCCGGTTGAAAACATACCGCCTTCATACGCTTGCAGGAATTTACTTTGCGCTTTTTGCAATGTTGTCTCATCAGATAACATGGCATCATTTTCCGCGTCGTAACAGGCTTTTATCCATGCGCCGCCACTTTCTGGTAGCAGCAACAGCGGTTTTGCCATCCCTTCGCGATAGCCTTCAATCATGAGCGCCAGATGTTGCAATGCATCATCCGGCTTCATCGCAGGGAAACGCCATTCCCCACCACTGCGAACAAATAACCGACTCTCCCCAGCGCCGCCGCCAGCACAGTAGACAAGGTGCTCCAGCCAAAGTTGCAAACCCTGGGTAACGCTAAGTTTTGATGGTCGCCAGCGTAGCAGGCCATCAGGCTGCACATGCGCCAGCCATCCGCTCAGATGCACCCCTGCACACTCCAGATCGACCTCCATGCTTTGACCGGGTTGGCGCTGCGCGATCACCCGGTCTGCCAGCTCCTGCATTTCAAGCTGCTGGGCTTCCCAGATAATCTCGCCAAAGGCGCCATAGGGCAATGCTCCTGCGGCACGATAGTGACGGAAAAGCTTCTCAACGTCCTGTTGCTCCACCAGCGCATTCAGGATTTCCTGGTTAAGCTGATAGCGATTTAACCCTTCCAGTATAAAAGGCTCAGCATCGGGAATGTCGCTCTCTTCAGGGCGGAAATTGACCCGCAGTCGCATCTGGAAAAAGGCGCGCACCGGGTGTGCCCAGAAACGCAACAGTTGCTCAAGCGTGAGCGATTCCAGCGCAAGAGGGGAAAGTTGCTGAATGAATTCAGGATGCGCCGTACCTTGCTGACTCGCCGCAGGCAACCAGTCACTGGCAAAACTTTGCCATTCGCCGGGTCGGAAATTGGCAGCATCAAACGGCATACGGGGGTGCAGATAGCAGATATGTTCTTTAACCCGCTTTTCACTCTCATCACAATTTAGCGCTTCATCACCCGGCAGGCGGTGGCTTTGACCGATGTAATCAAGCAACTCCTGTACCAGCACTGACGGAAAACGTTCGCTGTTATCCTGAATCGAGCGACCGATATAGCTGATATAGAGTTTTTCCTGCGCGGAAATTAACGCTTCAAGGAATAAGTAACGGTCATCATCACGGCGGCTACGGTCGCCACGCTGGGATTGATGGCTCATCAGGTCAAACCCCAGCGGTGCCAGGGTTCGCGGGTAGATACCGTCATTCATTCCCAGCAGGCATACCACTTTAAATGGGATGGAACGCATTGGCATCAGAGTACAGATATTTACCGGCCCGGCCAGGAAGCGCTGGCTGATTCGCTCCTGATCGAGACGCTGCGCCAGTTCGTCGCGCAAGACGGACAGTGGAATATCTTCGCTGTATGCCGCATCAATGCCCTGAGCAATAATCGCCTGCCACTGCTGTTCGATAAGCGCCAGCGCGGCTTCGGTGTCCTGATCGGGCAGGAAAAAGTCATTAAGCATCTCCCGGCAGACCGGTAGCCACTCTTCCAGCGGACGCGCCTGCGCCAATCCCTGACGCCAGGTATTAAGCTGCATAAGCAAGGAGGCGAGATGGCCAACCAGCTCGGCAATCAGCCCACTGGATTCATCATAAGGCAGAATGGATTGCCATTCCCCCTGACGACTTTCCATAGCATATCCCAGCAGCATGCGGGTTAAACCAAATTGCCAGGTATGTTGTCCGGTAGCCGGGAGTTCCAGTTCACGGACATTATCGTCATCCATACCCCAGCGAATGCCCGACTCATTGACCCACTGGCGCAGGTAGCGCAATCCCTCTTCATCAATATTGAAACGCGCTGCCAGTACAGGGACATCCAGCAGAGCCAGTACATCTTCCGAAACAAAGCGGCTATCAGGTAATGACAACAGACTAATAAATGCCTGTAACGCCGGATGCGCCTGACGTGCGCGGCGGTCAGAAATGGCGTAAGGAATGTAACGCTCACCAACAGCGCTACCAAAAACGGACTGGATATAGGGACTGTAGCTGTCGATATCAGCCACCATCACCACGATATCGCGCGGCGTCAGTGACGGGTCGGCTTCCAGCATCGCCAGCAAATTGTCGTGTAATACCTCTACCTCCCGCTGTGGACTATGGCAGATATGGACCGTCACGCTACGATCGTCCGGTTCCAGCAGGCGCTTTTTATCGCTTCGCTCATACTCTTCTGCATTCACGCCAGCAACTGCGCTATTTTGCAGTTCCAGCATGTCATATTGCAGGTTTTGCAGAATCTGCCCCGGCGTAACATCGACAAACGCATCCAGATCCTGGTAATTCTCCAACCCGGCAAGCAGGTGCACATAATCACGTCCCAATTTGCCCCACGAGGCAAGCAGTGGGTTCGGTAAATTTTGCTCGCCATCGCTGTTAAACAAGCCTTGCGCGGCACTCGCATCACGGAAGAGAGGGAGCGTTCGCTCATCGCGATGATGTCGACGCTGGCGGGTTAGCAGTTTGGCTAAAAATGCCGGATCTTTAATATCGCCCCAGTAGTAGCGGCAAGGGTTAGTGAAGAGAAGATGAACGTCGATATGCTTACCCAGCGCCTGTAATGCCTGCAGGTAGACGGGCGGCAGCGCTGAAATACCGCATATAAATACGCGAGACGGTAACCCCGGAGGGCACTGCTTAGCTGACTCAAGCACATTGATAAAGCGTTGATAAAGATTGGCACGGTGCCAGTGCGGCTGACCAAGCTCGGCTGTATACTCCACCAGACGACGCCATAGCGGCGCCTGCCAGATTTGCGCTTCATCAAGGCCATCCACTTTTTTCCCGGCTTCCCACAGGGTGAGCCACTCCCATCGATAGACGAGGTATTGATCGAAAAGATCCGCAATACGGGAGGAGAGCTGAAACAGCTTGCGCTTATCGTCGTCGTCACTCAGATAGTGGCGCAGCATGGCAAATTCGTCCTGCTCCAGCATATCCGGCAGCAGCGACATCAATTTCCAGCTCATGCTCTGTTTATTAAATGCGCTCTCTTTTGGGATGTCCGGTAAGACACGGACAAACATATCCCAGATAAAGCTGGCGGGAAGCGGAAAATCAATATTGGCGGCAATGCCAAACTTTTGCGCCAGCGTCATTTGCAGCCATTGCGCCATACCCGTGCTCTGAACCAGCACCACTTCGGGTTCAAAAGGATCGCTGAGGTGATCGCGTTCAACGATAAACTCCATCAATGCTTCCAGCACATCCAAATGGTTGGAGTGATAAACCCTTAGCATACGTGCTCCTGACTACTGGCTGTTTGGGCAAAATGTTCGCGTCATTTGCCCCTTTCTGCCTACTGGCGAAATGATAATAACCCTGATGCTGACACATCCCTGGTCGCTTGTCTGCTCCTTCTGTACCTGCCACCCTGCTGGCAGCGGCGGTGGATACATTTGTGCCTGTTGCCAGGCGTGGCGCCACAAAAGCCGATACTGACTCCATGCGTGAAAACCGGAGGCGAGCGCCCGATGATAGCCTCCCAGCGCCGTGACCACCATCACCAGTAAGACCATAGCCAGAAGCACTTCTGGCAGGCTCAATCCGCGTTGTTTTGTGGAATCTGACACAGCTCTGTTTCCTTATGTGGGCAAAAATCACTCCAGCCGTGCGCAGAAAACACTATATTGTTACGCTCAATGCGTCCGCCTCGCCATAAACGTTGCTTGCCACTTCCTGCGGTTAATAACACAGCCTGGTCACTGAGCACGTGCAGGCATGCCAGCCAGGGTTCACTGGGGTGTCGTAGACATTGCAATACGGGTTCCCTTTGCCAGGGGTACCTTTGCGCCCACATCATTGCCGACTGTACTTGCGCATACTGGCGAAGGTGCTCGCTCTCGCTGCTCGTCCGGCGAATATGCGTATTCAATTGCTGGTTTAACCCATTAAGCATCAGGCTACCGAGCATCAGAATAAGCAGCACAAGCGCCAGTGAAGACATCCCACGTTGACGGTTCATAAGTTAAAACCACTTACGCTAAAAGCAGCAGAAACGTCCTGTGTTTCCCGACCTTTAATTTGTCCCACAAGGCTTATGATAAATACCGGCGCAAAACCCGTGGTTTGTTGTCGGGTAATGGAAAAATGGGAGATATTCACCGTATTAGGATCCGTCATTTTATCCCAGCCTTTTCCCTCGCAGGACGTCGCGCCGCGCAGGGTTTCGAGTACGCCATTTTGCAGACGAAACCCCGTCTGGTCAGCATCACTTGCAGGTGATGTTTCCCATCGTCCATTGCTGTTAGCATCCCATTGCACCATCACGCAGCTCCCATCGCGCCCGATCGCCAGGGGTTGTCCCACACATTTACCATTGCAATACCCGGCACGCTGAATGTGCCTGGCAACCGTATACAGGCGCTGCCAGAGTTCATCTTCAAGGGTCTGATCACGGGTCTGTTGCAACACGGCAAACTGTAACGCGGGAAGAAAGCGTGCCGCCGCCAGCAGAATAACGCTCCCTATAGCCATCGCCAGCAAGGTCTCCAGCAAAGAAAACCCCTGTTGTCGGACTAACATGACTCATTCACCCCATACTGGCACATGCGTATCCTCCCCCAGCCAGACACCACTATTTTCCACTCGCCTGCGTCACTTCCTACCAGAATATGTCCTCCCCAGGCCGTATTGCGCAGGCCATAAAAACCTAATGACGGTGTAATTTCCACGAGGTTAACCTCGGGCCACACAGGGCGCATAAGATTGGGGGAATCGACAGAACATCCTGTTTGCAGTTCCCGTGTATGCAGACACCAGCCATCTCCAGAACGAGATGCCAGAATAAGCCGCTCCTGGTTATGCCAGTTGGCATCATCACGCAGCATTTCCAGGAAATGTCTAACCTGCAGCGCGGTTTGCCATAAGCGCTGCCGGGCCTGCCAGGTATGCCAGCCGGTAAGCCCGACACCGCTCAGAATCACGATCAGCGCCACCGCGACCATCGTCTCAATCAGGGTAAATCCATGTTCTTTTTTCATGGCAGCAGTCTGGCGCGGCGCAGTTGCAATGGCGAGCGGCCAGTGCCCGTTTTACGAGACGTCACGGAATAAACTGGCAGTGTTGCAGTGGGTTACAAGCGGTCTGGAAGATATCCCGAAGAGTTCGTCATGAGGATAAAAAAACCGGCGCTCTGTGGCGCCGGTTATGCGATGCTAAAGGCGGTCAGATAGCAACCGGTGCTTTAATCGCCGGATGCGGATCATAACCTTCGATTTCAAAATCATCGAAGCAATAATCAAACAGCGATGCGGGCTTACGTTTGATTTTGAGCGTTGGCAGTGCACGCGGTTCGCGACTCAGTTGCAGGCGCGTTTGCTCCAGATGGTTGCTGTACAGGTGGGTATCACCACCAGTCCAGACAAAATCCCCTGGTTCCAGATCGCACTGTTGCGCCATCATATGCACCAGTAACGCGTAGCTGGCAATATTGAAAGGCAGACCAAGGAAGATATCGCATGAGCGCTGATAGAGCTGGCAGGAGAGCTTGCCGTCCGCGACATAGAACTGGAAAAACGCATGGCACGGCGCCAGAGCCATTTTATCAAGTTCGCCCACGTTCCAGGCTGAGACGATGATACGGCGCGAATCCGGATCGGTTTTCAACTGGTTCAGTACGGTCGAGATCTGGTCAATGTGACGACCATCCGGCGTTGGCCAGGCACGCCACTGTTTGCCATAAACCGGCCCGAGGTTGCCCTGCTCATCAGCCCATTCATCCCAGATAGAGACATTGTTCTCTTTCAGGTACGCGATGTTAGTATCGCCCTGCAGGAACCACAGCAGCTCATGAATAATTGAGCGCAGATGGCAACGCTTGGTGGTCACCAGCGGAAAACCGTCCTGCAGATTAAAGCGCATCTGATGGCCAAAAATAGAGAGCGTGCCCGTCCCTGTACGATCGTTTTTCGGGGTACCCTCATTGAGCACCTTTTGCATCAGTTCTAAATACTGTTTCATGGTTCCTCAGGAAACGTGTTGTGGCGCACGACGACGATACGCCCAAACCATCATGATAATACCCGCAACAATCATCGGGATGGAGAGGATCTGCCCCATGCTGATGTATTGCACCCACGTACCGGTAAACTGTGCATCCGGCTGGCGGAAGAACTCAACGATGATACGGAACGCGCCATAACCAATCAGGAACAAGCCAGATACCGCCCCCATCGGGCGAGGTTTGCGGATATAGAGATTCAGAATAATGAATAGCACGATGCCTTCCAGCACCAGTTCATAAAGCTGGGAAGGGTGACGAGGCAGCACACCGTAGGTGTCAAAAATGGATTGCCACTGCGGATGAGACGGCAGTAATGCGGCATCTTCCGCGCGAGACCCCGGAAAAAGCATTGCCAGCGGGAAGCTCGGATCGACACGGCCCCACAGCTCGCCGTTAATAAAGTTGCCCAGACGCCCGGCCCCCAGGCCAAAGGGAATCAGCGGCGCAATAAAATCAGCAACCTGGAAGAAGTTACGTTTAGTGCGTTTGGCAAAGACGATCATCACGACAATCACGCCGATCAAGCCGCCGTGGAATGACATGCCGCCGTCCCAGACGCGGAACAGATACAGCGGATCGTTGAGGAAGACAGGGAAGTTGTAAAACAGAACGTAGCCAATACGTCCGCCCAGGAACACCCCAAGAAAGCCTGCGTAGAGCAGGTTTTCAACTTCATTTTTCGTCCAGCCACTGCCAGGACGACCGGCACGACGAGTTGCAAGCCACATAGCAAAGACAAACCCGACGAGGTACATCAACCCGTACCAGTGAAGGGAAACCGGTCCAATTGAAAAAATTACCGGATCAAATTCAGGAAAACGCAGATAGCCACTATTCATCTGTCACCACAACATGTTGTTATTCCGCCGAAAGTGGACAGCGGTATAGATGCGCGCCCGTTCTGGCGGGCGCTCCAAAGGCGCGAATAATAGCATAAGGCGCTCGGGCTTGATGCGGCGAAGTTGTAAAAGATATGTATACCCGTCATCCTTTACGCCGCAGGTACTGTTGGCTTCCCCGATGCGCCCCGGTCACCTGTGCTTTCGGAAATTTGCGTCTACAACCCACCGCGAATCAGCCCCCCAAGGCCACGGCGCTCCATAAACGCAGCAATCTGATGGCGTACTTCGGTAGCCAGTTGTGCATCAAGCGTACGGTTTGCCAGCGTCTGCGCCTCAGCGAAATCAATACGCCGCAGCAGATATTTAATACGCGCCACCGACTTACCATTCATCGACAGATGGCTAAAGCCAAGACCAATCAGCACCGCCACACACATGGGATCTCCCGCCATTTCACCGCACAACCGCAGATCAATACCTGCACGTTCGGCTTCTCTGGCAATCATCGCCAATGCCCGCAACACGGCAGGGTGCAGGCTGTCATACATACTGGCCACTCGCGTATTGTTACGATCTACCGCCAGAATGTACTGGGTAAGGTCATTGGTGCCAATAGAGATAAAATCGACCCGATTAGCCAGGTGCGAGATCATAAACACCATTGATGGCACTTCGATCATCACGCCAATACGCGGTCTCGGTATGGCGTAACCAATCATCTCTTCGACTTCACGCCCGGCACGTTCAATCAGCCGCTTTGCTTCATCCACTTCATCAATACTGGTGATCATCGGCAACAGGATGCTGAGATTACCGGTGGCGGCATTCGCACGCAGCATTGCGCGCACCTGCACCAGGAAGATTTCTGGCTGATCGAGCGTAATACGGATGCCACGCCAGCCCAGGCATGGGTTCTCTTCGCTTATTGGCATATATGGCAACTGTTTATCCGCGCCGATATCCAGCGTACGCAGGGTCACGGGTTTATCGTTAAACAACTGCAACATGCCCTGATACTGCGCGACCTGCTCTTCCTCGGACGGAAAACCATTTTGCAGCATAAAGGGAATTTCGGTGCGATAAAGCCCGATGCCGTCGATTCGACTACCGAGTTTCTCTTCATGCTCCGGGCTCAGCCCCGCATTGAGCATCACCCTGATGCGCTCACCGCTTTTAAGCTGCGCCGCGAGGTTCACATCATCTTCGGCAAGCCGGGTTAACTCATTCTCTTCGGTGATAAGCCGCTGGTATTCCTGCAACAAGACCGGTTCAGGGTCAACCAACAGCTCTCCACGATAGCCATCCACCACCAGCGTGCGACGATGCAGCACCGAAGGCTGAATATCCGCCCCCATGACCGTTGGGATCCCGAGCGCACGTACCATAATCGCCGCATGAGAGTTGGCTGCGCCATCGCGTACTACGACACCCGCGAGCCTGTCATGCGGCAATTCAGCCAGTGTCGTCGCAGATAATTCATCGGCAACAAGAATAAAGCGTTCCGGCCAGGTATTGGGGCCCTGAATGTTATCATCCAGATGAAACAGTAAACGCTGGCCAAGCGTGCGAAGATCGCCTGAGCGCTCTTTCAGATAACCGTCACTCAATGCCGCAAACTGCTCGGCGAATCGCTCAATGACCGTTTTGACCGCCCATTCAGCGACCAGACCTTTATCCACCTCAGCAAACAGCTCACGGCGCAGACGCGCATCGGAAAGCAGATGCGAGTAAAGATCAAAAATCGCTGCCGTCTCTTTTTGCGCACCCGCAGAAAAGCGCTTGCTGTAACGGCGAAACTCTCCGGCCGCCGCTTCCAGTGCGCTGGTCAGCCTTTCACGTTCGAGCGTTGTGTTAAGGGTCGAGGCTTCATAGACCTGTTCCATTAACGGCAGGGTTTCATCCATCCAGCCTTCGGCTATCGCCACGCCGGATGATGCCGGGAGCGCGCGAATACGTGTCTGGCGATACTGACCAAACAACGCCGTTAATTGCGACTGGGAGAGAATAGCCGCCATTTGGGTGGCCAGCGTGACCAGAAAAGACTCTTCACTTTCATCGTACTGGCGCAATTCACGTTGCTGAACAACCAGAACACCAAGAAGCTGACGGCGCTGAATAATCGGCACACCGAGGAAAGCGCGGAAACGCTCTTCTTTTACCGAAGGGATGTATTTAAAACTGGGGTGTTTTTGCGCATCAGCAAGGTTAATAGGTTCCGCCAGCCTGCCTACCAGGCCGACGATACCTTGATCAAATGCGAGAGTGACCGTACGCCCGCGCGGCTTTTTTAAACCGCGAGTCGCCATTAAGTAATAACAACGCCGGTCATGGTCCGCGAGGTAGACGGAGCAAACTTCCGTCTCCATCGCCTCGCAAATATCTGTGACCAGTATTTCCAGCGCTTCGTTCAGTCGCGGCGCGCTGGCAACTTTTTCAACGATTTCTCGCAAGCGGGTGAGCATAATGTGCGTGGCTTAACCTCTTTTACGTCGCCAGGCAGGTGCACTTTGCGGCTTAGGCGGAATCTCCTGAAGCGCCATCACGGCCCCTGCAAACTCTTTCATCACCCGTCGATAGACGTCGCGTTTGAACGACACTACCTGACGAACAGGATACCAGTAGCTCACCCAGCGCCAGCCATCAAACTCAGGGGTACTACTGGTTTGCATATTGACATCAGCATCACTGCTGACCAATTGCAGAAGAAACCATTTTTGTTTCTGGCCGATACAGACCGGCTTTGTATCCCAACGCACCAAACGTTTCGGTAACTTGTAACGCAACCAGTTACGGGTAGAAGCAAGGATTCGAACATCTTTACGATTTAAACCTACTTCTTCGAACAGTTCCCTGTACATCGCCTGCTCCGGAGACTCGCCTGGGTTTATTCCCCCCTGGGGAAACTGCCAGGAGTGTTGCCCGAAGCGTCTGGCCCACATGACCTGGCCCTGTCGATTACAGATTACGATACCCACATTTGGGCGGTAGCCATCGTCATCAATCACCGGACTACCTCAAAATAAACCTGAATTAATCGATTGTTTCACACTCGTGGAAAACGGTAAACCACTCAATTGCGACGGAACAAACGGATAACATTTGAATAACTCACAATTATCGGCAAAGTTATAAACAGACGTCCCCTTGCTAATCGGCTTTTATTCACCTTTTCTGTGGATAGACTTGTGAAGAACCGGAGATTTAACATTGGAAAACCCGGAGTAGTCTGAATATACTAACAATCAGCTTAATGAATAAGTATCCTAAATTCATTTAGTTAAGATGTTTATTTCTCTGTTTGCATCACATAATGTGATGATCATCACTATAGCGATCCTTGTACTGATGAAAGATCGAACAACGTCGTTTTTATCCACAGATTATGCCAATAAGTTAGGCACATTTTGTGCAGAAATTCGATTTTCATCGCACGTCAAGGCTGTAAATCGAAACAGTAGTGACACTTTTACCCAGTTATCCCATTTTTCTGTGGATAACATGGTGTAAGATCCTGTTTATTGTCAGTGACCAGATTTGAACAACCACGTATTGTGTTGCGCAACGCCACCTTTTTTACGAAAAATTATCTTAAGAATCAGTAGCTTTATCAGAACAGGTGGAAAAAGATCGCAACTATCGACAGTGTGCATAATTGCAGTTCATTTTTTAATCAAGGCCTTAGCATGTCCGCCATACGACCTTTAACATCGTCTCCCGAGTCCGAAATTGAGTTGCTTACTCAGGCCCAGCAGCTTGCAGGCTATACCCTGGGTGAGCTCGCCCTGCTTGCCGGGCTACCCATTCCCCGCGATCTGAAACGCGACAAAGGCTGGACGGGGCTACTGCTGGAACAGTGGCTTGGCGCCAGCGCTGGCAGTAAACCGGAGCAGGATTTCGCAGCGCTGGGCGTAGAGTTAAAAACGATCCCCATCGACAGCGCGGGTCGCCCGCTGGAGACGACCTTTGTCTGCGTCGCCCCGCTAACGGGTAATACGGGTGTGGTGTGGGAAACCAGCCATGTACGGCATAAATTGCGCCGCGTGTTATGGATCCCCATAGAAGGTTCGCGCGACATACCCCTTGCCGGGCGCCGTGTGGGCTCGCCGCTGCTATGGAGTCCTGATGAAGAGGAAGAGACCCAGTTGCGTATGGACTGGGAGGAGTTGATGGATCTGATTGTGCTTGGCCAGGTCGAGCGTATTACAGCGCGTCACGGTGAGGTATTGCAGTTGCGCCCGAAAGCGGCCAACAGCAAAGCGCTGACTGAAGCTGTCGGCACGCACGGAGAGCCCATTCTGACGCTGCCGCGCGGTTTTTATCTGAAAAAGAATTTCACCGGCGCCTTGCTCGCCAGACATTTCCTGGTGCCCGGGGAATAATTTTTACCTCCGCGCGGCTGGCGCTTATAATCAGCCTTTCTTTTTTGGCAGGACTTTATAGATGTTATTTGCATGGATTACCGATCCCAACGCCTGGCTTGCCCTTGGCACGCTAACGCTGTTGGAGATTGTTCTTGGGATCGACAACATTATTTTCCTCTCACTGGTTGTAGCGAAGCTACCCACCGCACAGCGTAACCACGCCCGAAGGCTCGGTCTGGCTGCCGCGATGGTGATGCGATTGCTGCTGTTGGCCTCAATCGCCTGGGTAACAAAACTGACCACGCCGCTCTTTACCGCGTTCGAACATGCGGTATCTGCGCGCGATCTGATCCTGTTTTGTGGTGGTGTGTTCCTTATCTGGAAGGCCAGTAAAGAAATTCACGAGACGATCGAAGGCGATGAAGAGGATCTGAAAACTAATGTTCACTCTTTCCTCGGCGCAATCGTACAGATTATGCTGCTGGACATTATTTTCAGTCTCGATTCCGTCATTACCGCGGTTGGCCTGTCCGATCATCTGTTTATTATGATGGCGGCAGTAGTGATTTCAGTTGGCGTGATGATGTTTGCCGCACGCCCTATCGGTGAGTTTGTGAACCGCCACCCCTCGGTGAAAATGCTGGCGTTATCGTTCCTGATTCTGGTGGGCTTCACTCTTATCCTGGAAAGCGTCTCGATTCATGTACCGAAGGGTTACATCTACTTCGCCATGTTTTTCTCTATCGCCGTTGAGACCCTTAACTTAATGCGCGGCAAGAAGAACCCTCTGTAATACAACGCTTCCCCATAAGGGGAAGCCGTTTTTCCCCCGCATTTTTGCCCGCGCCCACACTTTAAGATTTTCTCCCTTTTTTGTACTTATACATCAGGTTATTACTAAACTGATGTGAGACACGAGCCAAATGAGGACAGAACGATGAAAAAATGGGCAGTGATTATCTCTGCAGTTGGATTAGCATTTGCGGTTTCAGGTTGTAGTAGTGATTACGTTATGGCGACGAAAGATGGCAGGATGATCCTGACTGATGGCAAGCCAGAAATTGATGATGAAACCGGCCTGGTCAGTTATCGAGACCAGCAAGGCAATAAGATGCAGATCAACCGTGATGACGTTTCCCAGATCCTCGAACGCTAAAAATCTTTAAAAAGGTCAGTCACCTGCTGACCTTTTTTGGTCTCCCCTCTTTCCCTTTGTTCTGCCCTCTGCCATGTTTATATTCCTTTGTCAGGACAACTGACGCAGTACAGTAAGTAAAGGAAGCCGGCTATGCACTATCACCGTATCCCCCATAGTTCACTTGAGATAAGCACCCTGGGGCTGGGCACAATGACGTTTGGTGAACAGAACAGCGAAGCCGACGCCCATGCACAGCTTGATTACGCCATCAGCCAGGGGATCAACCTGATTGATGTCGCAGAGATGTATCCCGTCCCTCCGCGCCCGGAAACGCAAGGATTGACGGAAACCTATGTTGGTAACTGGCTGGCGAAGCGCGGCAATCGTGAGAAAATCGTCCTCGCCTCGAAGGTCAGCGGCCCCTCGCGCAATAATGACAGCGGTATTCGGCCAAACCAGGCTCTGGACCGTAAAAATATCCGCCTTGCGCTTGAAGCCAGCCTCAAGCGCCTGCAAACCGATCACCTTGATCTTTACCAGGTGCACTGGCCGCAGCGCCCTACCAACTGTTTTGGCACGCTGGGCTATAAATGGACGGAGTCTGCCCCTGTCGTCACGCTGCTGGAAACGCTGGAGGCGCTAACTGAGTTTCAGCGCGCGGGCAAAATTCGCTATATCGGCGTCTCGAATGAAACGGCCTTTGGTGTAATGCGCTATCTGCAACTAGCAGAAAAACATGAATTACCGCGTATCGTCACCATTCAGAACCCCTACAGCCTGCTAAACCGTAGCTACGAAGTCGGTCTGGCTGAGGTGACGCAATATGAAGGGGTTGAGCTGCTGGCCTACTCCTGCCTGGCGTTCGGCACCCTGACCGGGAAGTACCTGAACGGGGCAAAACCCGCAGGCGCGCGTAACACCCTGTTCAGCCGCTTTACCCGTTACAGTGGCGAGCAGGCGCAAAAAGCGGTTGCCGCCTATGTGGATATCGCTAAACGCCACAATCTGGATCCGGCTCAGATGGCGCTGGCATTTGTGCGTCGTCAGCCGTTCGTTGCCAGTACCCTTCTGGGCGCGACAACGCTGGAACAACTGAAAACGAATGTGGAAAGTCTGCATCTTACACTCAGCGAAGAGGTGCTCGCCGAAATTGAAGCGGTGCATCAGGTCTATACCTAGCCGGCACCGTAACCTGAATCAGGCCGGGTAACCCGGCCTGTCTCTTAGCGGCGGCGTTGCCAGATCCACAGTGCCGCGATTGCCAGCACAAACAGTACGCCAAACCCGACACCAACACCGACCACCGGCACCCCCACTTTGACCGCAAGGGAGTAGAGCCCCAGCATCAGCAGCATGGCGGTGTTCTCGCCGAGATTCTGAACCGCAATAGCATTTCCCGCACCGACAGAACGCTTACCCCGCTCCTGCAACAGCGCATTAAGTGGCACTACGAAAAAGCCACCCAACATGCCAATAAGCATCAAAATTGCATAGGCCGGAAGCAATGCATGTTGTAACGAAAAGAAGGTCACCGCCACGCCAATTAAGATCCCGGCTGGCATACAACGCGCTACCGTCTCCAGCGTGACCAGCCTGGCGGCAAGCCCGGCCCCCACCACAATGCCCACCGCCACCATGGCATTGAGATAGGTCGGCGTGGCGTTATCCGTAATGCCCAGCGCCACCGGTACCCACAACACCAGCAGGAAGCGTAGCGTCACGCCCGCCCCCCAAAACAGGCTGGTGCCGACCAGGGAAAAACGTGTCTCACCATTGCGCCACAACAATGAACAGGCAGAGAAAAAACTGCGCGTCATGGGGGTAAAGCGCCAGGATTGCCCCGGACGCGCAGCCGCCAGCCGTGGAATCATCAGGTTTGCCGCTACCGCCCCCGCATAGACCAGCGCGCAGACGCCCAGCGAGGCCAGCACGTGCCAGTCAGCCAGAATACCGCCCGCCATTGAGCCCAGCAGGATCGCGGCAATCGTGGAGGACTCCATCAACCCGTTTGCTTTGACCAGTTTGTCGCCGGTTGTCAGTTCGCCGAGGATGCCGTATTTCGCCGGCGAATAGGCCGCCGCCCCCACACCCACCAGCGTATAGCCGATGAAAGGGTTGATACCAATGCAAATACTGGCCGCCCCCAACAGCTTGAGGCCGTTGGCGACCATCATCACGCGCCCTTTGGGGAAGCTGTCGGCGATCTGCCCGACAAACGGGGCGAAAAGGATGTAAGCGCCCACAAACACCATCTGCAGGATCGGTTGACTCCAGTCGGGATAAAACTCCGCTTTTAACAACGCCAGGGTGGCAAACAGAAGCGCATTATCACCAAAGGCCGACAGGAACTGTGCAACAATGACTGCTTTCATCCCCTTTGACCACAATGAAGTGTTAGTGGGTACTGACTCATGCATTTTGGGTTTCCGCCTCTTCAACCATGCCTTTTAACGTCACAAAGTCAGGCTTCCCGCTACCCAGTAACGGCAACTGTTTGAGGAAGCGAATATCACGCGGAACCGCCAGTTCCGGCACGCCTTGCGCACGCGCCTGCTGCTGGAGTTTCTCGCGCGTCAGTTGTTCATCGGTCGTGAACAGAACCAGCGCTTCGCCTTTGCTGGCATCAGATTTGATCGCCGTGGCATGCATCTTCTCGGGCGAAACCGCCAGCGCAAGTTGTTCCACCATCTCCAGCGAAATCATCTCACCCGCAATTTTGGCGAAACGTTTGGCGCGCCCCTGAATCTGCACATAGCCTTGCTCATCAAAACGTACGATATCACCCGTGTCGTACCAGCCGCTTTCCAGCTCGCCCTGGGCATTTTCTGCCGCAGGCGCTTCCAGCACCCCGGGTTTCTCCACGCGCAGATAGCCATTCATGATGTTCGGTCCTTTCAGCTGCAGTCGGCCGCCGTCATCAATACCCGGCACTTCAAGCAGGCGTGCGTCCATACCGGGCAGAATGCGTCCAACCGTACCGGGCTTCGCCGCCATTGGCACGTTGATCGACACCACCGGCGCGCACTCTGTTACCCCGTAGCCCTCCAGAATGCGCAGACCAAATTTGTCCTGCCATAGCTGACGGGTGCTCTCCTGAAGCTTCTCCGCACCAGCCACCACATAACGCAGGCGGAAAAAGTCATACGGATTGGCGAAGCGAGCATAATTGCCCAGGAATGTCGATGTGCCGAACAGCACGGTGCAGTTCCGGTCATATACCAGCTCCGGCACAATGCGATAGTGCAGCGGACTTGGGTAGAGGAACACTTCTGCCCCGGTCAGTAATGGCGTAAACAGCCCCACAGTCAGACCAAAAGAGTGGAACAGCGGCAGCGCTGACATAAAGCGATCATTGGCGGTGAAATCCGCAATGGTGCGGATTTGCTCGACGTTCGCCAGAATACTTTTATGACTGTGGACCACCCCTTTCGGATTACCCTCTGAACCGGAGGTAAAGAGAATGATCGCCGCATCTTCGGGCTTTTGCGGAACCTGCGCCAGACGTGGCATCAGCACCCGGCTAAAGATCCACAGCTTATCTTCCAGCGTGACGCTGCCTTTTAAATCTTCCAGATAGACCCAGCGCACCTGCGTTAACTGTTCCGGCAGATGCCAGAGCTTCCCTTTGTCCATAAAGGTACGCGACGTGAATACCGTTTTAATTTCAGCGGCGGTGATGGCGCTGGTCAGCCCTTTCACCCCGGCGGTGTAGTTCATCATCGCCGGAATGCGTCCGCGGGCGATTGCGCCAAAGATTACCGCTGCGCTGATACCGGCGTTAGGCAACATCAGGCCGATTTTCTCACCCTGCGCCGTGTATTTGTCGAGAATACGGGCGACAAACAGTGTTTTGGTCAGCAGCTTACGGTAACTGTCCGGGGTGAAATTAATATCTTCAACGCAGGGCTTTCCCGCACCGTAACGATATTGTGCGGCGAGGAAAGCGTCGAATAAGGTTTCGCGCGGACGCACCGCCATGCGGGCTTCCATCATAATCTGATGCAGCATCTCGCCAGCAATTTTACGACGATCACGGGCGCGTGGCGCTTCCGGCATTGGCAGCTGCGTTGGTGGCAGAACGTGCAGATAAATACGCGGGAATAAGCGCTGTTTAACCAGCCCTTTCAGACGGCTGAAAAAGGTCAATTCCGCCCCTTCGATACGCAGCGGTACAACGGTTGCCGCCGATTTTGCCGCCACAAATCCCGCACCGTCGTAGATTTTCATCAGCGAGCCAGACACCGAAATGCGCCCTTCCGGGAAAATCACCACCGGCCGCCCTTCGCCAATCAAACGGACAAGGTGTTTGATGGACATCGGTTTCGTAGGGTCGAGCGGCACAAAATCGATAATCGGCTTAAGCCAGCGCATGTACCACTGCTGGCTGATGGAGGTATAAACCGCAAAGACCGGACGAACAGGAAGAAAGAGCGCCAGCAAAATCCCATCAATAAAGGAGACATGGTTGGGGACAATCAACACGCGCTCGCCGTGCAGCGCCTGTGTATTGCCCGTGAGTCGCACACGGAACAGGATGCGAAAGAGGCCACGAAAAAAGCCAAATAACATTTCAACTCCTTTTGTTAGTCAATTCGACAGGTTATGCATAAATTGTGGCAGATTACACGAGAAGTGGGGGGTGGCAAAACGCGGGCGAAAAAAAACCTGCGCATCCGCGCAGGTTGGTGCAAGAGATTAAGTACGAAATGCGTACCGAAATAATCACCAATCAATACCTCTGGGATCTTGATTGTGGCTGGCGGCGCGTAAGCTCGCCAGCGATAAAAAGCAAGCGAATGAGCCTAAGTGCAACGAGGTGTTTCTAATCGTCCTGCTTGTTACACATTGACTTAATGGCAAAAAAAAACCTGCACATCTGCGCAGGTTGGTGTAATCAAGTGTTCAACCCTCAGGTTGACTTCACCTATCAATACCTCTGGGAATGCTACTGTAGCAATCCGGCCAAATGCTTCTCCAGCAGACAATAGAAACAGCCTTTCGCAAAGTGTAACTAAAGATTCGAACTGTATATTTCGCGATATATTTCCCGTGTAACGTTTTCACGTCATTTCGCCGCGTCAGCTCACGTTTGGGGAAAGTACAATGGCGATAACCTTGATTAGCCAGCGCATTCCCGTAACATAAGTGGGTGTGTAAACGCTTACCCCTACATGAAGGTGTTCAATGGCGACAATTAAAGATGTAGCCCGGCTTGCAGGTGTCTCTGTCGCTACGGTCTCTCGCGTAATTAACGACTCACCTAAAGCCAGCGAAGCCTCACGGCTGGCGGTCCAGACCGCGATGGAGAGTCTGAACTATCACCCCAATGCCAATGCCCGCGCGCTGGCACAGCAATCGACGGAAACGGTCGGTCTGGTGGTCGGGGATGTTTCTGACCCTTTTTTTGGCGCGATGGTAAAGGCCGTTGAGCAGGTAGCCTCCGGCACCGGGAATTTCCTGCTCATCGGTAATGGTTACCATAATGAGCAAAAAGAACGTAACGCGATTGAGCAACTGATTCGCCACCGCTGCGCGGCACTGGTTGTGCATGCCAAAATGGTGCCGGACGCCGAACTCATCGCGCTGATGAAACAGATCCCCGGGATGGTATTAATTAACCGAATTCTCCCCGGTTTCGAACAGCGCTGTGTCTCGCTGGATGATCGCTACGGTGCCTGGCTGGCAACACGCCATCTCATACAACAAGGCCATACCCGGATAGGCTATTTGTGTTCCAACCACGCGATTTCTGACGCGGAAGACCGTCTGCAGGGGTATTACGATGCCCTCAAAGAAAACGGACTGCCGTGTAATGAACGTCTGGTCACCTTCGGCGAACCGGACGAAAGCGGTGGTGAACAGGCAATGACCGAACTGCTCGGGCGCGGCAAGAATTTTACGGCTATCGCCTGTTATAACGATTCGATGGCGGCGGGGGCAATGGGGGTACTCAACGACAATGGCATTAATGTGCCAGACGAGATCTCACTGATTGGCTTTGACGATGTCCTGGTGTCACGCTATGTCCGCCCGCGTCTGACCACGGTACGCTATCCCATCGTGACGATGGCGACACAGGCGGCGGAACTGGCGCTGGCGCTGGCTGAAAACCGTCCGGTTCCGGATGTCACACACATCTTTAACCCAACGCTGGTAAGACGCCACTCGGTAGTGACGCCGCAGGAAAACTAAAGGGCAAAGCGATAGAGGTGGACGGTCGTGTCCGGGTAATCAATACCGTCGCCGATATACTGCCAGCCAAAGCGCTCATAAAAATCGCGGCAGGCCGAGTAAAGATGAAGCTCGCTAAACCCCATCTCCCGCGCGGACTCAATCACATGTTGCTGTAATTTCCGCGCCAGCCCCTGGCCGCGCGCAGATTCATCAACATAGAGCGCAGCCAGCCACGGAAACAGATCCTGGCGGCTTATCAAATCGCAACGCCACAGTCCTGCGGTGCCAAGCAGCCTTTCGCCGTCCACCAGCACAAAGGTGAGCGGCAGGTGGCCCGGCGTCTGGCTGTGTTCAATGATGCTGGCGAAGAACGCGCGCGGCAGTGAATCGCCAAACTCGCGCCAGAGCCACTCGGTCACCTGTCCGGCATGCTGAGGCGCGTCGTATAAGGGAAGCACTTTCACATTAATTTCCCCTGAAAAATCGGGACTGATTCAAACAGATAGCCGTCAAAATCCGGGGCATCTTCGTCCGAGAGCTCCAGCAAACTCTTTTTTACGTTTTCAAGATGCTGCCACATGGCCTGCCAGGCCCCCATCACGTCGCGACGGCGCAGGGCGGCGAGCAACGTCTGCCTGTCGCCAAGCCATTTCAGGCGATACGGACGGCTGGTAATGTGCACATTGAATTGTTGCCACAGCGGGCTGCTGTCCATGTGGTGCCAGACGCTTTCTACCGTTGCCAGTAGCATCTGATTTTGTGAGGCTCCCGCCAGCACCAGATGAAACATTTTGCTGTTGTCCTGGCTGGTGTCATTCAGGGCAATCGCGCGTTGCTCCTGCTCCAGGATGCGGCGTAGATTATCGATATCCGCCCGCGTCGCCATTTTGGCGGCAAAGGCAGCGATGTTGCTCTCAAGCAACTGACGCGCCTGCAATATTTCAAACGGGCCGACATCGCTGCTAAGAAAGCGCTCTTCTTCGTTTTCATGCTCCTGCGGAATACGCATCACATAGACGCCGGACCCCTGGCGAATATCGACAGTTCCCTGTAGTTCAAGCATTAAGAGGGCTTCACGGACAATGGTACGACTGACGCCATATTTTTCGGCAATATTGCGCTCAGGTGGAAGGCGGGATCCCACGGGGTAATGCCCCTGGATTATTTGCGTGCGTAAATCTTCGCCAATCTCCTGGTACTGTTTTTTTTCCGGCGGGATAACAGCTTTTTCCACAATATCACCTGTACAGACCTTTAGTTGAAGCTCAGGCCGGAACTACCCGGCCTTTCAGCGCGCTATCTTACCAAATTTAGTGCCTGATCGAGAACTTTCGCGCCATTTAAGGTGCCATACGCAACCGGATCGATAACATCAACAGGAATAGCGTACTGGTCGGTAAGTTTCTTATTTTCCGCGAGTTTAAAGCGCACCTGCGGCCCTAACAGTACGGCGATGATCTCACCGCTGTGGCTGTCTAATTCATCGCGCAGCGCCTGCTCAGCAATGGCATAGATTTTCAGATCCAGACCGCGCTCGGCGGCAATTTTTTCCATTTTGGTCACTACCAGTGATGTAGACATTCCGGCAGAACAACACAGGACAATTCGTTTCATCACAGCTCCTTATTTCCATTGATCATCAAAAGAGATCGTAAGCTGGCGTTCGTCGCTTAACCGGCGATACCAGGAGAGCGACTTTTTCGCCCGTCGGTCACGGTTGTGTTGCAAATCGATCTCCACCAGCCCGTAGCGATTTTTAAAAGCATTCATCGGCGACACGTTGTCAGTAAACGCCCAGAGCATATAACCATGGCAGTTAGCGCCATCCTCCCGCGCACGCAGCGTCTGGTACAGATGCTCACCAATAAACGCAATGCGGTAATCATCTTCAATTACCCCATCGGGATTACGGAACTGCCCTTCATTCTCAACCCCCATCCCACTTTCCGCCACAAACCAGGGGATGTTGCCGTACTCGTTTTTAATCCGCATCGCCATGTCATAAATGATAAACGGCCCGATTTCCCAGCCGCGCGATTTATTCATACGCCTGCCTGGTAGCTCAAAGGGTTCGTAGTAATAAGCCGGGTGGAACGGCGTGTCAGGGTGCCAGGCGCGGGAAGGCGCTTTTACCCGATGCGGGTAATAGAGGTTTATCCCCAATTCATCCACGGTATTTTCACGAATGATGGTCAGTTCGTCATCGGTGTAGTCCCAGTTCACCTGATGCTTCTCAAGCAGGGTAAAAAGCTCTGGCGGGTACGCCCCTTTTACCATTGGGTCGAGGAAGACGCGGTTATAAAAGAGATCATACATAGCTGCCGCATGAACATCGTGCGGCGCACGGGAGCGCGGATAGGTGACCTCCGGGTTCAGAATGCAACCCACGGTGCCTGCATAGCCCTTTTCGCGGAATAATTTCACCACCTTCGCCGTAGCAAGATTTTTATGGTGATTCCACTGCATCCAGGTACTGGTGTTCTGCTCATACGGCCAGCGCAGCGCATCCAGATAGACACGGGTTTGCACGACAATGGGTTCGTTAAAAGTGAACCAGCGCGTCACCTTTTGGTGAAACCGCTCAAAGACTTTTTCGACGTAGAGCAGGTAGAGTTCGACAACTTTTTTCGACGCCCAGCCGCCGTAAGTTTCCAGCAGATAACCGGGTAACTCGTAATGTTCAAGGCAGATCATCGGCACAATGCGGTTACGCGCCATCTCGTCAAATAGCTGGTCGTAATACGCTGCATACTCTTCATCCACGATGCCATTTTCATAGTCGGTCAGAAATCGCGACCAGTTAATGGACGTACGATAGTGCGTCAGGCCAGCCTGCTTCATCAACTGTACGTCTTCGCGAAAACGGTGATAAAAATCAGTTGCCACCGCCGGGCCATAGCCCTCATGCCAGACCTGCCTGTCATTTTTGTACCAAAGATCGGGCCATGAATCCTGCCCCTCTTTTTTCCCGCTCCAGCCCTCGGTTTGCCAGGCTGACGCCGCCGCACCAAGAATAAACGACGGTGGAATAGTGAGTGTTTTCGTGCTCACGTCAGGCTCCTTTATGCACTTTTCGCCATTTCATCAGATTCAGCCTGCAACTGCGCCTGCTCCGCGCGGCGGGAGGCAATCTTCACAAAAGGCAGGTAAATAAGGATCGAGGCCAGGATGCACACCAGTTGTGTCACCACCGCGCCCATCGAACCGGCGGTGGAAAGCCAGGCGTTGATCAGCGGCGGCGTGGTCCAGGGCACCATCACCACAGCTTTACCGGCAAAACCGGTAACCGTGGCAAAGTAACCGATTGATCCGGTCACCAGCGGAGTGATGATAAAGGGGATCGCGAGGATCGGATTGAGCATGATCGGCATGCCGAATATCACCGGCTCATTGATATTGAAGATACCAGGACCGATGGAGAGCTTGGCGATCTCTTTCATCTCTTTGCGTTTGGTGGCAATCATCACCGCGATCAGCAGGCCAATTGTCAGACCGGAACCGCCGATACTCATATACACATCCCAGAACGGCATGGTGATGATATTTGGCACCTCTTTGCCCTGCTCAAATGCGCTCATATTGACCGTGATCGCACCAAGCAGCAGTGGTTCGCGTATCGGCTTGATCATCTGGTTGCCGTGGATGCCAATCACCCAAAACAGCTGGGCGACGAACATCAGCAGCAGAATGCCAGGCAGGCTTTGCACCACGCGCTCCAGCGGCTGTTGCACCACCTGGTAAACAGCATCATAAAGATACATGCCGGTGATCTGATGGAAGACAAAACCAAAAGTCGCGATAACCGTGGTGGTGATAATAGCGGGGATCAGTGCAGAGAATGACGCCGAGACGTTAGGCGGCACCGTATCCGGCATTTTGATTTTCAGCCCTTCACGGTTTTCCAGCCAGCAGTAAATCTCGACGGAGAGAATCGCAATAAACATGCCGAGGAACAGGCTACGGGTATCCGAGAACTGGCGCAGCAGCACATCTTTCACCACGTGCATTTGGCCATCGACCAGCATTTCCACCGTTGTCGGCGTCACGCAGATAAAGCAGATAACCGCCAGCAAACCGGGGAACAGAGTTTTAATACCGTTGATACGCCCAAGCTCAATACCAATCAGGAATACCGCGCCGATATTCAAAAAGTTGAGCGTAGCGTAGTTGATGGCGCTGGTGATCGGCTTGAGCGCTGCCAGGAATGATAGCGCATCAAAGCTGGCCAGTCCGTTTTTCGGATCCAGCACCATATTAGAGATAAGCACAGAGAAGGCGCCGACGATAATGACCGGCATCAGGGTGATAAAAGAAGCCTTGATCGCCATGATATAGCGATAGCTGTTGAATTTGGTCGCGAAGCTACCCAGAGAATCGATTAACTTTTCCTGTAGAGCCATTAGAGGTACCTCAGTAAAAGGGCTTTTTATCGTGTCAGGTATACAGCTCAATACCTTTTGGCATACCAAAAATAGCTATCACTGGTAAATAGTTCTGTGACAAAGGTCGCAACACGGCATCTGGTATTCCAGATTTGCCATATTTAGCAGATTTGGTATACCACCCTGGATAAGCAAGGGTTTTCGTCCCGTTGCATTAAAAGCGTGATCGCCCCGGATTTGTCTCTCCCCCGCCCCGCTGCGTTTTGATGAATGTGATAAAATGGCGGCCTTCATGTGATACAGGATCAGGTCATGGCGACAATGCTGGATGTCTCACTGCGCGCGGGTGTCTCCAAGGCTACGGTATCGCGCGTGCTGAACGACACAGGACAGGTAAAAGAGAGCACCCGTAAACGGGTGTATCAGGCGATGGAAGAGCTGGGCTATCGGCCTAATTTTCTGGCCCAGTCGCTGGCAACACGCACCAGCAATAATATTGGCCTGGTGGTTTCCACTTTTAACGGTTTCTATTTTGGTCGCCTGTTACAGCAGGCGTCCCGCCAGGCGGAAGCTTATGGTAAACAACTGGTTGTGACCGATGGACACGATGCGCCTGAACGCGAAGAGTTAGCGGTACAGATGCTGGCAGACAGACGCTGCGACGCCATCATTCTTTATACCCGCTTTATGAGCGAGAAAGCGATCATCCGCCTGCTCGATACCACCCCGATGCCGCTTATCGTAATAAATCGCGAGGTCTTTCAGGCCCATGATAAATGCGTTTTCTTTGAACAGCAGGATGCGGCGTTTCAGGCGGTGGATTATCTGGTGAATCAGGGTCATCACGATATTGCCTGTATCACCGCCCCCATCCATACGCCAACCGGCAAAGCCCGTTTGATGGGATATCGCAAGGCGCTGGAAAAACACGGTATTCGCTGGGATCCGGACAAAGTGAAATATGGCGACTCATCCATGTCACGCGGCTATGAACTGTGTCAGGAGATCTTAAAAGAGGGCATTAAGGTCAGCGCGCTGTTTGCCTGTAACGACGATATGGCGCTCGGAGCTTCTAAGGCGCTGCATCAGGCAGGGCTACGTATTCCGCAGGATATTTCTCTGTTTGGCTTCGATGACGCACCCAGCGCCCGTTGGCTGGAGCCGGGACTGTCGACGGTTTACCTGCCGATTGAGAGTATGATCACCACCGCCATCGATCAGGCGATCCGGCTGGTCAACAAAGAGGCGATCGAAGCGATCCCGCCTTTTACCGGCACACTGGTGCTGCGTGATTCTGTCGCTCCCGGGCCGTTTTTCCCCGGATAAGACTGCGCCTTATCCGGGAAACCCGTCGCCCCAAACGTAGCCCCGGTAAGCGCCACCGGGGTGATTCCCGGATGCGGCTGCCCGGGATTACGATTTGAGGACCGTTGATACCCTCGCAACCCGGGAGAGGGTCAGGCCTTAGATTTGCTCAAGCGCCAGCAGTTCTTCAATTGTCTGACGGCGACGAATCAGGCGCGCCACGCCGTTATCAAACAACACTTCCGGCAGTAGCGGACGGCTATTGTAGTTAGACGACATCGATGCACCATAAGCTCCGGTATCATGCAACACCAGATAATCACCTGGCGCCACAGCAGGGAGCGCGCGGGTTTCCACTTTGCCGCCTTCCTGCTGAGTAAACACATCGCCAGACTCGCACAGCGGCCCGGCCACCACGGTGTCGATACGCGGAGCTGCAGTTAAATCACGTCCGTCTGCCGCCAGCGCGGTGATATGGTGATAGCTACCGTACATCGACGGGCGCATCAGATCGTTAAATCCTGCATCGATCAGTACAAAGTGGCGGCTCCCCATCTCTTTCACGCTACGAACCTGAGCGACCAGCACGCCAGATTCCGCCACCAGGAAGCGTCCCGGTTCGATCTCCAGTTTTACCGGATGACCCAAATGTTTCACCACCTGTTCGCGCGCGGCATTCCACAGGCTGTAGTAGTGATCAGTATCCACGCTCTCTTCCCCTTCATGATAGGGAATAGAGAGACCGCCGCCTGCCGAAATGGCCTGCAAATCCTGGCCAAATTCCACCACCTGACGCACCATTGCGCCGCATACCTGCTCAAGGTGGCCATAATCCACCCCGGAACCGATATGCATATGAATACCTACCAGTTGCAGGTTGTAACGCTGCATCACCTCCAGCGCGGCAGGCAGATCGCTATACCAGATGCCGTGCTTGCTGTTTTCGCCACCGGTATTGGTTTTCTGGCTGTGGCCGTGGCCAAAGCCAGGGTTAACGCGCAGCCAGACCGGGTGACCGGGTGAAACCTGCCCCAGTTGTTCCAGCATATCCACTGACCCGGCATTAACCGGAATACGCAGCTCGCTCACGCGAGCGAGCGTCGCGTCATCAATCACGTCCGCCGTAAAGACAATATCGTCCGGATGGGTTTTCGGGTCGTAACCCGCTGCCAGCGCACGTTCAATTTCCCCTAACGACACGGAATCCACCTTCACGCCCTGCTCACGCATCAGACGTAAGATATGAATGTTCGAGCAGGCTTTTTGCGCAAAACGAATCACATCAAACTGCGTCAGGCGGGCAATCTGGTCGCGAATGATTTGCGCATCATAAACCCAGACCGGGCAGCCAAATTCCGCAGGCAGCCGAAGAAGATTAGCGGCATTAAGATCGGTCGTGGTTTGTGACAATGGGCGTGGCATAACAGACTCCGAAAACGATTTTTTTATGATTACGCCACAGGCTAAGAGGAATAAAAAATATCGTTTTATCGTGAGTCTATGCAAAAATGATATGGAATTGCTTATCAGGATGCCGTCATGCCAGCCGTAAACCTGCGCCACATTGAAATTTTTCATGCCGTAATGACCACCGGGAATCTGACGGAAGCCGCTCAGTTGCTGCATACCTCCCAGCCGACCGTCAGCCGGGAGCTGGCGCGTTTTGAAAAAGTGCTGGGGTTGAAGTTGTTTGAACGCGCACGCGGGCGTCTGCATCCTACGGTGCAAGGGTTACGTCTTTTTGAGGAAGTACAGCGCTCCTGGTATGGGCTGGATCGCATTGTCAGCGCCGCAGAAAGTCTGCGTGAATTCCGCCAGGGCGAGCTTTCAATTGCCTGCCTGCCGGTCTTTTCTCAGTCATTTTTACCGCTGCTATTGCAGCCTTTTCTGGCTCGCTACCCGGATGTTAGCCTGAATATCGTGCCACAGGAGTCCCCGCTACTGGAAGAGTGGCTCTCCGCCCAGCGCCATGATCTGGGGCTGACGGAAACGATCAGCACGCCGGCGGGGACGGAGCGCACACCGCTGCTGACCTTCAACGAAGTGTGTGTCCTGCCGCAAAACCATCGGCTGGCGCATAAAACGCAACTTACCCCTGCGGATTTTCATGGCGAGAATTACATCAGCCTGTCACGCACCGACAGCTACCGGCAATTGCTTGATGCTTTGTTCAGCGAGCATCAGGTGAAACGCCGTATGGTGCTGGAAACGCACAGCGCGGCGTCGGTCTGCGCGATGGTGCGCGCCGGGGTGGGAATTTCAGTCGTTAACCCGCTCACCGCGCTGGATTACGCCGCCAGCGGAGTGGTGGTGCGCCGTTTCAGTATCGACGTTCCCTTTACGGTGAGCCTGATCCGTCCGCTGCATCGCCCCTCTTCGGCCCTGGTCGACGCCTTTAGTCGTCATTTGCAGGAGGCGATGCCACTCATTACCGGCCCACTGAACGCTGTACTCAACGCCGTTTAAGAGAGCATAAACGTCACGGCATCGGCGGCGTGCAGAGCAGCCGTATCAAATACCGGGATCGGCGACTGATCTTGTGAAACCAGCAGGCCAATTTCGGTGCAACCGAAAATCACCCCCTGCGCCCCCTGCTCTGCCAGTTGCGTAATCAGACTGACATAATAGGCACGAGAAGCGTCGCTAAACGTACCGAGGCATAGTTCGTCAAAAATAACCTGATTGACCCGCGCACGATCAGCCTCATCAGGGATCAGCGTTTCAATGCCAAATTGTTCGGTGAGTCGGCCACGATAAAAATCCTGTTCCATGGTGTAGCGCGTGCCCAACAGCGCCACTTTGGATTGTTTCTGCGCCACGATCGCCCGCCCGGTGGCATCGGCAATGTGTAAAAAAGGCACATCACAGCGCGCTTCAATCTGTCCGGCGATTTTGTGCATGGTGTTCGTACACAACACAATGCCTTGCGCACCGGCGTTTTGCAGCCCGATGGCCGCATCTGCCAGGATATCCCCAGCCTTTTCCCATTCGCCGCTGCGCTGGCACTCTTCAATCTCGTGAAAATCCACGCTGTGCAGCAGCAGGCTGGCAGAGTGCAGGCCACCCAATTTCGCCTTCACCCCCTCATTAATCAGGCGATAATACGGAATAGTTGATTCCCAGCTCATGCCACCCAATAGCCCAATCGTCTTCATCATGCCTCTCCCTCTGAGTAAGCACTCAGTCAAGCAAACTCAGGGGGGAGTTTCAACCACCCCACAGGCATAAAAAAACCTGTCCGAAGACAGGTTTTTGGTAAATCAGGCGAATTAACGCGCCAGCCAGCCGCCGTCGACCGCGATGGTATAGCCGTTAATGTAATCAGAGGCGCTCGAGGACAGGAAGACAATCGGTCCCATCAGGTCACTCGGCAGCCCCCAACGGCCGGCCGGGATACGGTCGAGAATAGCCGCGCTACGCTCTTCATCAGCACGCAACTGCTGGGTGTTATTGGTTGCCATATAGCCCGGTGCGATCGCATTGACGTTGATGTTATGTTTCGCCCATTCGTTCGCCAGCAGACGGGTCACGCCCATCACGCCGCTTTTAGAAGCGGTATAAGACGGTACGCGGATGCCGCCCTGGAAGGAGAGCATTGAGGCGATGTTAATGATTTTGCCGCCATTGCCCTGAGCGATGAAATGTTTCGCCGCCGCCTGAGACATAAAGAAGACGCTTTTGATGTTCAGGTTCATCACGTCATCCCAGTCCTGCTCGCTGAAATTGATCGCGTCTTCACGGCGGATCAGACCCGCGTTATTGACCAGAATGTCGATCTTGCCGAATTCGGCCACCGCACGATCCAGCAGCGCCGGGATGCCGTCGATTTTACGCAGGTCGGCCGTCAGGCTCAGAAAGCGGCGGCCCAGCGCGGTAACGCGCTCGATGGTTTCAGTCGGTTCAACAATATTGATGCCTACGATATCACAGCCCGCTTCCGCCAGCCCCAGCGCCATGCCCTGACCCAGCCCCGTATCACACCCGGAAACGACAGCCACTTTACCCTGAAGAGAGAATGCATCCAGAATCATGTTTGTTCCTTAATCTTTCAACGCCTGCACCCGCAGGCATATTTTCGTTATGCCTTTGGTGCTTAGCGCAGATCTTTAACCGCGACATGGTCCATGTCATCAAAGACCTGGTTTTCACCGACCATACCCCAGATAAAGGTATACGCCTTCGTACCCACGCCTGAGTGAATAGACCAGCTTGGCGAAATGACCGCTTGTTCGTTATGCATCACGATATGGCGAGTCTCCTGCGGCTGTCCCATCATATGGAACACACATGCGTCCTCATCCATATTGAAATAGAAATAGACTTCCATGCGGCGCTCATGGGTATGACACGGCATAGTGTTCCACAGATTCCCCGGCGCAAGTTCGGTCAGGCCCATGCTCAACTGACAGGTTTCCAGCACGTCCGGCACGAAGTATTTGTTGATGGTGCGACGGTTACTGGTGAGGTTGTCACCCAGCGTGACCGGAGAAACATCCGCAGGCGTCACTTTTTTGGTCGGGTACGTAGTATGTGCCGGTGCGCAGTTGTAGTAGAACTTCGCAGGTGTTGCGGTATCTACACTGGCAAAAACGACTTCTTTCGCCCCTTTGCCAACATACAATGCGTCGCGATGACCGATTTCATAGCACTGACCGTCAACGGTGATGGTGCCAGGGCCGCCGATATTGATAACGCCCAGTTCACGGCGTTCCAGGAAATAGCTTACGCCCAGTTGCTTGCCGACTTCGCCGCCGACGGAAACGGTTTTGGCTACCGGCTTAATGCCACCGACGATAATACGGTCGATGTGGCTATACACCATGGTGTATTCGTCATCCACGAAGACCTGTTCAACCAAAAATTCATTGCGCAGTCCCTGGGTATCCAGCGTTTTCGCATGCGCACTGTGGATGCTTTGTCTTACGTCCACATTTACCTCCGCAGTCAATGTTTCGTTCGAATCGCATGTAACGGAGCGAGTAGAAAACGTTCCGTTTTGCAGTATGCGCACATCTTATCCCGGCTAAAACACGTTTTCAATGATATATAAAACAACGTTTCATTTTTTCCGTAATATATTTCTAAAACTGTAGTTGCGATCACGAACGCCTGATATTTACATGAAGGAGAAGGGCTGTTTATGGGCCGGTGAAAAGAATTTAATGATAGCAAACAGAGAGTTAATAGAGTCATGACGTTTTAACAGTCTGAAGCCAGTTTTACTGCGTGAAATCTAAGATCTTTTTTGATACCGCAATGCTATCGCTTTTTTTGGATGATACACGCTGCCTTTTCTTTTAAACTGCGCAGGCTGTCACACAAAGTAAAACGATGTTTTGATAAATTGATATCGAATTTTTGAAATGTTGATGGCGTGTATAACGGCATAAAATTAAATGCGTATACACAAGGGAAAATCGACAAAGAAACAACAGGGTAGCGCGGTGCGTTGCCCGGGGACGTTTGAGTTAGTGTTTCTGTAACTGGCCTTGCCCTCCTTAACGGAGGGCTTTTTTTTATAATCGAAGGGTTGTTATCTGTAAGAACTTAGTCGCGTTCTATCGCCAGCGCTACACCCTGCCCGCCACCGATACATAACGTCGCCAGCCCTTTACGGGCATTGCGTTTTTTCATTTCATGCACCAGTGAGACCAGAATACGGCAGCCGGATGCGCCGATAGGATGGCCAAGCGCAATGGCGCCGCCATTTACATTGACCCGCTTTTCATCCCATTCGAGTACTTTACCGACAGACAGCGCCTGCGCGGCATAGGCCTCATTGGCCTCGATCAGATCGATGTCGTCCAGATGCCAGCCCACACGCTCAAGGCAGCGACGCGTGGCATACACTGGCGCGATGCCCATCAGAGCGGGATCGACACCCACGCTGGCAAAGGCGCGGATACGCGCCATCACCGGCAGGTTCAACTCTTGCGCTTTGGCTTCACTCATCATCATCACAGCGGCGGCGCCGTCATTAATGGACGAGGCGTTACCCGCAGTGACGGAGCCCGTCAGTTCAAATGCCGGGGAGAGTCTGGCCAGCCCTTCTGCGCTGGCGTCGGTGCGCGGTTGCTCATCGGTATCGACCAGTAGCGGTCGCCCATCGGCAGACAGCGCTTTCACCGGCACGATTTCTTCGCGAAAACGCCCGGAATCAATAGCAGCACGCGCTTTTTGCTGCGAACGGAGCGCCCAGTCATCCTGATGGGCACGGCTGATACCGTACTCCCGCGCCAGATTTTCTGCGGTCACGCCCATATGGTAATCGTTGAAGGCATCCCATAACCCGTCGTGAACCAGGCTATCTATAAGCTGACTATTGCCCAATCGCGCCCCGGTACGGCTGTCGGTCAGCACATGGGGAGCGCGGCTCATATTCTCCTGGCCGCCCGCAATGACCACATCGGCTTCCCCGCACTGAATCGCCTGCGACGCCAGATGCAGCGCTTTCAACCCTGATCCGCACACATCATTAATAGTAATAGCCGAAACCGTCATCGGCAGGCCGCCTTTGATCGCCGACTGGCGGGCAGGGTTTTGCCCGGCGCCTGCAGTAAGCACCTGGCCTAAAATAACTTCGTCAACGGTATTAGGGTGAACCCCGCTGCGATCGAGAAGCGCCTGGACGACATAGCTTCCCAGTTCAACGGCAGAATGGTGCGATAGCGCCCCCTGAAAACAGCCGATAGGCGTGCGAACCGCAGCAACGATAACGACATCTTTCATTTCTACCTCAGCGCAAATTGACCCAGGCAATAGTAGTACGTTGTTATCAAGTATTATCTTAATTGTTTAAAATCGGTGAGATTCATCACACAGGGGGGCAGGAACAGATTTGGGGAAGGAGGTGCGACGGGAAAACCCGCCGCACAGAAACAGCCGTAATTAGTTGTTTACCGGGATTACAGCACCTTTATATTTGGTGCGGATCCAGTCCTGAATCTCTTTTGAGTGCAGCACGTTCACCAGCGCTACGATATCTTTTTTCTTCTCATCGCCACGATGTACGGTAATGATGTTGGCATACGGGTTGTTCTCACCGCTTTCAACGGCGATTGGATCGTGTACCGGGTCCAGGCCCGCGTCGATGGCGTAGTTGGCGTTGATCACCACTGCGTCACCTTCGTTGTTGTTATACATTTGCGGTAACAGTGCCGCTTCTACGTTTGGCTGGAACTGCAGCTTTTTCGGATTCTCAACGATATCGCTGATACGCGCAGAGACTTTATCCACGCCCGGTTTCAGTTTGATCACGCCCTCTTTTTCGAAGATAGAGAGGATACGGCCCTCTTCGGATACCGCGTCACGCATGATGATTTTGCCACCCTGCGGCAGCTCTTTCAGCGACTTGTATTTTTTGGAGTAGATACCGATAGGCTCAATGTGAATCGCGCCAGCGCTGACAAAATCATAGGTTTTATCACCCTCGTGATCTTTCAGTACGCTGTTCAGGTACGGAATGTGCTGAAAATAGTTGGCATCAATTTCACGGCCCGCCAGTGCGGTGTTCGGCAGAATATAGTCCTGGAACGGTTTGATCTCCAGATCGATACCTTGCTTCGCCAGAATTGGTTTCGCCTGTTCCAGGATTTCAGCGTGCGGCACGTTGGAAGCGCCAACGGTCAGTTTGTCAGCCCAGGAGGAGAAGCTCATCGCCCCCAAAGTCATGGCGGCAATCAGTGTCAGTGTTTTTTTCATGATGTGTTTCCCTAATTTTATTAGCGTTTATCTAACAGAGAAGTAATTGCGTCGCCGCAGAACTGGATGATGAAGACAATGATCAGGATGGTCACTGTCGCCACCAGCGTGACGTCGCCGTGGTTGCGCTGGAATCCTTCCAGATAAGCCAGATTTCCTAAGCCACCCGCGCCGATTACCCCGGCCATGGCGCTGTAGCTCACCAGAGCAATCAGCGTCACCGTGATACCGGAAACCAGTGCAGGCGATGATTCAGGCAGTAAAACCCGAAAAATCAGTGTGCTAAGCCGGGCCCCCATTGAGCGGGTCGCCTCGATAACCCCTTTGTCCACTTCACGCAGGGCAATCTCTACCAGGCGAGCATAAAATGGCGCGGCCCCGACTATCAGCGCAGGCAGCGCAGCATTCGCCCCGAGAATGGTGCCGATAATCGTTTTGGTAAACGGAATCAGCAGAACAATCAGGATAATGAACGGGATCGAGCGGAACACGTTCACCACAATCGAGATCACGCTATAGAGCGCGCGGTTTTGAAATAACCCACCGCGGGCGGTTAAAAACAGCGCCAGCCCCAGCATGATCCCTAATACAAAGGTTGCCGCGCCAGAGAGTGCCGTCATGTACAGCGTCTCCTGCGTGGCCGCCCAAAGCTGGGCCAGTTTCAGGTGCGGAAATAGTGTCTCAATCATGTTTAATCACCTCGCCTTCAATATCGCTATGGCGTAAATCCGCGAGGATATTGTTTACCTGTTCCTCTGTGGCGACGACATGCACCCACAGTTGACCAAACACGCCATGCGCGGTTTGGGTCATTTTTCCATGCAAAATATTGAACGGCAGGCCATAGCGCAGCGTCAGTTCCCCGACAACCGGTTGATGGGTGCTATGCCCGGTAAAGGTCAGCTTGATTACAGTACCGTCGAGATCCGCGTTCAAATCAGGATTAAACTCTGCTTCCTCATACTGGCTAATCTGGCGAACAAACTGGCGAGTGATTGGCTGCTGTGGATGCGTGAAAACGCTGATCACATCCCCCTCTTCCACCACACTACCGTTTTCCATCACTGCCACGCGGTCGCAGATTTTGCGCACCACATGCATTTCATGGGTGATCAAGACAATCGTCAGTTGGAAGCGACGGTTAATATCCAGCAGCAGATCGAGGATTTGATCGGTCGTCTGCGGATCCAGCGCCGATGTCGCCTCATCGCAAAGCAGAACATCGGGGTTGTTTGCCAGCGCACGGGCAATCCCCACGCGCTGTTTTTGCCCGCCGCTCAACTGCGACGGGTAAGCATTTTCACGGCCTTTCAATCCCACAAGCTCAATCAGTTCCGCCACGCGCGCCCTGATTTTTGCTTTTGGCGCACCGGCAATCTGCATAGAAAAGGCGATGTTTTCCGCCACTGTGCGCGACCACAGCAGGTTGAAGTGCTGGAAGACCATACTGATTTTCAGACGGGCCTGGCGCAACTGCTCGCCTTTTGCCGCTGAGATGTCCTGGCCGTTTATCACTACGCTGCCGGAAGTCGGTTTTTCCAGACCATTCAGCAGACGAATCAGCGTACTTTTCCCGGCGCCGCTGTAGCCGATAATCCCGTAAATTTGCCCCTGCTCAACCGACAGATTGACGCTGTCCACGGCGGTAATCGACGCCTTTCCCTGGTCGAAAATCTTAGAAATATTCCTGAGAACGATCATTACGTTACTTTTCCGTTTGGCGGTTTAGCAGTATGGAAGTCCAAACGATAATAATCAGTCATGAATATAATTCAAATAACTAAATAGACATTACATATAACTATTAACGCTAAACGGCGGCGATTCTCACGCTTCCGTCTAATGATTAAATTCAGCAATGGTTATCTGCTAAACGCATAATCCACAGGAAGAACCCCGGAAAAGTGGCTAAAAACAGAGCAAAAATGCCATTTTCTGGAAATCAACACATCCGGACGGCTAACCACCTTTCCCTCCTGATGTCTAAATAGCACTTCATATTTCTTTTTGTTCTAATCACCGGATAAACGTTCTTTAAACAGGCAAAATGACAGACCTATCATCCGCTCATCACGTTTATCTGTGGGTGATTAACCATGTCAGTACTGCATTCGATTAGTGAACTTATCGGCCAGACCCCGCTTCTTGAGCTTCATAAACTGGAGACCGGCCCCTGCAGCCTGTTCCTGAAACTGGAAAACCAGAATCCTGGCGGCTCAATCAAAGACCGCGTTGCGCTGTCGATGATTAACGAAGCTGAACGACTGGGCCATTTACAGCCCGGTGGAACCATCATAGAGGCGACGGCAGGCAATACTGGCCTTGGGCTGGCGCTGATTGCCGCGCAAAAAGGCTACTCATTGATTCTGGTGGTGCCGGACAAAATGAGCCGGGAGAAGATCTTCCACCTGCGGGCGCTGGGGGCGAAAGTGGTATTAACGCGCTCTGACGTCAACAAAGGACACCCGGCCTATTATCAGGATTATGCCCGCCGCCTGGCACGGGAGACGCCGGGGGCGTTTTACATCGACCAGTTTAATAACGAAGCCAATCCGCTGGCGCACTTTAGTACCACCGCGCCGGAAATTTATGCCCAGCTCGACGGTGATATCGACGCGATTGTCGTTGGGGTTGGTTCTGGTGGCACGCTGGGGGGATTGCAGGCGTGGTTTGCCGAACATTCGCCGAAAACCCAATTTATCCTTGCCGACCCGGCAGGTTCAATACTTGCCGATCAGGTCGAAACCGGGCAGTACGGTGAGCCTGGCTCCTGGCTGGTCGAAGGGATCGGTGAGGATTTTATCCCACCGTTGGCCCATATCGAGGGGGTTCATACGGCCTACCGTGTTACCGATGCCGAGGCATTCGCCGCCGCGCGCGCCCTGCTACAAACCGAAGGGGTACTGGCCGGTTCTTCAACCGGGACGCTGCTCAGTGCCGCACTGCGTTACTGCCAGGCGCAGACCACCGCCAAACGTGTGGTGACGCTCGCCTGCGACAGCGGTAACAAATATCTCTCCAAAATGTTTAACGATGACTGGATGCGACAGCAGGGATTATTAAGCCGCCCGACGCGCGGTGATTTAACCGATTTCATTGCCCTGCGCCATGACGAAGGCGCCACCGTCACTGCCGCTCCGGATGACACCCTGGCCGCCGTACTGGCACGCATGCGTCTGTATGACTTCTCGCAACTGCCGGTGCTGGAAAATGGCCGTGTCGTCGGCATCGTTGATGAATGGGATCTGATAAGTCATGTGCAGGGTGATAGCGCGCGTTTTTCATCACCCGTGAAAGAGGCGATGACCCGTAATGTGGAAATCCTCGACAAGCACGCGCCGGAAAGTGCGCTAAAAGCCATTTTTGACCGGGGCCTGGTGGCAGTGATTGCCGACAATGACCGCTTTCTCGGCCTGATTACCCGCAGCGATGTCCTGACCACCTGGCGTAACCGCCTGGAACAATAAAGGAGTACAGATGAAAACGTTGAATACTTTGAGCGTGCACAGTGGCACATTCACCGACCAGCACGGCGCAGTGATGCCGCCGATTTATGCCACGTCCACTTTTGCGCAGCCTGCGCCTGGTCAGCATACGGGCTATGAATATTCCCGCAGCGGCAACCCCACTCGTCACGCACTGGAGACGGCGATCGCTGAACTCGAAGGCGGCACGCGTGGTTATGCCTTTGCCTCCGGGCTGGCGGCCATCTCTACGGTACTGGAATTACTGGATAAAGATAGCCATATCGTTGCGGTGGATGATGTTTACGGCGGCACGTACCGCCTGATTGAAAATGTACGCAAACGCAGCACCGGCCTGCGGGTGAGCTGGGTGAAGCCCGACGATCTGGCGGGGCTGGAGACTGCCATTCGCCCGGACACGCGGATGATCTGGGTTGAGACGCCCACCAACCCGCTGCTTAAACTGGCGGATCTGGAAGCGATTGCGACGATCGCGAAACGGCACAAGATCCTCAGCGTGGCGGATAATACCTTTGCCTCGCCGGTTATCCACCGCCCCATTGAGCTCGGCTTCGATATTGTGGTTCACTCCGCCACCAAATACCTGAACGGCCATTCTGACGTGGTGGCCGGGCTGGCGGTCGTGGGCGATAATCCGCCGCTGGCTGAAAAACTGGGCTATTTGCAAAACGCCGTAGGCGGCGTGCTTGACCCGTTCAGCAGTTTCCTGACGCTACGCGGTATCCGCACGCTCTCGCTGCGTATCGAGCGCCACAGCAGCAACGCACTGGCCCTGGCGCAGTGGCTGGAGCAACAGCCGCAGGTCGAAAAAGTATGGTTCCCGTGGCTGCCGTCGCACCCGCATCATGCGCTGGCGCGCAAGCAAATGGCACTGCCCGGCGGCATGATTTCCGTCGTGGTGAAAGGCGATGACCAGCATGCCGCTCATATAATCAGTAAGCTAAAACTGTTCACCCTCGCCGAAAGTCTGGGCGGTGTGGAGAGTCTGGTAAGCCAGCCCTACAGCATGACGCACGCATCTATTCCGCTGGAGCAGCGACTGGCGAATGGCATTACACCGCAGTTGATTCGGTTATCCGTGGGAATCGAAGGGGTGGACGATTTGATTGCCGACTGGCAGCAGGCGCTGGCGTAACGTGATTCCTCTTCCCCGGTGGCGCTATGCTTACCGGGGTTACAAATCGCGCTCGATCGGTCCCCTCCCGGATGAGGGGACGTTCGGCTTAGCGCTTATCGATACCGTTGAGAATATCCAGCGCATCTTCCGGCAGTGTCAGCTGCGCACTGGCCAGGTTTTCCTGCAGATGCGCAGGCGAAGAGGTGCCAGGAATCAACAGAATATTGGGCGAGCGTTGCAGCAGCCAGGCCAGCGCGACCTGCATCGGCGTGGCATTCAAACGTTGCGCCACCGCGTTCAGTTCACCAGATTGCAGCGGCGTAAACCCACCCAGCGGGAAGAACGGTACATAGGCAATGCCCTGTGCGTTCAGCACATCAATCAGCGCATCATCCTCACGGTTGGCCACGTTATACATATTCTGTACACAGACAATCGGCGTCATCGACTGGGCATCAGCAACCTGCTTCGCCGTCACATTACTCAGTCCGATATGACGGATCAACCCGCGCTCTTTTAAGGCGATCAGGGTTTCCAGTTCAGCTTCCAGCGAACCTTCCGCCGGTCCATGCACACCATGCATGCTGCGCAAATTGACCACTTCTATGGCATCAAGGCCAAGATTACGCAGGTTATCTTCTACCGCACGGGTCAGTTCCCCGGCGCTAAACGCAGGCAGCCAGTTGGCTTTGTCATCACGACGCGCTCCCACTTTCGTCACGATGCACAACTCTGACGGATAAGGATGCAGCGCTTTTTTGATTATCTGGTTAGTAATATGCGGACCATAGAAGTCGCTGGTATCGATATGATTTACACCAGCCGATACGGCATCACGAAGCACCTGAATCGCCTTCGCTTCGTCAGCCGGCGGTCCGAACACGCCTGGACCGGCCAGTTGCATTGCGCCATAGCCAAGACGACCAACCTCGCGGTCGCCAAGACGATAAGTAAGCGTGGGTTGAGACATGGAATACCTCCTGGGTGATAAGTGAACACATTGTAGGACGGCGCAGGCAGAGGCAACAGCGTAATCTGTGCCATGCTACATGAGGAGGATATTTCTAATACAACGTAAAGGTGGGCCTTGAGGCGCTACCTAAATAAAAAACCTCTGATATAGTAAATCTATAGCTAATGAGGCCTCACTATGAAATTTCCTGAAATACCAGAAAACGAAACCGAGCGTCTTAAATCTCTTTATATGATGGACCTGCTCGATAAAAAGGATGACGAGCGCTTAGATCGCCTGACTCGTCTGGCAAAAACGGCGTTTGACGTTCCAATAGGCATAATCAGCCTGTTAGATCGTGATCGACAATGGCTGGTTTCCTGCAGCGGAGAAGTGAAAGTCCGTGAGACATCTCGCAATATATCTTTCTGTGCACATGCGATCCTGGCACAGGGGATTTTTATTGTGAAAGACACCAGTGTGGATGAACGTTTTCACGATAACCCGTTTGTTATTGGTGAACCACATATACGTTTTTACGCAGGCTGCCCGGTACGTCTGCCAGATGGCTCAATTGCAGGTACAATATGTATTATTGACGACAAACCGCGTGATTTTACCCCAGAAAATATCAACTCGTTGCTCGATCTGGGCGCCATTGTCGAGGATGAGTTTCATATCATCAGTATGGCGATGACGGATACGCTGACCGAATTACCCAATAAGCGCGGTTTTTACAAACTGGGTGATAAACGCTTCTCATGGTTAACTGATAATAAAAGATCGTTTAGCCTCATTTACCTTGATGTGGAAAACATTACCGCTATTAATGAATTTTTTGGTCATAACGAAGGCGATAGCACACTCAAAAAATTTGCCTCAGCGCTCCTGCGCTGTATGAAAAAGAATGACGTTGCCGCACGCCTGGAAGGGGGCAAGTTTGTCATCCTGTTAGGCCATGACGATGACCGGGATGTGGATACCTTCCTGTTCAGCTTGCAGTCAAAAATTGATGATCTCAATGAAAAATCAATGAAAAAATTCCGGCTTCACTATTCTTACGGCATCGTAGAGTACGATCCGGACAAACACGGCAATTTGCTGGAGATGATGAACAACAGCGAGCATGTGATGTATCTGGAAAGAAAAAAACCGCCACTAAACCCGACGCAGGCGCATAAATCCAGCGAAAACTCATAGCCCGCCGGAGTACAGGCAATTACCACGAGGGTGAATGAATATTTGCCCTCCTGTTTTTTTGAAATAATACCGCTGAAAATTCAGCCATTATTTTAGAGCCCCTTTTGTTCAGCAATCCATTTATTAATAAAAAGCAATGCCTTTTCTGATTGCGAATAGACCGCGTCGTTTCATGTAAAAATTTTAGTTAAGTCACATCTATCATGATGTATTTATTTTTATCAGATATCATAAAATTCAGATTTAGTCAGAAACCTGAACTTTCAGTTCATCACTATTCCACCAGTAATACCCTGTTGATTAACGCACCCAATATCACTGGCACAGTTGCATTCCTCGGCGTTCTTTTACTGCTTCGCAAGTTCTTGCGGTGGTTGAAATTTAGTACGCTAACGTGAAAGTAACCTGCTGGAAAAGCCAAAGTAAAATCACAAGCACGCCTTCTATGTATCATTATGGTCGTCACATGCCCTGAGTCACGCCAGGAATTTATTTGCTATCACTGATGCTGAAAACGATAAGCCGTCATTGTGTTTAATAACGGCCAGAAAATAAAAGCCTTCAGATGATATATCCTGGTGCTGTCTATTCCCGGACAAAACAGGCTGAGCGTAAATGCGAAGATCTCGCACAGGCATAATTTCGCTGCGGGGATGATGTTTCGCCCAACCAGCTAATGCCGGGAATTTAGCGCCCACGAAGATACGTTTTGCATCAAAATAAATGGCGGATATTTTTCTACACAACAAGAGGCGAGTGCTGATTTGCTCCTTCTCCGCACCAGCAATTCAATCCAGGCAGTTTCCCTCTCAGGATGAAAAAATTCGTGACTCCCATCGCATTTGCTTTCCAAAACGACAACGCAACCATTTTTCTGTAGCCGTGCTGTTTTGACGCTATACATAACGGCAAAGCCAGGTTTTCACGCTTTCATCCCTCTGATAGCGCAAACTCATCAATGTTAATTTGTGAATGGGTTGAGGGACTCGCCCGGGCCTGTTTTAACGTAAATGTTACATCGAAGCTTTGTTTCGTGAATACCGTCGCGGCACATCAGGCAAATGACAGGAAAAAGCTTTATTTCAGGCTGTAAAAACAGGCAAAAGCACAACGAAAAAGAGAAACAAAATGCCTATAATTTGGTTAATTTGCCGATATTTTGCGGCAAGCTCCTCCCCCTAAAGCATGTTCATTTTCCGTTTTTCTCTCGCCTGTACCTGATCACATTTTAATGACGCTCCGCATCGGAACCTTATCCGCAAAAGCGACACAACTAACTAATAATAAAAGAATTAATGATGAACCTGCGTCTTTTTATTGATTCAATTATTGAATCAATGAAGCATATAATCAGTCTATTTTTGTTGTAATTAACATCATAGAATCCTGACAACACGCAATTCAGCACCACGTTTTTATCCATGGCAGATGACCGTTTATGACGAAGCTATTCGGTTACCATCTATCCGCAGGAGGAATTATGTCAGGCCAGTCTTCAACTCCAGTCGTAACATCCGTCAAAGTCATCCCGGTTGCCGGGCATGACAGCATGCTGATGAACCTGAGCGGCGCGCATGCCCCGTTCTTCACCCGGAACATCGTTATCATCACCGATAACGCCGGCAATACCGGCGTCGGCGAAGTCCCCGGCGGCGAAAAAATACGCCGGACCCTTGAAGACGCGGCACCGCTGATAGTCGGCAAAACCCTCGGCGCCTACAAAAATGTCCTCAACGCGGTGCGCAGCGCCTTTGCTGACCGCGATGCTGCGGGCCGTGGCCTGCAGACCTTTGACCTGCGCACCACCATCCACGTGGTCACCGCCATCGAATCCGCGATGCTCGACCTGCTGGGCAAACATCTGGGCGTTAACGTCGCCTCTCTGCTCGGCGACGGCCAGCAGCGCAGCGAAGTGGAAATGCTTGGCTACCTGTTCTTCGTCGGCAACCGTAAGGCGACCCCACTGCCCTACCAGAGCCAGCCGGACGATAAATGCGACTGGTACCGCCTGCGCCATGAAGAGGCAATGACCCCGGATGCTGTCGTGCGTCTGGCCGAAGCTGCCTATGAAAAATACGGCTTCAGTGACTTCAAACTCAAAGGCGGCGTGCTGGCCGGTGAAGAGGAAGCGGAATCCATTGTCGCCCTGGCGAAGCGCTTCCCGCAGGCCCGCGTCACCCTCGATCCGAACGGCGCATGGTCCCTGAATGAAGCGATAAAAATCGGTAAATACCTCAAAGGCGTGCTGGCTTACGCGGAAGATCCGTGCGGCGCAGAGCAGGGCTTCTCCGGGCGTGAAGTGATGGCGGAGTTCCGCCGCGCCACCGGCCTGCCGACCGCGACCAATATGATTGCCACCGACTGGCGTCAGATGGGTCACACGCTCTCCCTGCAGTCGGTGGATATTCCGCTGGCGGACCCGCACTTCTGGACCATGCAGGGCTCCGTGCGTGTGGCGCAGATGTGCCATGAGTTCGGCCTGACGTGGGGTTCCCACTCCAACAACCACTTCGACATCTCGCTGGCGATGTTCACCCACGTGGCGGCCGCCGCGCCGGGCAACATCACCGCCATCGACACCCACTGGATCTGGCAGGAGGGCAACCAGCGCCTGACCAGAGAACCGTTTGAAATCAAAGGCGGCAGGGTGCAGGTGCCGGCGACGCCGGGTCTGGGGGTGGAGCTGGATATGGAGCAGGTAATGAAGGCGCACGAGCTGTACCAGAAACACGGTCTGGGCGCGCGCGACGATGCAGCGGGGATGCAGTACCTTATCCCCGGCTGGACGTTCGACAACAAACGTCCCTGCATGGTGCGTTAACACGTTGTGATTCATACAAGGCCCGCAGGCGCAAACCTGCGGGCTTTTTTACAGCATGTTGATGACCAGGAAACCCAGTGCGGTCATCAGCAATGAGCCAAATACATGCACTATCACCGACGTGATGGCCCAGAGATAATTGCCCACCTGTAGCTGCGAAAAAATTTCCAGCGAAAACGTCGAGAACGTGGTCATTCCCCCGCACAGCCCGGTTGTAATCAGTAATCGCCAGGCAGGATCCAGATGCGGCTGCCGTGTGAAGAACGCCAGCGCTCCGCCAATAATAAACCCGCCGATCAGATTCACCATGAGCGTACCAGGCGGCAGATTCGGGAAGAGTACATTCAGGCGCACAGAGAGCAGCCAGCGGATTACACATCCTGCCGAGCCACCGACAACGACGGCAATGAAAGATTTCAGCATGTTTTCCTCAGCAACAATAACGATAAGGGTGGCAGAGGCATGCAGGAGGAAAAAAGATAAGCGCCCGACATGCCTCCATTAAAAGAGTCATACCAGGCGTCATCAGCTTCTCAGGGAAGCGGTCAAGGAAAGGTGGAACGCCATCACCTTGCCGGACATTGTTCAACTTTTTTTGCCGGGAGGCAAGAATGGAACATTCATTGTCAAAATACATCCACATAAACGCAGCGGCACGATACAACGAGCTGTCATGACATCAGCGCAACGCAACACCTTCATTATGCAACGATAAAATCAAACATAGCCAGTGCAATAAAACATAGCAAATACTATATATTATTGATTTAAAAGATATTTTTGCATTCACCCCATTTACATGGCAGCATGACACTCACTGCTGTTTGATTCATTTAACCCGTTTACCCACAGGCGGGTATTGAAAGGTACACACATGAGCTTCTATGCACTTCTCATTCTGGCATTTGGGATGTCTATGGATGCCTTCGCGGCATCGATCGGTAAAGGGGCGGCTCTTTATCGTCCGCCGCTGAAAGAAGCGCTGCGCACTGGCATCATCTTTGGCATGGTCGAAGCCACCACCCCGGTGATTGGCTGGGGGATTGGCCTGGCCGCCAGTCAGTACGTTATGCGCTGGGATCACTGGATTGCCTTTACCCTACTGATGCTACTCGGAATACGTATGGTATTTGAGGGGATGAAAAAAGAGGGGCTGGAACCGGTGAATGCGCCCAGGCGGCACGGCTTCTGGTTGCTGGTCACCACCGCTATCGCCACCAGCCTGGATGCCATGGCGGTTGGTGTGGGCCTCGCATTTCTGGATGTGAATATTATCACCACCGCCCTGCTGATCGGCCTTGCGACCACCTTTATGGCCACGACGGGAATGTTGTTAGGTCGCTTCCTGGGGGCAGTGATTGGCAAATGGGCCGAAGTGATGGGTGGCGTGGTGCTGATCGGTATCGGCTGCTCTATTCTGCTGGAACACCTGGCAGTCTTTGCCTGATCTTTATTTCCTCGTCAGTTCAGCGAGACACATACCTCAACGGACACGCCGGTCTTAAGTGCACAGAGCGCTATCACTCATCATAACAGAACGCTCAGCGGCCCGTTCGTTACGCTGAGTCCGACAGATAAATGCCGGTTTTGACCGTGCGTTTAAAGGCCCTGCCTTACCTGGCGGGGCTGGATTGCGGTAATTAGCGGAATACGGAGATGGCTTCTGCCAGACGAGTGACCTGATTATTCAACCGACCTGACGCTTCCGCGCCTTCCTGAACACGGTCGGCATTTTGATGGGTGAGTTTATCGAGCTCTTCTACCGCCAGACTCATTTGGCTTATTGCCGACGCCTGTTCAGCCGTCGCCTGGCTAATATGTTCTATCAACTGGGTGACATGTTTAACCTTACCGACAATCTCCTGCATTGCTTTCCCGGCATCGTCGGCCAACTGACTGCCGGAGCGAACCTGCGCCACGCTGGACTCTATCAGCGCTTTTATTTCGCTGGCTGCGCTGGCGCTACGCTGGGCAAGGGTACGAACTTCACCAGCCACCACGGCAAAACCTTTCCCCTGCTCGCCCGCTCGTGCAGCTTCTACAGCGGCATTCAGTGCGAGAATGTTGGTCTGGAAGGCAATGCTGTCAATAATGCTGGTAATACTGGCGATTTGATCGGAGCTGGAACCAATATTGCCCATCATCTCTATCATGCCGCTCATCACTTTACCGCCCTGCTCAGCCGCTTCACGCGCTCCTTGTGATAAAGCACTGGCTTCGGCGGCGGTAAGGGTATTGCTTTTGACGGTGGCCGCCAGCTCATTCATTGTTGCCGCTGTTTGCTGCACATTCGCTGCCGCCTGATCCGTCTGACGGCTCAGACTATCGTTTCCTTTACATAAGGCATCTGCGGCATTCAGTACGGTCACAGCCTGGCTACTGACATCATTGATCAGCCATCGGAACATCAGGCCGAGCTGGCCGATTGCCCGCAGGGTGACGCCGACTTCATCTATGCGTGTAGGTTGTTCCACCTGCTGCGTCTCTCCCGTTGCCACCTGCAGGGCCTGATGACACAAACGCTCGACGGGACGCACAATTTGCATTTCCAGCCATGCCATCAACGCAAAAAGCAGTATTGCCATTGCCCCCGAAAATATTCCCATCTGCCCGGGCGTCAACTGGCACAGCGCGCCAACGAGTAAACTCAACAAAAAGGTCGTTATTAATGCCGATCGTAGCCGCCAGCGTAATGGCATAGTGACAAACCATGAACGCCAGCGCATAAACCCTTTACGAATGATCAACCCCTTAAAAAGGCGTTTGCCGTTTGCACTCCCCTCACGAAATTGCTGATACAGCGATTCAGCCCTGGCGACTTCGTCATCATCAGGCTTAGTGCGTACCGACATATATCCTTTCACATCACCTTTGCGGATGATCGGGATTGCGTTAGCGCGAACCCAGTAATGATCGCCATCTTTGCAACGGTTTTTTACCAGGCCGCTCCACGGCTCTCCCTGCTTAAGGGTAAACCACATATCTGCGAATGCGTGCGGCGGCATATCAGGATGACGAACCAGATTATGCGGTTGCCCCTCAAGTTCACTGAGCGAAAAACCAGACACCTGAATAAAGGCATCATTAGCGTAATTAATATAACTCTCAGGATCGGTTGTAGACATTAACGTCGCATCATTATCAAAAACGCGTTCTTGCTGTGTTACAGGGTGATTCTCACGCATAGAATGTATTCCCCATAAAGCTTAAGAGAGTTTAATTTATATTAAAGGTCTGTCGTTATGTTGGAAGAAACAAGATAAACGCAATGAAATTATGCTATTGAAATAAAAAAACCGTTTATCTCAGCATAGCTCACAAACAGATTTTATCACCATAAAATGCCACTTCTATAATCTACGACAATTATTTCCACTTTAAAAAAACTAAGCTTGCTTATCATTCTCTTCGTCAGTGAATGCCGTTTACCAGACGTAAAGAAAATAAAAATTTAGCCTTAAAGTAAATTATTAATGCTATTTAAAAAGGATATTTCAGAGGCGCTGAATTGTATTTTAAGTACACTTCAATTAATGATGAGTTATTTTGGTTAAGTAAGCGGGGCTACGCCCCTTACTTATAAGGCAGGCGGCAAAGCAAGCTATTTTTGCCCGGGACGCCCCTCCTCAAGGGATTCGCTATTTGCTTGATTTATAATGGCTTTAGCCATCCATTGTACGTTATCGATGACCTGCTGATTGTCCATACCCCAGATATCTTTCATCACCAGAAAGACTTCTGACCCGTACAATAACGAAAAGGCAGCAATGACCTTGCGATACATCTCGGGCGAATATTTTTCCTTGACCGGCTCCATCACTCGAGCAAGTGTCGCTTTACGATTACCACGGACCAGCTTTTTTTCCATTTTATCCGGGGAGTGGCGCTCAAGCGCCCACTGCTGCAACGAAACAAGCAGCGCGGCGCGCAGAGCACCTTCATGGCGGAACATTTCCGGGAATGCGAAATCGAATAATTCGGCGATACGCTCACCGACTTTATCTTCGCTTTTGGGTTTCCATTCCCGAATAGTTTCCAGACTTGCACCAACGGCAGCAGCAATAAGATCGCTTTGAGTGGGGAAATAACGATAAGCCGTCGCCCGTGAAACACCCGCTTCCGTGGCTAACCTTGAAATGGAGGGGATCTCCCCCTGCTCAAACAAAACTAACGCCTTATTCATCAATAAATCATACGTTTTCTTGCGCGTTACAGATGGCACCAAAGCTTTCTCTCCATACATCCAGACTTTCCCAACCACACCCGTTGTAACACAAACATAGCAAATCAACACTCGCCCATCCAGGTGGCGCAAATGCAAATTTATAAACGACCAGGAAATTAATTACCTTAAAAAACATATGGTTAATTTTAACATTAAAAAATAATTGAGACAACCGTCTCATTTATGCTAGCTTTTTTGAGACGACCGTCTCAATCGCTGCTACATTTTTTGAGACGGCAGTCTCAATCGTTGCCAAAAATGCATTTCACTCTTCCGACTTTGAAATACTCGTTACAAAAGTGAGTTTAGTTAAGGAGAACACGTGAGCAAAGACAATGGCTACATATACGTCGTAACAACTCTTGACACGAAAAGCACGGAAGCTTTTTACGTTAAGTCGCTAATTAAAAAAACAGGCGCCGATGCGCTCATCGTTGACCTGACGACAGTCGCTGATAGTTCCGCAAGGGGTGCGGATATTACAGCAACAACCGTGGCCCGCTTTCATCCTGAGGGAGAAAGTGCTGTCTTTTGTGGTGACAGGGGAAAAGCTATCACCGCGATGTCTCTCGCCTTTGAGTTATTCTTAAAAAGTCGTGAAGATGTGCTGGGCATTATCGGATTAGGGGGATCTGGCAATACCGCATTAATTACGCCAGCCATGCAGGCCCTGCCGATTGGCATTCCCAAACTGATGGTGTCAACGATGGCATCCGGAGACGTATCCGGTTATATCGGTGCCAGCGATATCGCCATAATGAACTCTGTCACCAATATTTCAGGCTTAAACCGAATTTCCCGCAAAGTTTTAAAAAGCGCAGCTAACCAGATTGCCGGTGCAGTAGTGTTCTGTCAGAACGACAGCGAAGCCGTCACAGATAAACCCGCTATTGGCCTCACTATGTTCGGTGTCACGACACCCTGCGTGCAGCAATTAACACAAAAATTAGAAAACGATTATGACTGTCTGGTTTTCCATGCCACCGGTAGCGGAGGTAAGGCAATGGAAAAACTGGCAGATAGCCACTTATTACACAGCGTACTGGATATCAGCACGACCGAAGTATGCGACTACCTGTTTGGCGGCGTTCTGGCCTGTAGTGATGACCGCTTCGGCGCGATCGCCCGCACTAAAATCCCGTATATCGGCTCTTGCGGGGCACTTGATATGGTTAATTTTGGGTCCCGGCCTTCGGTACCCGAGCACTATCGGGGTCGTCGGCTTTATCAGCACAACCCACAAGTAACATTGATGCGCACAACACCAGAGGAAAACGGCAAAATGGGGACGTGGATTGCCGAGCGTTTAAATCGATGTGAGGGAGAAGTCAGATTTGCTATCCCCATGGGCGGTTTTTCTGCCCTGGACAACATTGGCGGGGATTTCTGGGATCCAGAAGCAGATCAGGCTTTTCTCGATGCGTTTAAGGCTGCATTTATCGAAACGCCGCATCGTAAACTGATCGTCAGCCCACATCACATCAATTCTGCCGAATTTAATCAGCTACTTATAAATTTACACAAAGAATTAATTCACTAAAGATGGAATTAAAGCCATGAAACATACGCGTGAAGGATTATTGCAAAAATTTCATCAGATGATTGCCCGGGGGGAACCCATCATCGGCGGCGGAGCGGGCACAGGTTTGTCGGCAAAATGCGAAGAAGCCGGTGGTATTGATCTGATTGTCATTTATAACTCAGGTCGTTATCGCATGGCAGGTCGTGGTTCATTAGCCGGGCTGCTGGCCTACGGCAATGCCAATGAAATCGTTATGGATATGGCAAAAGAAGTGCTGCCGGTTACCAAAAAAACGCCTGTCCTGGCGGGCGTGAACGGCACTGATCCTTTCTGCCAGTTTGATAAGTTTCTGGATGATATTAAAGCGATTGGCTTTGCTGGCGTACAGAACTTCCCGACCGTGGGGCTGATCGACGGTAATTTCAGGGCTAACCTCGAAGAGACCGGAATGGGATATGCGTTAGAAGTGGATATGATTCGTCTGGCGCATGAAAAAGGCCTCTTCACGACGCCTTATGTCTTCAGCCGCGAAGATGCCATTGCGATGACCGAAGCCGGTGCAGATATTATCGTGCCACATATGGGGTTAACCACCGGCGGGAATATCGGCGCGGAAACTGCTCTCACTCTGAAAGACTGCGTACCATTAATTAACGATTGGGCGAAAGCGGCAAAAGCAGTGCGTCCGGATGTTATCGTCCTGTGCCATGGTGGCCCCATTGCGACGCCAGAAGATGCAAAATTCATTTTAGAGAACTGCCCGGAATGTAACGGCTTCTATGGCGCAAGCTCTATGGAGCGCCTGCCAACCGAAATAGCATTAACTGAGACCACAAGGCAATTTAAAGCAATAAGAAACTGATCAGGAGCAGGTGTAGCCTGATAATCGATCCACCTTTTACCGGGGTTTGTATATGCACCCCGGTTTTTTATTGCCTGTTATTTTCATGGCCCGACATCATGCTACTTTCAACTGACCGTTTTTTACGCACCAGGACAGCAGACTTGCCACCTTCAGGTCGCGAAGTTTATCCGCATCCGGCCCCGTAATTGCCCGTTGCCATGTCATTGCAACGAACAACCGTAATTGCATTTCAGTCCGTGGTGTGACTCATTTGCTTAAATAGCACGCTTATTATATAAAAGTTTTGGCTTTCCAGAGCGACTATGGTTAATCCTTCAATATTTCCATATCCGATCGCCTCCTGTATACTTCACAATCAAGTAAAACACGTGTGCTCGTTATAATTTGATTATTTTCATTGGCTACCAGGTAAAATAATGAATAACACAACTCTTTTCCTTAAAAACATTCATTTGCTAGCACAAAAACTCAGTTGGATTGAAAGTGATTCTGTCATTGATGAATTGAAAGATTTATTTATTACAAATAGTAGCCTTTTACATGATGATGAGAGCACCACATCTTTTATCAATAAACTTATTTATTGTGCTGAAAAAAACGTTACACCAGAGGATGTTGAAGAATTAATATCACATCTAAATTCTTTTTTTATATATTATCTTTCAACACAATCGTTTCACGTCATATTTGTTGGTGAGGACTGGGATTCATATCAACGCAACGCTCTTTTCCTTCCATTCAATATGGAAAGGATCACTTCATTTAATGTTAATCTGGAAACAGATCCAGAAGACATACGCCTGGATCTGGATAACGAGACACTGGTCCCAATACTTGTCACCGATTACTTCGGATTTAACTTCCTCAAAAAGAACAACATACAATTTCCTGATATACTGACGGCGCTTCAATTCCCGGAAAAGAACACAAGCCGTTTTCATACAGATATTGGCTATATCCCGCTTCTCAACTCCCGTTATGAAAAGCTCATCAATGAACCAGATATTAAGAGTGTAATATTAGGTTCATCATATGCATACCAGGGGTTCCCTCAGGAACTCTTAGAAAACTCAGTAAACCTGTCATTATTTTCTGGTGATTTTACTTTATCATATAGTCTGATTAAAAAAATAACCGAAATAACAAGCACAAGAAACTTTATTATATGCATTGGCCTTTATGATGTTTTTTTCGAGTTTTCAATGGGCGAAGCAACAACATTTCCAGTGTCTCGCTATTTCTGCAAAAGCCATAATATTGAATATAATTTCAGAAGCAAAGTTGAAAAACCGAAAAGTGAAACAGACAATCACTCTCTCCTGGGGCCTCTGGATTTACTGGTTCAGCAGATCTGTAAAAAAAACCACCCTCATTATTTTAATGATGAAGAGTTATCAAGATTAAATAGTTTACTGCTTGATGAAGCGATCGTGCAGGAATCAGTCGATTTTATTAATGCAAGAAATAATTCTACCGACTTTTCATATTCATCCGTTGATATCCTTAAGCGCGTAAAAGCACTGGCAAAAAATTGCCAAAGAAAACATAGCTTTGAAAATAATAAAAAAATCCTTTCCTCTTTACTATCATTAATTGATGAAACAAATTCAAACTTTCATTTTATAGTTATGCCGTTCACTCAGTTTTACGTTGAAAACTTCGATAAAACCCTTAAAAATGAAACGCTGACGTATATTAAAAGCATTGTTAATGACAATAATGTTTTCATGACGGACTTGTCCACACATAAAGCATTTACTCCAGAAGATTTTTATGATTCGGACCATTTAAATTTTAATGGTGCAAAAAAACTCTGTAACCTTGTTAAGGAATTAGGGTTCGATATTTAACATACGAAAATTAAACACCAAAAAGAGTGCTTTTCTTTATGATTTAACGCCAGGAAAGCAGCTCTGCGGCCTCTGCCCTGGCGATCTTCCGTCGGGGCGGAGGTCAGGATTTGCCATCATCTCTCTTTTCAGCAGCGCTCTGCGAAAAGATGCATCGCCACGGAAAATCAAGACACTTCCGAATCCTTGATAATACTGGTTTTCATATTCTGCTGGTGACATCTGATCGCCAGAACCATGGCGACGCTTACTGTCATAAATCATTTCGATGTAATCAAAAATATCGCTGCAGGCTTCTTCCCGCGTTCCGTAGATCTTTTTCTTTTATCCGCTCACGCTTCAGCGGCTTGAAAAAGCTTTCTGCAACTGCGTTGTCGTGACAGTTCCCACGACAACTAATACTGCCCTCCAGGCCGAGTGATTTCATGAACGACTGCCACTTCTGACTGCCCTGATTCGAGTAAACCAGCACCTGTTTTTGGGGATTACACCGCCATACAGCCATCAATAGTGCGTTGAGGAAAATATCTTTTGTCTCCGGGGTTGCATCGACCAGCCGATAACTTTTCGCGAGAACAGGTCAACAACCACGGCCAGACATCTCGCTACACTGAACTAACTTTGTTGAACGCATCAGCGGTAGCAAACTTGCCAGAATAAACGACGGGTAATATCAACGTCAGGAAGCGGGAGGTGTAAGAGGCTGAATCTCCTTACTGTTAACCCAGCCGCGAATCGTTTTTCCTGTTCCACTAATAAACTCAATTTGCGTCCAGCCCGCTTGCGTCTGTAAAACCCCCACTACATCATCCTTAACAATCCATGCCTTACGTCGGGTACCGACATCTGCAGTTGAGCTCAGATAAACACGCTCAGCATTCGCCTGTGCCAACGTTTGCCAGTGCGTCTCTTGTGTTTTTTCCAGTTCAAGGCCCGTATTAATTTCAGGCATTAGTACGTTCATACACCCGGCATGCGTTTGGCCGTCTGGGATCGTCAGTTTTATGCCGTCCGTGCTGACGCTAATTTGACCTGGTAATACTGATGTGGACCATGAGGTAATTGAATTCGTTTCCTGTGCGGAAACCTGCCCTGATAAAGAAAATGAACAGGTGCGTTTCACGCCACCCTCAGCAGATTCTGCATAATAACCGGTAATATGCCCGGCAGGTGATATAGCTAACATTAAACCTTCATACACTCCCGAATGGAGGCTGCTGGCATGAGAAGAAACGGCTACCATTAATAGTGGAAAAGCTAAGGTCGTTCGTATTACTCGATTGTTTATCACTGTTTCTTCTCCAGTCCATTATATGTTCTACGGATTTTAATATCGTAATCGCCGAAATCACTTCCGTTATAGTTGAATGCCATATTATAAAAATCTTTATTCATCATTGCCGATAACAATGCGCTATTCTTATTACACAAATGTAGAAAGGCACTTAACTGTTTACCTGCATTTGATTTCATATCTTTCAAAAAAGAACCAAAAAAGAAAAAAGACGGGGCTATCATTAGCCTGCCTGGGTATTGTGTTAATAAAAAATGTTAACAATGCTGTAGTTGTCGAGAAAAGTTTTTTGTTTACAAGGCTTAACGGTATAACAATGGAAACATACCGAAATCAGTAAACGGCAAAACGCGCCATAATGCAGAGAGATTCAAGGTATAATGGCGATGGAATAAAGCTGAAAATGCAACTTATGGAGCGGGCGAAGGGAATCGAACCCTCGTTGAAAACAAGTCGGAAACTTGCTTACCCATCCCAACATTGTACAAACGGCTGTACCTGATAGCGTGACTTTATAGGTTAAATAGTCATGTCTATCAAGCACAATCAGTATCTTTTTCAAAGCAATAACGGCTTATGGATATTCCAAATCTTTGTACCTAAGTACATGCGCCATCTGTTCGGCAACAAACGGGCATGGCGTATATCCACGGGAACCAGAGACATTGTAAAAGCTCGACATTTCCGCAATCACATGCTGATTGAGTTCAATAACATCAAGACTTTATTAAATCCAGAACGTGAAGATATCCGCATTCAGAACGCGCTTAGCTCCCTGCAAATCTCGTTAAAACAGGCCAGCCAGAAATCCCCTGAAACTACACCTATTTTAACAGCAGCCCCTAAGCTGTCCGTTATCCGTGACGAGTACATGACGGTGTACAGTGAGCGCCGGGCGTTCTCCACATTGAGCAAAGCGGCCAGAGCCGTAGAAGTGTTTCTCCACACCATCAAGAAAACAGATATCGCTTTAGATAAAATCGGGCGTCGGCTCGTTACAGAGTTCGGCGACGCACAGCATCAAGACGGCGCAGCCCCGCAAACCGTGCAAAACTGGTTAACCTCATTAGGCAGTCTCTATGAATTCGCCAAAAGGCGTTATGACCAGATACCGGACAGCAACCCATTCCACGGCCATAATCTGGAAGCCCGCCGCACCATCGAAAGTTACCAGCCATTTGAATCTCACCAGCTACAGGCATTAACAAAAAAGGCAGGTAGCGAGATACGAGACGTAATAATAATCGGGCTGTATTCCGGGATGCGTCTTGATGAAATAGCCAGCATTAAACGGGATGAGGTTGTTACCATCGGCGGCGTTAGATGCTTCTACGTCAGCAAATCCAAAACAAAAGCGGGCATAAGGCACGTCCCTATTCACTCGCTGTTATTTGGCATTGTTGATAAATACCTCGCGCAAAACAGCGGGGAGTACCTGCTTCCCCAATCCAACAAAATTAAACGCGCCGATGGTAAGCGTGGCCCGTGGTACTCGCAGACATTCACACGGCTACGCCGTCGCGTGTTGCCAGCGGCAACAGACCGTCAATGCTTCCACTCCCTGCGTGGTCACTTTATCACCTGCTTAGATAGGGCTGGCGTACCAGAACAGCGCATAGGAGCCATTACCGGACACACAGAGAAGAAGGCAAAGACGGAGGCGTTCAAAACATACAGCCAAGGGGCGGAAATGAAAGAGCTATCGAATTACGTGGAGCTGGTCAGCTATCCAGAAATTGAGGCCATTACGCCGGGCATCACTCAGGATACGTAACAGTCAGTCCCCGGTACTGGCGGCGGTACGCACGAATCAGCGCATCCGCCGCCGCTTTCGGCAGCCTCGCCATGCGCCCGACACGATACCCACCCTCCGCCGAGTTTGCAGCGCGGTGCGTCACAGCCCGCACGCGCCCGGTGCGGTGGCAGTGGTCAAGCACAGCAGACTCCAGCCGCAACGGTTTCCCGGTCATGGCACAGCGTCGGTACTGATAATTCCACAGAAAGACACGAACGGCGGCCACATCCGCGCGGCGCAGTTCCAGCCTTCCGGGGGAATTCAAAACGATGTTATACACATCATCAAAAGCATCGGCGTACTTTACCCGGTCAGCCAGCGACATATTGCCGAGGCGCTCAAGATAACCGCGCAGTGCCTTGCGCATTTTCTGGTCAAGCGTTGCCATTATATATTTCTCCATGCAACCAGCGCTCTAAATCCTCGCCGCCATTATCGGCACGTTTGCAGGCTTCGTACTCTTCCCGCTGGCGTTGCCGTACCAGAGCATAAAGCTCGGCGGCCATCGCGTTAACTTGTTCGTCACTGATACCCCTGCGGCGCTGATACCCCAGCAGGTTACGAAATTCAGCCTCAAGCTCAGGCACAGCGGCATCCAGCACCCATTGCTTAAGGTCAAGCAGTAGCCCCGTCCTCGGCGGCGGCTCGATGTACCGCCATTGCAGGCGAATCGTTGTCATGGTTTTTATCTCCGTTATTGGTGGAGTGGGCTTCACGGGAGTGGGCTTCACGGAACCGCTTAAGCGTTTGCACCATAAGGGCGGCGGCGTTCTCTTCCCGGCGCATTTCTGCACATCGTTCGTGTTCAGCTTTCCAGCACAGCAGGAAGAAGATGGTCAGCACCTGCTTGCTGTTCCCCTCCAGCAGTTCGCCCAATCCTTGCTCAGTTAAAATTCCGTGCCATACGGCAGCGTGCGCCGTTGGGTGTTCAGGCACGGTCACACCAAGCACAGTCCCAATCTGGGACATGAGTTCATCACCATTGCCCGGTCGCAGCCGTGGCAGTGAAACACGGCTAGCTTCGGCCAGCAGTTCGGCGTAACGCTGGCGGCGCGGGTCATCTTCGGCTAGCGGCTTAACAGGTGGTGGGAGTTCCGGCACCGGGTCATCATCTTCAACAGAATCTGACTCATCGGCAGGAGCCTCCACGACAGGGGCAGGCGCAGCGCGGCGCTTCCCCTTCCGGCTCGGCTTCCGCACTTTCGCATCCTCGCGCTCTTCGGCTGTCACCAGCTTAAGGTTGACCAGTCGGTTATCAGCCTTATCGCCGTTGATGTGCAGCACCTGTGCCCCGCTGGGGATTTCACCATGAGCAATCGCCCACGCTGCCCGATGCGCAGACACGGCGTTACGCCTCCCATTAACCCTGACGGATACCCTGCGGCTGCCATCGGGCGCAATGAACGTATCGGCCAGCTCCCCGGCGCGGTCACGCCGTTTGCCTTCGGCGTGTGTCAATCGGCCAGTGTCGGCGTCATAGGTGAAAAGTTCCCGCAACAGGGATGGATTCTCATAAGGCTTCATCGTGTTCCCCGTTAGGCAGCCTGCAATAAATCGGCTGGCGTTGATGGGTGGTATCTGGCTTTAGCTTTCAGGTACGCAGCACGAGCCGCCGCTTCGGTAGCGAATAAGCCAAGGTGATGACGAACACCATCGACTCGGATGTATGCTTCCCACTTTCCAGAACGAGCGTGGCGACTGTAGCCTTTAGCTTTGCGGTAATTGTGCTGATTCTCCTGCGGTGTAACGATGCGAAGGTTAATCAGTCGATTGTCATCGCGCACAGCGTTGATATGGTCAATCTGCATCCCGGCAGGGATACCGCCATTTGCAATGATGAAAGCGACACGGTGTGCATAAAGCATGTGGCATTTGCCATCGCCCCGAACAGACACGCGCCGATACCCGGCGCTGTCCCTCGCTGTGTCAGCCAGATTTCCAGCCTTAGCATAAATCCGCTTATTGGCTCCTGTCCTGTCCACTGCATGAAACAGGCGACCAGTCTCTTCATCATACCGAAACAGGGAGCGCAACAGCTCCGGGGCGTAAGCATCATTAACCATGACTCAGCCCCTCCAGTTATGCAGCTTGTCGGAAATTGATAACGCAGTCCGGGCGGCGCAGCCCAACATTGAACAGGCGATATGAGTCCATCACCATCGTCATTTCGCGTTCATCATCCCACTGGCGATTGATGACGCTCTGCGCTTCGACCGTCAACAGTACCGAGGAAGGTTTAAACAGCGTCGCCCTCGTCAGCGCTTCCTCTGCGGTAACGTCATAATCAGCGCCCAGTTCATGCCCGGTAATGGCTTCCTGCGGGTAACTATTCAGCTCGATAACTCGCACCCCAGCGACATAGCCAACACGACGCCATGCGTAATCGTTGCCACTATCCCGGCTGTAACGGACGTTCATCAGCTTCTTATGTTCCATCAGGATGCTGAACCAAGCCGGGTCGATAAGCAGTACCAGCTCGGCCACCGGAATATCTTTCTCAGTGAGGAAGCGATTAGCAGCCGCTTTAATAGCGTGAACCAGCTCATTTGCCGCGTCCTCTTCACTGCCCGTGGTCAGATTGAGCGGGACAACGTTATCTGTAAGCGGGTTAAACGTTGGTTGCAGTGTCGGCGGTGGTACAAAGTCAGTCGCTTTAATTAGCTGGATGGTGTGCGCTTCGTCGTAGAACTTCGCATGGGCTGTCCCCATGTTGCGGCTCAGCTCTGCACGATAGGTGGGCGCTGTCCAGTCGTCCTGATAGTCAATCGGGATGCGGATATAACTCAGCGTATCCACAGAGATAATCAGCTTGTCCGACTTAACGGCGGTAGGCTCCAGCGATTGCCCTGCGGTTCTGCCCTTCACCTCAAGATCACCACTCAGGCGATCAACACGATATTGGTTGCTAGCTTTCAGCGGCTTGTATGTGCTCAGCCCCTCGGCGAGAAACACGCTCTTTGACTCAAGGCGGGTCTGAACGTCCCGGTCATAAGCCTCGATGTGAATATCATTGTCGGATTCCACCCCGCCATAATGTGGGCGAAACAGATCGGGACTGTATGAAGTATCAGCCATAACAAAACTCCTACATAGGTTGATTAAGCCCGCGCCATCGTCAAGGCACAGACGTGCGGATTCCTCCCGCCGAGGCAGGATTCAAAGCGATGGGAAATAAGGGTTAAAACGAACTATCGATATTTAGTCTCGGAGTACCCGAAACTGGCTTTGCGAGGCCAGAGCTGGCGCGGCTCTCAGCGATTAGTGGACAGCAAACAGTGCAAACGCATATCCTACATTAATGAACACTCATACGCGCCATGTTCAGCACCGTATTTACAGATGATTTGGATACGCCAACCTTCTCGGCAATGTAGCGATTCGACTGGCCTTTTGCAGAGCGATCAATAATGTCTGCGCGTACAGCCTCAGTGATTGCCTTGCGGGGTCTGGCTCGGTTCCTCTCGTGCCGTTCACGTTCGCGCATACGCTCGGCCATCTTCGGCGGCAACTCCGGGGACAGGCCACGGCTAACGCCAGAGGTGCGAGTATCAGACGTGGCAGACCGGGCAACGATATAAACCGCTTCGTCTGGATTAAAAGCATGGGTAACTTTCTCGCCACGAGTCACAGCATCGGCACGCACCCACTCTACAATTTCGGGGCGGTACGCATCAGGATTAGAAAGCACATCCCGGATGTACGCAGGATTCAGTACATCAGGTGTTGCAGCAGCGCGGCGGGAGCGCGAACGAGAGCGAGCGCCCAGCGGCAAGGCGTATTCAGGACGCACGTCAACGACACGCTCGACAGCGTGGAAATTCTGGATACTCATAATGAACCTCAGATGATTAAAAACAGGCTTTCGGAAGCCGCATGTGGTGCGGTTCTCAGGGGTTAGTGGACAGTAAGTAGTAAATTCGCAGGGTCAGGTGTCCAGTCGGACTTGCAGCCCACAATGCACCGTCAGGCGCTGGCATCGGAATCAGGCAGCCCAGCGTTGCGCGGAATTCCGCTCAGTAAACCAAGCGACCATCGTCTGGCGCTTCTCTTCGCCAAGCGTCCCGGCGCGGTACGCATCGTATTCAGCAACACCCCAGCCAAAAGTAACGAGGCATTCAGCGACACGCGTCAGATGGTCGGGGCTGGTGCTGGGGTATTTATCAAGCAGAATGGAAAGAATGCTATCGACCGAGTGAGATTGTTTCTCTACCTCGGTCAGGACTCGGATTCTATTCTCATCGTACATATGGAATTCTCCAGTTAGCGCCCGGCACGCTTCCCGGCGCTGCGTTGAGCAACCAGCGCATGATACTGCTGGTCGTATTCTCGCGTGCCAGCACCCCGGCCAGTCTGTGCAGCCCATTGATTCAGCGCATCGTACGCCGCGATGAATTCAGCGTGTGACATTCCGACAGGTTGCGCTGCGGGCTGACCATATGTGTTCCCCTGCGACGGGACATAACCAGTGGCAGAGCCAGCGGCCATACGCTCTTGCAGGTACTGAACCGCCCGCTGCATCTGCGCAGGGTCGCCAGACATAACCATACGTTCAAGGGTGGATTGCGTCCCAGCGTCGAGAGTGCCAGCGTATTGCAGCATGGCGTCAAAGCTACCCTGCCCTAACTGGCTTTCAACTGACTGATGGAATTGACCAATCAGGCTTTGCATCTCGGCGGTGTACTCGACAGTCGTCCCATCCATAAGGGGAATGGTATCCCCAACCTGAATAGTTACATCGGCGTTCTGGTCTTGTTGGTTCGCGATATTGCCATTGTTCCACTGTCCGCCATCGTTGCCGTTAACGGGTTGCGTTTTCAGGAAACCAGCATCAGCAGGCGCGGAGCTAAAGCGGGATGCTCCATTGTCCGCGCCAACAGGTGGAGCGGTGTACGGTGATTGCTGGGCTGGAGATTGACCAGCGTCTGATAAATACGGGTTCTGATTGTCAGCCATAGTTAAGCAACCTCTTTAACGAGAATGGATTTCTGCGCCAATTCCAGCAGCATGTGTACAGGAACGCAGCGTTCCGGGATTCGCTTCATGCCGTGAATCATTTTGTTAACATCCTGTCTGTCCACCTGATACGCGCGGGCGATATCGATTTGTCTCATATCAAGCGTCGCGGCGATGAACTTCAATTGCACGCCACCCTCAGTGGCGGTGCGCGGCTGGATGAGGACAATCGTCTTAGCAGCGCTATCTAAAATATTCATGGTAAATTCCTCATTAAATTTCGTGGGTCACAGCAGGCCGCGACTGCGAAGCCAGCGGCGTTCACCCACTGAGCCACGCGGACGCTGGCGGCGTCCACGGGTGGCGGCTGGCTGTTCAGGTGCAGGTTCGCCAGTCAGGTTCTGCGTCAGGATGCCCCAGTCACGCGACTGCATGGGGGCATAACCTTCTCGTTGTTCGTCCAGATTCGCATACCGGGCAGGGTCAAACGCCGGGTTAATGATTTCGTGGGTGTCGTTCTCGTCCATCATGCGGCCTTACCGTATTTGGAATTAACGGATTCCAGAATGTCGGGATAAGACCAGCGATTACGCAGGCAGCGCTGCGCATGGGCGATGGCTTCTACAGGCACGCCCAGCTTTTCGGCAATCTCGGCAGCAGGCCAGCCAAAGCGCTCTAACTTGTGGATTTCGTCAAGGTCGGCACTGAACAGGCGACGCACTGCTTTCATTTTCTCCGGCTTCGCTTTGACTGGTTTTGGTGCCGGGTGCGTATGGGCGTTCTGGAAGCGGGAATGCGCGATAGCTAACACAGTGGCCGGACGAATTAACATATCGCGGGCGATTGCATATTCAGTGTCCCAGTGCCCTTTGCCGGGTTTGTAGCGGCGGCGGATGGTTTCATATTCGGCTAGCGTAATGTCGGCGTCATCCTTCCACTGGTCGGCGAGGTCGTCCACGTACTGGCCTTTGATTACTAAGTCCACATCCACCGGGTCGAGTCCGGTTGCAGCAACAATCTCACTCAGGTTCATCAGCTCGCGTTTGGCGAGTGTGTTAATGCGTTGGATTTCGGCCAGCGTCAGCGGGGTCTTATTAGTGGTCGTCATATGTATAAGCTCCATCAAATGAAATTTGGTCTTCAATTAGTGTGCGGATGAGGTCGAGACTGGATGCAGTGTGGACACCGCCGCCACGCCGGGCGTCGTCGTACAGAGCTTTGGCTTGCTTCTGATATTTATCAGGCAACGAGGCGAACCATTGCCGAAACTGGTGCGGCTGCATTAGTCATCATCCTCCGGAAAAACGTTATTGAATGTCGCGTCGGGTGATTCGGCGGCATTGGTCTTAAGGAAGTTAACCGTACTCGACAATTCAGCAGCCACCATACGGGACTCGCCGGATGCATCGTCTTTCAGGCGACGGATTAGGGCGTCCTGCAATAAGCACTTGAGCGTCCATGTATCGCGTTGAAACTCAGCATCAGTTTTCATTGGTCATCTCCAGCTAGAGGCAACAGGCCGAGCGCACGCAAATGTTGAACAGCTTCACGGTGAACAGTCTTGGGAAGGAATAAGCGACGTTGCACTGCGGCCAAGACTTCTTCATTAGTCTTGTGCTCCCGGTGCAATCGTCCATTGAAAACTTCATTTGCCAGCCGCCAAGTCGGCCACAGGCGGGAACCGTCCCGGCGCTTCATCCTGTTCAGGACTGACGCCAGCACCTCCCACACTTCGCAGCCATTGGTGACACAAAAGCGCATCAGTGGCGTGCTGGCTTTGCGTATGACAGCTTCCCGGTTAAGGGCGTGGACGTGACGGGAGGCCAGTCCGTCAAAGGTATATCCGTTCAAGGCATAGGCCAGTTGTGCATTAATCAGGGCGTCAGAACGCCCCGCGCGATGCAGCGCGGTTTCATCAGGCATAAGGATTTCTCCAGAAAGGAACTTAAATAGGCGAGCTAAACCGCTCAGAGATAGCGGGAGATATAGCCCCAGTTGCAGTTTTCAGGGCGGTAGAAGTAAGCCAGCTCATCAGGCACACCGGACGGCAGCGGGGCAGAGTCGGCGTCGTAAACAATCGGGTCGCCGTATAACGCCAGCTCAGACCAGAGCAGGAAAGCGCGGGCTGGCTCGCCATCGCGACCCGCACGCCCGATCATCTGCACCATGTCGGCGAGGTCGTCGGGGACGTAAGTCACAATGACGTTACGAATATCCGGGATATCTGCACCGAGACCAAAGGCTTTGGTCGCCACCAGAACAGCGCCCGGCGTTGAGGCGAACCACTCAGCGTTTGCGTGCCGCTGGTCGCGGCTCAGTCGCTCAACGTCAGAATGATAAGGCCGGGCGCGGCCTCCCAGTTCGGCGAGATAGGCGTACAGCATCTTTATGCTGTCCACCATAATCAAAACTTTCTCATCCTTCGGCAGAGCATTAACCAGACCAACAGCAGCCCGGCGCTGAATTGCGCATTGCCGGACAGGAATCAACTGAATGTTCTCTCTTGAAACGTCAGCCCGAAAGGTGAGGAACCCGCCACGACAACCCAACTCTTTCATCAGGTTAGCCTCATCCCCTTTTGGCAGGGTCGCGGTAAACGCGCACCGCTGTGCTTTAGGGAAAGCATTTTGCAGCGTGTGCTTCATTGCAGGGAGGGCGTCCCGAAATTCCCAATCGTCCACCGTGTGGACTTCATCAATGATGATTCTGTCCACGCCGTAAGCCATCAGTGCAGCAAACACTTGGCTTGATGGAACGAGATGTTCGGGAGAAATGACAGCGACACGGAAAGCGCCAGCAGCAATTCCGGCCAGTTGCTGCGCGTTGCGGCGCTTCGGCAGCTTATCGCCAAAGGCCACGGCGTGAACGTCAATGTCGCGCAGGTTCTGGAGAAGCTGGCGCTTGAGCGTATTCGTTGGAACGACAACCACAGTCAGACCAACGCCCGCACGCGATTCATAAAACAACGGGTAAGTAAACACCGCCGTTTTACCAAACCCGGTCGGAAGAACAGCAAGCACATCCCGACCATGACGGAAAACAGCTTCGGCCACGTCCATCTGCCCCGGTCGCCAGTCAAGTTTTATCGAACCATCAGAATCAAGCGGCGGCAGTAAAGCAGAGGTTGCATAGCGGTCGCACTGTGTCAGCGCTTTAAATTCGTATGGCTCAGTTGTCAGTGGCGGGACAGACGGCAGCAGAGATGAACCGCCAGCATCACAATGCAAATTCAGCTTATTGAAATTGTCATCAACAGACCTAGCCTCTCCACACCATAGTTGGCGAAACTCCGGGCTGTCTCCCAGTCTGGTGAAGTCATCGCGGCGCATCGCTTCCAGCTTGCACATGCCGCGATTGATACGGCGCATGGTCTTCTCATCACAAATCAGGAACTCGCGACAGGCTTTAAGGAAAGCGTTCTGCCCGGTTGTCGATTCTGGAATGCAGTGTTCGCGCGGTTTAAGTGCAGCGTCATCGACACGAACGCCGGGGAAGTCTGGCGGCAGCGGGTCAGCGTACCGGGCTGGCGCATCGGAAAGCCATTGCTCAATCTCAGCGCGTCGGCAGTGAATCGCGTCTCCGGGCTGGATAACCAGACGAGTATCAGCATCCGCTCGCTTACTGCGACCAATCCCGTTGAGCGCTTTCCACTCTTTAAAAAGCATCAATCGCCCGTCACCGTGATAGAGAAATTCCCCGGAACGCTCATCATAAGCGGCGCGTAAAACACCACCATCAACTTTCTTTAACTTGGCGTGAACAAGCCTGCGAGACAATAGTTCGTTGGGTGTTAGGTCAGCATCCTTCATTAAATCAGCATCAGCAGCCAGCGAAAGCAGGCGGTTTAATGTTGTTGGCATATTAAAGATCTCCAAGAAATTAAGGTAAATTTAGGTCGATATAAAAGGGGGTATTGGTGGCAGCAGCCGCAGCCGCAGCCGCAGCCGCAAAGCAACGGCGTAGTACCGTCTCTCTTCTGTAGTTGCTTTTATGTAGCTGGCAGCGTCAGCAACGCTATTCGGCGTACTGTTCTCCAGCGTGGTTACTTTCATGCCTGCAAATCCCGGACAGCCCTTGTGGCGTCAGGCGTGGAGTGAGGTTTTCGGTAGGATTACTGGCACCGTGGAATGTAGTGCGGCTGGGAGCAGCATTGTGAGTACCGCTTGCCATAGTAATTGCCTTCATTGTCAGTGATGTTATTCGGGGTGTGTCTTGCCTCAATATACACTTTTAAAGGCATACCGCCTTGTAGCCAGCGATCCATCTGCGTTATCAGAATGCTAATCAGTAGGGCAATAAGGGACGGAAAAGTTGGTGATTTGCGTTACCGTCTATCTTTAGTAGTGACCCTTATAATTATTAATAAATACAGACGGTTATAATTACCAATGGTATTGAGTAAGACTTCATAATTTAACTTATTGTATTTAAATATAAATAATCACAATTAAGGTATTTGATAATTAACTCACTACTCTATCCCCGCCGCGTTGCCTGCCACGGCAAGCACGGTTGCGTAGAGTGGCCGAGCATCACAGCGGGCGAAGACCGGGAATGAGCCAAAGGCGATGGAGCGGGCTGGCGCACAGCTAGAAGCGCAGCAGGGGAAGAGGTCTGGAGAAGGGGCGAAGCCCTGTCTCCGGCTTTAGGGAAAGCGGAGCCACTGAGGCGCAGCATTTACCATCTGAGAGATGATACCGGATAAGGGAGACATACGTAATTGTTACCTGAGTGATCACTCATTTATTCAATAATTATATTTAAATACAACCAGTTGTAATCTTAGGTGTGGTAACAGATACCTATGTACCCCTTCCCCGCCCCCAACCGGGAATTGTTCAGTGATAAATCACTTTCACAATCTGATCTCGATGCTCATCGTCTGGCACGGCTAAAGCCCCGCCACCTCTTCACATCGAGAGCTGCAAGTAAAACGAAAATACATTATAAATCATACCATTACGAGATTACGCATAACATAACCATCTGATATCAATACAAAAGCTGTAGGTCATCCATCACCCACAGCCCAGTAACGGCCAGTGCTGACACCTCATTTGGTTGTAGGTCAGCCCGACCCCACCACCCAATAACCCCGCCCGGCAGCAATGGCACGGCACCAGACGCAGCGTAACGATCTCTGAGTTAATAAATCACTTAGGGCAGCGTAACCCACACCCAACGGCTCACATCCTCGCAGAGAGGCTCACAGATCACCTCGTGACATTTCACAGCATCAACCCTCAGACGCTGACAGCCAGCTCACGCTTAATGCGGTAGAACGTTGCCCGGCTTATCCCGGCAGCTTTCATGATGCGCTCCGGTTTCACACCCTGCGCCAGCATTTCCCTGACGGTCTCGCGAGCGGCGGCATCCTTCTGACTCCCACGATAAAGCCCCTCAGCTTTGGCTCGTTCAATGCCCTGCCGCTGGCGCATCAGTCGCGTCTCGTAGTCCACGCGAGCCATTGTAGCGAGGATATCGATCAGCATTGCATTAACGGCTCTCAGAATGCCGCTGGTTAACTCTGACGCGGTTTCGTTCAGCAACTGCCACGAAGTCGGCAGGTCAACGGCAACGATCACCAGCCCTTTATCCTGAATCCTCTGTTTCAGTGTCGCCCATTCCTTTTGTGTCAGGCGGCTTAGCCTGTCTATGCTTTCGATAAGCAGAACGTCGCCAGCCTCCGCCTCACCCAGCAGGCGCATCAGTTCAGGACGCTCCAGCCGCGCACCGCTGGCGTTCTCGATGTATCGCGCAGCAATAGCCCAGCCGCGCTCATTAGCGAAAGACTCCAGCGCAGGCACGGCACGGTCGGCGTGCTGTTCAGCGGTGGATGCCCTCGCGTACAGACGAACGTTAATCATGACTTTCCCCTCCAAGTCTCAACGATGTATCACATTACGACATGAAGGAGATCACACCTTAAAACCATAGTCAATAGGATATGAAATAAACTTGATTGCGACAGTTGCAGCGCATCACAATTCGGTATACCCGAATGAGACAGGCGCAGCCACGACAGACTGGCACCGCACCACAGCAGCAAAGCCCCACGGCGCACGTAGCAGATCACCACAGCACCGCCACGATCACGAAATCACTCAGACGTTAAATCACACACCGAAAGCACAGGACGCCGTAGAACGCGGCACAGATCGTTTTAGAGGGATGTACAGATACACAGTGAAAATCAATCGCCCGCACCCACATTCGGCAGCAGCAATCGTCCAGCATTTCGCGCCTGCAACGGTTGTCTCGGCTGAGCAAAATCTTAGGGTTTTCTCAGCGACCCCTGACGCGCGGGCACGCACATGCGCACGGGGGCGCGGGCGAGCTATAGAGTTGAGGGAGGCGCAACTATAAGCGTGCAATTTTTCAAGCCGGGACTTTTAACAGTGGGATTGTGAGGCTATTTTGCATTCAGAGAGTGAGGCTGTAGGGTAGCTCCCCTTGAACCAGATAACGCTAAGCTAACCATTTTCCCCACTGCTTAAGCCACTTTGCGTTGACGTTCAGCACCCCACAGCAGCATTATCCGGCATCAGAAACGGAATCAGTTTAGTATCACCATGCACATATAACGGGTGCATAGGCTCTCCCGTTGCGTTAATTTTAAAACACTTCGTATCTACAGGAAGGAACGCCCGTACTACGGCAGAGCGTTTCAGGTGCCGCCCTTCATTCCCCCACGCAGCAACAACGATACCAGCACCAGCTATCAATTCTGCCAGATACTTATCATTATCCGCCCCGACAGGCTCCGGGAATCTCATCATCTCAAAGCGGTCAGTACACACATACGCGAACAGGTTCGCGATACGTACCCCCCCGAAGCCCCAGCTCTGCGCAAATGAGATACAACGTTTCAGTGTGGGGTCGTCAAGCTCTGCGTCCGCATACGATGGATTCAAACCGATGAAAAGAGCATAAGGCTTTGCAGCGTCCCACGTTCTGGAAATAGCGTAACGGTACTTCCCGCACACAGAGAAGATCGCGTCTTTGTTCACATCCATGATTAACCCTCTTCACTACGTTTATCATCCCGCATCGAGTCAATGAAGTCGCGTTGCTCCTGCGTCAGTTCCAGATTTTCTAACAACTTGTCTAATTCTATTTCGGCGGATTCTTGCTTCTGCAAACGCTCTTTGTCAGCCATGCCAAGCCCCACAAGATTAGGATTAATCTTAGGCTACAAAATGATCAATACAAATGCAACGGGTTGTTATTTATTACCACTGCGAGGCTCAACTGCGAAGCATGGCTGGGGAAACACAGGAAGGGAAATTCAGGAGGGATGCCCCGGTCTGGCAGCGCAGAGCCGGGGCTAGTGCAGACGGAGCCACCCATCAGCCAGTTAAACGTAGCCCATTCACAGGCAATAGCAAGCCATTAGCGCCGTGTTGGGTACACCCAGCAGCAGCGCCCCCGGCGCATCATCATCTTAATCTTGTACAACCATCCGTTCTCTTATCGAGTACCGTTCATTTATGGCACGGTGAACACCACGGTAGAGCCTGCCGCTTTCCCGGACAGGTTAGGCTTCCCAACATCAGCTCGTTTATCCGTGGCGTGTCATCACGACAGGCTGTTACGGGACACCGCGCTAAGTGCGGAACAGATGAATGCTGCGGGAGTTATGCCGGGTGTACGGCTTTCGGTTCATGTTGGGCTATCGCGGTGCGAACGTTGAAACTACCGCCAGCGCGGTGATATGCTCCCGACCACCACACACCAACCACGCGACAGGCGCGGCGATTGTGCAATGTGTAGTTACGGCTGTACCTGCATTAGCGGGGTAAAGTAACTAGCTGATAAATAACAATATGCTTATTTATCATTGGCTTGGAGCGGGCGAAGGGAATCGAACCCTCGTATAGAGCTTGGGAAGCTCTCGTTCTACCATTGAACTACACCCGCCTTGTGGTGTGACAGGCATTATAAACCTTAAACACCGACTGGCAAGACGCTAAACGACTAACTGACCATAAATTAATCGCTTAGCGCTAATCTTAACACTTCGGCGGGTTACCCTGTGGTGGCAGATAACGCAACGGATCGATAGCCGTTGCCTTATAGCGAATCTGGAAGTGCAACTGCACTCCGTCTGCATCAGTGCTGCCCATCGTGGCAATTTTTTGCCCAATCTTCACACTCTGCCCGTTGTTAACAAGGATAGTGTCGTTGTGCGCATAAGCCGTGATGTACTCATCGCTGTGCTTAATCATGATCAGGTTGCCATAACCGCGCAGCTGGTTCCCGGCATAGACCACCTTCCCTGCTCCGGCTGCGTAAACCGCCTGCCCGCGAGAACCTGCAATATCAATCCCTTTATTCCCGCCTTCGGATGTGGAATAGGGTCTGATCACCTTGCCAGTGGTCGGCCAACGCCAGCAGCGCTGCCCAACGGGGGGCCAGGAAGAGAGCGGCACAGCCGATGAAGGCACGACTTTAGCCGTTTGGGTGCCGCCTTTTGCAGAGGACGATTTCGACGAGCCGTTCAGTTTCAGACGTTGACCGACCTCAATGGTGTACGGCGGGGAAATCCCGTTAAGCCGGGCAAGGTCATTCACGCTGGTGCCAGTCTGGCGCGAAATTTTATATAGTGTGTCCCCACGTTTTACTGTGTAAACATTGCCGCTCTCAGACGATTTGCTGCCAGCACACCCCGCCAGCAATAACGCCACGGCCAGGCAAATAACAATGTGAAGTGGGTTTCTTGTCAGGCTTCCTGCACGCAAAACAGATCCTCTGAAAAAATGAATGACCCCTTATTCTAGGCAGCCAACACCGGGATGCCAACCACTTACCGCTCACTGACGATAAAGGGGTAGCCGTGAGCAATAATTTCTCTGGTTTCAGGTAGTCACTTTATGGTCACAGGATTGCGTATCTGCAATATAAAACCGTTTCCGGTTGCCAATATGCTACCCGGCCTTTTGCTGGTAATGCCCTTTTCCGCCCTCTGGGCCAAACTGTTTGCCTGAGAACGGGTATAATGTTTAACCGTTGGCGCGACGCCACCGGTCCGGCTACGGAGTTGCGCCGTAGTCACACTGCCGTCGCGTCATACGGTTTTATGTCGATCCGGAGATATCATAAGCATGCAAGAACATGTCATTTTACTGGATGAGCACGGCTCACCCATCGGCATGGAAGAAAAATATACCGCTCATCACCATAACACCCCGCTACATCTCGCCTTCTCTTCCTGGCTTTTCAATTCACGCGGTGAATGTCTGGTCACCCGTCGGGCCATGAGCAAAAAAGCCTGGCCGGGCGTGTGGACCAACTCCGTCTGTGGACACCCACAGCAGGGAGAAACGCTTGAACAGGCCATGGTTCGCCGCTGCCGCTATGAAGTGGGTGTGGATATTATCGATATTACCTCTATTGCGCCGGGTTTCCGTTATCGCGAGACCGATCCGTCCGGGATTGTCGAAAACGAAATTTGCCCCGTGTTTGCTGCACAAATCATTACGCCATTGCGAATCAATACCGATGAGGTTATGGATTATCATTGGGTTAAACTTGATGCCCTCTTCCTCTCTCTGGTTGCAACCCCCTGGGCATTTAGTCCGTGGATGGTGCTGGAAGCAGATAACGCCAACGAGCAACTCAGAGAGTTTGCCGCCAGCGTCAGGCAATAAAAAAGCCCCGTGTTTGCACACCGGGGCTTTTTTCATGTCTTAACGACTTATTTAACCGGACGCATCGCCGGGAACAGAATCACGTCGCGGATGGTGTGGCTATTAGTAAACAGCATAACCATACGGTCGATACCAATACCCAGACCCGCAGTCGGCGGCAAACCATGCTCCAGCGCGGTCACATAGTCTTCGTCATAGAACATCGCTTCGTCATCGCCCGCATCCTTCGCGTTAACCTGATCCTGGAAGCGTTGTGCCTGATCTTCAGCATCGTTCAGTTCACTAAAGCCGTTACCGATTTCACGTCCACCGATAAAGAACTCGAAGCGATCGGTGATTTCCGGGTTCACATCGTTACGACGCGCCAGCGGAGACACCTCAGCCGGATATTCGGTGATGAAGGTAGGCTGAATCAGGTGTGCTTCGGCCACTTCTTCGAAGATCTCGGTCACAATACGGCCCAGGCCCCAGCTTTTCTCAACTTTAATGCCAATGCTTTCTGCAATAGCTTTCGCTGAGTCGAAGTTGTCCAGGTCCGCCATATTCGTCTCCGGACGGTATTTCTGAATCGCTTCGCGCATGGTCAGTTTTTCGAACGGTTTACCGAAATCGAACACTTCGTCGCCGTAAGGCACTTCGGTTTTACCCAGAATATCCTGCGCCAGAGTACGGAACAGGGATTCGGTCAGTTCGATCAGATCTTTGTAATCTGCGTATGCCATGTAGAGTTCCATCATGGTGAACTCAGGGTTGTGGCGAACGGAGATACCTTCGTTACGGAAGTTACGGTTGATTTCGAACACGCGATCGAAGCCGCCAACCACCAGACGTTTCAGATACAGTTCCGGCGCGATACGCAGGTACATGTCCAGATCCAGTGCGTTGTGGTGGGTGATAAAGGGACGCGCAGACGCACCACCAGGAATCACCTGCATCATCGGGGTTTCCACTTCCATAAAGTCGCGATTCACCATGAACTGGCGAATACCGGCCATGATTTTGGAACGCACTTTAAATGTGTTGCGGGAATCTTCGTTAGAGATCAGATCCAGATAGCGCTGACGATAGCGCGCTTCCTGATCCTGCAGGCCGTGGAATTTGTCCGGCAGCGGGCGCAGGGCTTTGGTCAACAGACGCAGTTCAGTACAGTGAATGGACAGCTCGCCGGTTTTGGTTTTGAACAGCTTGCCTTTCGCGCCCAGGATATCGCCCAGGTCCCATTTTTTAAACTGTTCGTTGTAAACACCTTCCGGCAGATCATCACGAGCAACGTACAACTGAATACGACCACCAACATCCTGGAGGGTGACGAAAGACGCTTTACCCATGATGCGACGGGTCATCATACGACCCGCAACGGCCACTTCAATGTTCAGTGCTTCCAGCTCTTCGTTTTCTTTTGCATCGAAGTCAGCGTGCAGATGGTCTGAGGTGTGGTCGCGACGAAAATCGTTCGGGAACGGCACGCCTTGCTCACGCAGCAATGCCAGCTTTTCGCGGCGAGTTTTCAGTTCATTATTAAGATCGACTGCCGCGTCAGCGCCCTGTGCTTGTTGTTCAGACATGTTGGTTCCTCATAACCCTGCTTTCAAACTTGCTTCGATAAATTGATCCAGGCTGCCATCCAGCACCGCCTGCGTGTTACGGGTTTCAACCCCGGTGCGCAGGTCTTTAATGCGGGAGTCATCAAGGACGTAAGAACGAATCTGGCTACCCCAGCCGATGTCGGATTTGTTGTCTTCCATCGCCTGTTTTTCGGCATTCTTCTTCTGCATTTCCAGCTCATAAAGCTTCGCTTTCATCTGCTTCATGGCCTGGTCTTTGTTCTTGTGCTGGGAGCGGTCGTTCTGGCACTGCGTCACCAGCCCGGTTGGAATGTGGGTAATACGCACCGCGGATTCCGTACGGTTAACGTGCTGACCGCCCGCGCCAGATGCGCGATACACATCGATACGCAGATCCGCCGGGTTGATTTCGATATCAATATCGTCATCCACTTCCGGGTAAACGAACGCCGAACTGAATGACGTGTGGCGACGGCCGCCGGAATCGAACGGGCTCTTACGCACCAGGCGGTGAACGCCGGTTTCGGTACGCAGCCAGCCATAGGCGTAATCACCGGAAATCTTGATCGTAACGGATTTGATACCCGCCACTTCACCTTCGGATTCTTCGATGATTTCAGTCTTAAAGCCACGCGCTTCTGCCCAGCGCAGATACATGCGCTCCAGCATACTCGCCCAGTCCTGTGCCTCGGTGCCGCCGGAACCGGCCTGAATATCCAGGTAGCAGTCGGCGTTGTCGTATTCACCAGAGAACATACGGCGGAATTCGAGCTGTGCCAGTTTTTCTTCCAGAGCATCGAGTTCAGCAACGGCTTCGTTGAAGGTTTCTTCGTCGTCAGCTTCGACAGCCAGTTCCAGCAGACCGGAAACATCTTCCAGCCCCTGACTCATTTGGTCGAGTGTATCAACAATGGCTTCGAGGGAGGAACGCTCTTTACCCAGCGCTTGTGCGCGTTCAGGTTCGTTCCAGACATCCGGCTGTTCCAGCTCGGCGTTTACTTCTTCCAGACGCTCTTTCTTAGCGTTATAGTCAAAGATACCCCCTAAGAACGTCGGAGCGCTCCGTGAGGTCCTGAATGCGATTTTTTACCGGGTTAATTTCAAACATGGTCTGATTTCTTTAGATGGACTTGTCAAAATGCGGTCATAAGGGCGGAATTTTACCGGATTTCAGCCCTTATTAGTAGAGAATACTGGCGTTAAATTGGCCACAGGTGATCAATGATTAATTGCACACTGCGATTGCCGCGATACTCATTCACATCCAGTTTATAAGCGATATTGACGACGCGCACGCCGTTATCGGGCCAGCAGGTGGTATCAACATTAAAGGCAATACCGTCAAGCAGGGGGCCTCCGCCGACCGGTTCGACCATCACTTTGAGATGGCGCTCCCCTACCAGCCGTTGTTGCAAAAGGCGAAATTCGCCATCAAACAGCGGTTCCGGGAACATCTGCCCCCAGGGCCCGGCATCGCGCAACATTTCAGCTGTATCAAGGGTCATTTCATCCGGTTTTAACAGGCCATCAGAGACGATTTCACCTTGCAACAGTGCCGGATCCAGCCACTCGGTGACCAGTTCGCCAAAGTAGCGCTGGAACTCCTCAAACCGCGCCTCCTCCAGCGACAGCCCCGCCGCCATCGCATGACCACCGAACTTGATCATCAGCCCAGGGTGAAGCGTATCCAGACGCTCCAGTGCATCGCGCATGTGAAGCCCCTGGATTGAACGTCCTGAGCCTTTTAAAGTGCCATCTCCGGCAGGCGCAAAAGCGATAACCGGACGGTGGAAGCGTTCTTTAATGCGCGACGCCAGAATACCGACTACTCCCTGGTGCCATTCGGGATGGTACATAGCCAGACCGCCCGGTAGCGTATCCCGGCTACGTTCCAGTTTTTCGCACAGCGTCAACGCTTCTGCCTGCATACCCTGCTCAATCTCTTTGCGCGTCTGGTTTAGCGCATCAAGTTCGCTGGCCAGCACACGTGCTTCGCCGAGATTGTCACTGAGCAACAGCGCCACGCCAACTGACATATCATCCAGACGCCCAGCGGCATTCAGACGTGGGCCAAGCGCAAAGCCTAAGTCGCTGGCCGCCAGTTTCTGCGCATCGCGATTAGCAACTTCGAGTAGCGCTTTGATGCCAGGACGGCATTTCCCGGCACGAATGCGGCTTAAGCCCTGCCAGGTCAGAATGCGGTTGTTGGCATCCAACGGCACGACATCCGCAACGGTGCCTAAGGCCACTAAATCAAGCAGTTCCGCCAGGTTAGGGATCGCCAGCCCACGCTCATCGAACCAGCCTTTGTCACGTAAAAAAGTTCGCAATGCCAGCATCAGATAGAAGGCCACGCCCACTCCCGCAAGCGACTTCGAGGGAAAATCGCACTCGCGCAGGTTCGGGTTAATGATGGCTTCGGCATTGGGCAGGGTTTCGCCGGGAAGATGGTGGTCGGTTACCACCACCGGAATACCCAGCGCATGAGCCCATTCAACTCCGGCATGTGACGAGATACCGTTGTCCACGGTCAGGATCAGTTGCGCGCCGCGCGCGTGCGCCTGATCGACGACCTCGGGACTTAACCCATAACCGTCTTCAAAACGGTTCGGCACCAGATAGGCGATGTTATTGCCGCCCAGTGCGCGTAAGGCCAGAACGCTCAGCGCGGTACTGGTTGCACCATCGGCGTCAAAATCACCGACAACCACAATGCGCAACCCTTCGCGCAAGGCGTTATAGAGAATCTCTACCGCTTTATCAATACCATGCAGCCGCTGCCAGGGCAGCATGCCTTTCACCCCGCGCTCCAGATCCGCCGCGCTGCAAACACCGCGACTGGCATAAAGACGACGCAGAAGTGGGGGAAGATCGGCAGGTAAATCCGCCGCGTCGTTTACTTCGCGGCGGCGAAGTCGAATTTCGGCTTTCACGTGAATTACTTACCGCCAGTCTGTTTTTGATGTTGATCGAGGAAAGCTTTCATCTCTTTCGGCCCCTGATATCCTGGTACAACGGAACCATCGTTTAACACAATGGCTGGCGTACCGTTCACGCCAAACTGCACGCCAAGTGCATAGTGATCGGCGATATCAAGATCGCAACTGGCTGGCTTAACACCCTTGCCGGCCATCGCGTCATTAAAGGCTTTGTTACGGTCTTTTGCGCACCAGATGGCTTTCATATCCTGCCCGGCCTGACTCTGCAGCCCCTGGCGCGGGAAAGCCAGGTAACGCACGGTGATACCCAGCGCGTTATAGTCTGCCATCTCTTCATGCAGTTTGTGGCAGTAGCCGCAGGTGATGTCCGTGAATACGGTGATCACATGCTTTTCCTGTGGCGCTTTATAGACAATCATCTCTTTTTCCAGAGCATTGAGATGCGTCATCAGTAACTGGTTGGTGACATTTACCGGCTGGGCGCCGCTCACGTCGTACATGGGCCCCTGAATGATATGTTTGCCGTCATCAGTGACATACAGCACGCCGCTATTGGTCAGCACTGTTTTCATTCCGGCAACAGGCGCAGGCTGAATATCGGAACTCTGTACACCCAATTTTGCCAGCGATTGCTTGATAGCGGCATCGTCGGCACGTGCCGTGCCAGTCAGCGCCGCCGCCAGCAGGGTGAACATGATAAAACCTTTTTTCATAACGTATCCTTTAAAAAACAACTATCACGCCCGCGGGTGATGTTGCTGATGAAGCTGTCGCAGCCGCTCCGTCGCGACATGCGTATAAATCTGGGTTGTGGAGAGATCGCTGTGGCCAAGCAACATCTGAACCACACGTAAGTCTGCACCGTGATTCAGTAAATGGGTAGCAAAGGCATGACGCAAAACGTGCGGCGAGAGTTTTTCGCTGTCGATGCCAGCCAGTTGCGCATAATGCTTGATGCGATGCCAGAATGTTTGCCGTGTCATCTGTTGAGCACGCTGGCTCGGAAACAGTACGTCAATCGATACGCCATTCAACAGCCAGGGGCGCCCATGTTCCAGATAGTTTTCCACCCAGTACACCGCTTCTTCTCCCAGCGGAACAAGACGTTCTTTATTACCTTTACCGATGACACGCACAACGCCCTGGCGCAAGCTAATGTCGCTCATCATCAGCCCAACCAGTTCTGAGACACGAAGCCCGGTAGCATAAAGCAGTTCCAGCATCGCTTTATCGCGTAACTCCAGCGGCTGGTCAATGCACGGCGATGCTAATAGCCGCTCAACCTGCGCTTCACTGAGATCTTTCGGAAGGCGCTGCGGCAGTTTCGGCGAAGCGAGTAATGCACTGGGATCGTCCTGACGAAACTTCTCCCTGTAGAGATGCTGAAAAAAACGACGCATGGCGCTGAGCAATCGTGCTGAACTCGTTGCTTTATAGCCACCGTCCATTCTTTGCGCCAGAAGGTTTTGCAAATCATCTGCCTGCGCGCTTTCGAGCGACAGCCCCTGATGATGTAGCCATTCCACAAGGCCCTGCAAATCACGGCGATACGCACTAAGGGTGTTTTCCGCCAGGTTTCGCTCAAGCCAGAGGGCATCAAGAAATTGTTCGATACGTGCGAAATCTTGTTCCACCTGTGCTCCTCCTTGCCTCGAATCCTTGCATTATGCCTGATTGCGGTATGATTCTGGTACACTGCTCGCAAAGACACATCCGGAATTGAGACGTTTACGTTATGAACATCGGCCTGTTTTATGGTTCCAGTACCTGCTACACCGAAATGGCGGCAGAAAAAATCCGCGATATTATCGGCCCGGAACTGGTGACGTTACACAACCTGAAAGACGACACTCCCGCGTTAATGGAGCAGTACGACGCTCTGATTCTTGGCATTCCCACCTGGGACTTTGGCGAATTGCAGGAAGACTGGGAAGCCATCTGGGATCAGCTCGACACACTCAATCTCGACGGAAAAATTGTCGCACTGTACGGTATGGGCGACCAGCTCGGCTACGGCGAGTGGTTCCTCGACGCGCTCGGAATGCTTCACGATAAGCTGGCCCCGCGCGGAGTAAAATTCATTGGTTACTGGCCAACAGAAGGCTACGAATTCACCAGCACCAAACCGATCATAGCTGATGGTCAGCTGTTTGTAGGTCTCGCGCTGGATGAAACCAACCAATATGACCTGAGCGATGAACGTATTCAGAACTGGTGCGAACAGATTCTGGTAGAAATGGCCGGACAGTTCGCCTGAGCTTAGTGCTGGCGTTGCGCCGATTGTTGCGAAATCAGTCGGCGTAAATCACGCCACTCTTGCGCATCCATGCTGTCTGCCGCCAGCCACAAATGCTGTCGGCGACCATCTTTTTCCCGACGCAAACGCAGAACCACACCAATATTCAGCATCCATGGTGTTCCGACGATTTCCCATTCTACGCCTTGCCAGCGCAAACGCGCATCCATCAGCAGTTTGATCTCCCCCTGACAGGCATTAATGCGGCGCTGACTCCTTACGCTGTCGAACACCACCAGTGACAAAAGCATTAGCCAAAGCGGCGTATAGCTCAACGGCCAGGGCAACAGCAATACAAATGCCGCCATCAAGCCATGGAGTAAAAGTGAGAGCCATTGTGAGCGCCAGGAGACGCGTATATCAGATTGCCACAGGACCACGTTCCCGATTCCGTGTCTGAATTAACTGGATCATTCGCTGCAACTCCTCATCCTGAGGCTTGCCGTGATTCATCAACCAGTTAAATAAATCCGGGTCATCGCTCTGCAGAAGACGCACAAACACGCGTTTGTCATCATCACTCAGCGAATCATATTCATGTTCAAAGAAAGGCATGATGGAAATATCCAGCTCACGCATTCCACGTCGACATGCCCAATGAATACGGGCTTTGTTGTTAATATCCATGTTCTGAAACCTGCATAGCCACGATGGGCTGCCATTGTAACGTGTTTTTAATCATCCATCGGCGGAATATTTATATTTACGAGGAGACTTCCAGAATAAATCCCATCAATTGCAACTATTACGACCATTTTGCGTGGCTTTACCCATACTCGTTATAAGGCACAAATCGCCTGTTTTTATCGCTTGCATTGGGCAACGGCTCTTTTACCATTAGGTGATAAAACGCATCAGGCTAATCAGGACAATACTATGGCTTTTACTCCGTTTCCTCCGCGCCAGCCGACCGCATCAGCGCGTTTGCCGCTGACGCTTATGACTCTCGATGACTGGTCGCTGGCAACTATCAAGGGCGCAGACAGTGAGAAATACCTGCAAGGCCAGGTGACAGCCGATGTGGCGAAACTGACTGACGACCAGCATCTGCTGGCTGCGCATTGCGATGCGAAAGGCAAAATGTGGAGCAATCTGCGTCTGTTCCGTACCGCCGAGGGTTTTAGCTGGATTTTACGCCGCAGCGTTGCAGACGCACAGCTTAAAGAATTGAAAAAGTATGCTGTCTTCTCCAAAGTTACCATCGAAGCAGACAATGAACATGTGCTGCTTGGTATTGCCGGGTTCCAGTCTCGCGCCGCGCTTGCAAATCTGTTTTCAGCCCTGCCGGACGCAGATAAACAGCTGGTGCGTGATGGTGAAACCACGCTTCTCTGGTTTGCCCATCCGGCGGAACGTTTTTTACTGGTGACCGATGTCGCCACCGCAGAAAAAGTAACAGAAGCCCTGCGTGGCGAAGCACAACTGAACAACAGCCAGCAGTGGCTGGCGCTCAATATCGAAGCGGGCCTCCCTGTCATTGACACCGTCAATAGCGCGCAATTTATTCCCCAGGCCACAAACATTCAGGCGCTGGGCGGCATCAGTTTCAAGAAAGGATGCTACACCGGGCAGGAGATGGTCGCCCGTGCGAAATTCCGTGGCGCGAACAAGCGTGCACTGTGGTATCTGGCGGGGAAAGCCAGCCGGGTGCCGGAAGCTGGTGAAGATCTGGAACTTAAGATGGGTGAAAACTGGCGTCGCACCGGCACGGTATTGGCTGCGGTGCAACTGGATGACGGCAAACTGCTGGTTCAGACGGTGATGAACAACGATATGGAGCCAGATAGCGTATTTCGCGTACGCGATGATGCGAATACTCTGGCAATTGAGCCACTGCCCTATTCGCTGGAAGAGAGCTAAGTTACCGTTTCCGGGCTGGAGCGCTGACGCGCTCCCCCGGGGCGATGCTACGTTTTGTCCGGGCTAGCGAACCACAGACAGCCTGGTTTAGAGCCGCTATGTGGCATAACCCCGTAGCCCCGACAAGCGTAGCGCCGCCGGGGCGTTTTCCTCTAACATGTCAGCGTTTAAATCTGCCCAACGTACAGATAAATCGCCAGAAAGTGGCACACACTGCCACCCAGCACAAAGCCGTGCCAGATAGCGTGGTTATAGGGAATACGCTTACAGACGTAAAATATCACGCCCAGTGAGTAAACCACCCCACCTGCCGCCAGTAATGTTACTCCGCCAACCGCCAGCTTGATCGCCAGTTGATAAACCACAATCAGTGAAAGCCAGCCCATGGTCAGATAGGTCACCAGCGATAGCATTTTGAAACGGTGAGCAATGGTCAACTTGAACAGGATGCCCAGCAGTGCAAGGCCCCAGATAACAATCATCAATCCCCTTGCCAGCGGCGAATCCAGCCCCACCAGCAGAAAAGGCGTATAGGTTCCGGCAATCAGTAGATAGATTGCGCAATGGTCGAATTTCTTAAGCCACACTTTTGCCCGCTGATGCGGTATAGCGTGATAAAGCGTGGAGGCGAGAAACAGCAAAATCATGCTGCCGCCGTAGAGACTATAGCTGGTGATCGCCAGCGTGCTGGCATTACTGTCAACGGCCTGCACCAGCAGAAGCACCAGTCCTACAATACCAAACACCAGCCCGATGCCATGGCTGATGCTGTTGGCTATTTCCTCAGCCAGCGTGTATCCCTGTTTGATGAATGGTTTATCCACCATAGTTAACTCCGGGTACTGAAAATAAAACGTCGCGACTATAGAGTAACTGAGAATGATTCCAGTGCACACCTGTTCGCTTAAATAAATCATGATATTTATATGAATAGATAAATATCAATAAGTTAAAATTAATTTTTAACTAACAGGTGTTACTGTTTTTTTACAGGACCCTGAAATCAATCACATAAAACTGATTCTGTCCGGGATAGATAGCGGCAATGACAGCTTTGAGTTCAGCCAGGGACATGTTTTCCTGCTGCGCATGTTCTTCTGTCAGGCCGTCAAGGGTGGTCGCTGACGTACCAATCACCTCTATGGTGCAAAAATAAACATCATCTTCGTAACGTCCCACGCGCAAGATATCCCCGGCGCGAAAGTGCGATTCACTTTCATTACGGATAGTAATTGTTTTGCGCCCCGCCAGAATGTCGTCCTGAAAGCGCTGAAAAAAAGTGATGTCGTTCGGCTGCATGTTATTATTCCCTGATGATAAATCTGATAAGTGAGTCGTTGACACTGTGAGTATGTTCTCCCACGCCGCTATCGCCAGTCTCAACAATCTTGAGATGATGGTCTACAACTATGTCGTCAAAAATCGTGACAAAGTGATGTATATGACCATCCGCGAACTGGCCGACGGAGCTGGGGTGTCAACCACCACGGTGCTGCGTTTCTGCCGCAAGCTGCAATGTGAAGGCTATTCAGAATTTCGCGTCCGCTTTAAATTATATTTAGAACAAAACGAGCCCCAGCAGGCTAATTTTGGCGCCAGTGAAATTATCAGCTTTTTTAAAAGTGTGAATAACGATGAGTTTGACACTTTATTAGATAAAGCGGTCGACATTATATTATCGTCAGAGCGTATTATATTTGTTGGCGCGGGGACATCCGGCGCTCTGGCAAAATATGGCGCACGCTTCTTTTCCAACGTCGGGAAATTCAGTAATCATATTGACGATCCTTATTTTCCGGTCACCAATGACATGGCAAGAAATGCGCTGGCTATTGTATTGTCTGTCTCCGGAGAAACCGAGGAGATTCTGCGTTTTGCCAGCCAGTTCAGCCTCCATCACTGCAAAGTCCTGACTATCACCAGCCATGAGCATTCGCGACTGGCAAAACTGGCGGATTTTAATCTTTCCTGGCATGTACCCCAAACACGCATTGCCGGCGTTTACGATATTACGACACAAATTCCGGTGATCTATATTCTGGAATCACTAGGCCGGAAACTGGCGAAGAAAATAGCATAAAAAAACATATTGTTTTATTGAAGTAACAAATCACCAGGAGGGTAATTTGTTATATCGTGACATTTTTATTCCCTTTGCTAGACTCGAGCGCAGATTTTATTACCAGGGCGAGAGTAATGACGATGAAAAAATTGACCTTACCAAAAGACTTTTTATGGGGCGGCGCCGTTGCTGCACATCAGGTTGAAGGGGGCTGGAATCAGGGTGGAAAAGGCCCAAGCATTTGTGATGTACTCACCGGTGGCGCGCACGGCGTTCCACGCGAAATCACCCGCCAGGTCATCGAAGGAAAATACTACCCGAACCATGAAGCGGTCGATTTTTACGGTCACTACAAAGAAGACATTAAACTCTTCGCTGAAATGGGCTTCAAATGCTTCCGTACCTCTATCGCCTGGACACGCATCTTTCCGAAAGGCGACGAACTGCAGCCTAACGAAGAAGGCCTGAAATTCTATGATGATATGTTTGACGAGCTGCTCAAATATAACATCGAACCTGTCATCACCCTGTCCCACTTCGAAATGCCGCTGCACCTGGTGCAGGAATACGGCGGCTGGACCAACCGTAAGGTCGTGGATTTCTTTGTTCGCTTCGCCGAAGTGGTGTTTGAACGCTACAAAGCGAAGGTGAAATACTGGATGACCTTCAACGAAATCAATAACCAGCGTAACTGGCGTGCGCCGCTGTTTGGCTACTGCTGTTCCGGTGTGGTCTATACCGATCATGAAAACCCGGAAGAGACCATGTACCAGGTACTGCACCATCAGTTCGTGGCCAGCGCGCTGGCGGTGAAAATCGGTCACCGCATCAATCCGGAAATGAAAATCGGCTGCATGCTGGCCATGGTGCCACTGTACCCGTTCTCCTGTAAGCCAGAAGATGTGATGTTTGCGCAGGAATCCATGCGTGAGCGCTATGTCTTTACCGACGTCCAGTTGCGTGGTTACTACCCGTCTTATGTGTTAAACGAATGGGAACGCCGCGGTTTCAACATCAAAATGGAAGCGGGCGACGAGCAGGCTCTGCGTGAAGGAACCTGTGACTATCTCGGCTTTAGCTACTACATGACCAATGCGGTAAAAGCCGAAGGCGGCACCGGTGATGCCATTTCCGGCTTCCAGGGCAGCGTACCGAACCCGCACGTAAAAGCGTCCGACTGGGGCTGGCAGATTGATCCGGTAGGCCTACGTTATGCGCTGTGCGAACTGTATGAACGTTATCAGAAGCCGCTGTTTATTGTTGAAAACGGCTTTGGTGCATATGACAAAGTAGAGGAAGACGGCAGCATTATTGACGATTATCGTATCGATTATCTGCGTGCTCACGTAAAAGAGATGGTTGAAGCGGTGACGTATGATGGCGTTGACCTGATGGGTTACACCCCGTGGGGCTGTATCGACTGTGTCTCTTTTACCACCGGCCAGTACAGCAAACGCTACGGCTTTATCTACGTGAATAAACATGATGACGGCACCGGCGACATGTCCCGTTCCCGTAAGAAGAGTTTTAACTGGTATAAAGAAGTGATCGCCAGCAACGGCGAGAATATTTAAGTTGAGTTCCCCTCGCCCCTACGGGGTGAGGGGATAAACCGGCACTACTTGCCCCCCGCCAGCTCGATAAAACTTCCGGTTACATAAGACGCCTTATCGCTCAGCAGCCAGACAATCGCCTGAGCCACCTCTTCTGGCTGACCGCCACGCTGCATCGGCAGTGCGGACTTCACCCTATCGACCCGCCCGGGTTCACCGCCAGAGGCATGCATTTCCGTATAGATAAACCCCGGCCGAACGCTGTTAACCCGAATCCCTTGCGCCGCGACTTCCACCGATAAGCCCGTGGTAAGCGTATCCATTGCCCCCTTCGAGGCCGCATAATCAACATACTCGCCAGGCGAACCGAGCCGTGCCCCCGCTGAAGAGACATTAACTATAGCCCCGCCTTTTCCACCATCAGGCAGCGCCATACGCTTGATAGCCTCCCGGCAGCAGAGAAAGGTGCCCGTTACGTTAGTCTGCAGAACCTGATTAATGCGCTCCGCCGTCATCGCTTCCACACGACTCTGGGTAAACAAGATTCCGGCGTTATTTACCAGCGCAGTCAGCGGTTCACCCGCCTCATCAATACGTGCAAACATCGCCACGACCTGCGCTTCTTCACCGATATCTGCCTGTATCGCGAACGCTTTCCCGCCCGCCGCAATAATAGTCTCCACCACAGACTGCGCGGCCTGCACATTGTGCTGATAATTGACCGCGACCGTATACCCTTCTGCGCCCAGCAATAACGCTGTCGCCTTCCCTATTCCCCGGCTACCGCCAGTGACAAGTGCAATTGCCAATCTGCATTCCCCCTAATAAAAAGGCCGGGCAACGCGAACGTCACCCGGCCTGTAAAAGCGTAGCGCTAATTACTGATATTCGCTCATCGGTACGCAGGAGCAGAACAGGTTACGGTCGCCGTAAACATCATCAAGACGTTTCACCGTTGGCCAGTACTTGTTCGCTACACCCGCCGGGAAGACAGCCTGCTCACGGGTATAACCGTGATGCCACTCGGCTACCAGCTCGTTCTGCGTATGCGGTGCATTCACCAGAGGGTTATCGGTAAGCGGCCATTCGCCCGCTTTTACGCGGTTGATTTCGCCACGTATGGCCAGCATAGCGTCAATAAAGCGATCCAGTTCGGCTTTGCTTTCAGACTCGGTCGGCTCAACCATCAGCGTACCCGCGACCGGGAAGGACATGGTCGGCGCATGGAAACCGTAATCAATCAGGCGCTTCGCAATATCCAGTTCGCTAATACCGGTCTCTTCTTTCAGCGGACGAATGTCGAGAATACATTCATGCGCCACCCGACCATCACGACCAGTATAAAGAACCGGGAATGCATCTTTCAGACGGCTGGCAATGTAGTTAGCATTCAGAATTGCCACCTGGCTTGCCTGTTTCAGCCCTTCGGCCCCCATCATACGGATGTACATCCAGCTGATTGGCAAAATCGACGCGCTGCCAAACGGAGCGGCGGATACCGCGCCCTGTCGGGTCAGCATGCCTTCAATCTGTACCACGCTGTGACCGGGTACAAACGGCGCCAGATGCGCTTTCACACCAATCGGCCCCATACCAGGACCGCCGCCGCCGTGCGGAATACAGAAGGTTTTATGCAGGTTGAGATGCGACACATCAGCGCCGATAAAGCCCGGTGAGGTAACTCCCACCTGTGCGTTCATATTCGCGCCGTCGAGGTAAACCTGCCCGCCAAATTGGTGCACAATTTCGCATACTTCACGGATAGTCTCTTCGTAAACACCGTGAGTGGATGGGTAGGTCACCATGATGCAAGAGAGGTTTGCCGCATGTTGTTCCGCTTTCGCGCGCAGATCGGCCAGATCGATGTTGCCGTTCTTATCACAGGCAACAACCACCACCTGCATACCTGCCATCTGTGCTGACGCCGGGTTGGTCCCGTGCGCAGACGCCGGGATCAGGCAGATATCACGATGGCCTTCATTACGGCTCTCATGATAGTGACGAATCGCCAGCAGGCCTGCATATTCCCCCTGCGCGCCAGAGTTCGGCTGCATACAAAGGGCATCGTAACCCGTCAGTTTCACCAGCCAGTCGGAAAGCTGAGCGATCATGTGATGGTAGCCTTCGGCTTGCTCTGGCGGACAGAACGGATGCAGTTCTGCGAATTCAGGCCAGGTGATTGGGATCATTTCCGCTGCGGCGTTCAGCTTCATGGTACAGGAGCCCAGCGGGATCATCGCCTGGTTGAGCGCCAGATCTTTGCGCTCCAGAGAGTGCATGTAGCGCATCATCTCAGTTTCGCTGTGATAGCGATTAAAGACCGGGTGGCTCAGGATAGCATCATCACGCAACATCGCGGCAGGCACAGAACGGCTGTCAAGCGCCACCTCTTTATCCAGTGCGTCGATATCCAGTCCTTGCGCATCACCCAGCACCACGGCAAAGAGTTTCTGTACATCATCACGGGTAGTGGTTTCATCAAGCGTGATACCCACGGCATTCAGAATATCGCTGCGCAGGTTAATTTCCGCGACTTGCGCGCGTGCCAGCACGGCGGCTTTGTCGGCCACTTCAACGCACAGAGTATCGAAGTAGTGGGCGTGACGCAGTTTCAACCCTTTTTGTTGCAGGCCGGTAGCCAGAATGTCGGCCAGACGGTGGATTCGATTCGCGATGCGTTTCAGACCAACCGGCCCGTGATAAACGGCATACAGGCTGGCTATATTGGCCAGTAACACCTGAGAAGTACAAATGTTGGAGTTCGCTTTCTCGCGGCGAATATGCTGCTCGCGGGTCTGCATCGCCATGCGCAGCGCGGTATTGCCCGCCGCATCTTTTGAAACGCCGATAATACGGCCAGGCATGGAGCGTTTGAATTCATCTTTGGCGGCAAAGAATGCCGCATGCGGGCCGCCGTATCCCATCGGCACGCCGAAGCGCTGCGCAGAACCGAAGACAATATCAGCCCCTTGTTTACCCGGCGCGGTCAGCAGCACCAGCGCCATAAAATCGGCGGCGACGCTGACCACAATTTTCCGGGCTTTCAGTTCGGCGATCAGCGCACTGTAGTCGTGTACTTCGCCAGTCGTGCCTACCTGCTGCAACAGCACGCCAAACACATCCTGATGATCCAGCACTTTGCTGGCATCATCCACGATGACGTCAAAACCAAAGGTTTCGGCACGGGTGCGCACCACATCCAGCGTTTGCGGATGTATGTCGGCGGCAACAAAGAAACGGTTGGCATTTTTCAGTTTGCTGACGCGCTTTGCCATCGCCATCGCTTCGGCAGCGGCAGTAGCTTCATCCAGCAGAGAAGCAGAGGCAATGTCGAGGCCGGTCAGATCCAGTGTTACCTGCTGGAAGTTCAGCAGCGCTTCCAGACGGCCCTGGGAGACTTCTGGCTGATACGGGGTGTAGGCGGTGTACCAGCCCGGGTTTTCCAGCATATTGCGCAGGATCACCGGCGGCAACTGCACGTTGGTGTAGCCCATGCCAATGTAAGACTTAAAGCGCTTGTTACGTCCGGCAATTGCTTTTAGCTCCGCCAGCGCGGCATATTCAGTCGTGGCTTCACCCACCTGCGGCGGCGTGGCGAGCTGGATATCTTTTGGCACGATCTGCGAAATCAGTGCATTTAACGAATCCGCGCCAACCGTTTTCAGCATCTCTTGCTGTTGCTGAGCATCCGGCCCAATGTGACGTTCAATGAAAGCGCCACGGTTTTCAAGCTGGCTTAAAGTCTGTGTCATGAGCGATGGTTCCTGAAACGTGCGGTGAATCAATTTGGAAATCGTGATTTCTTGCCTGAATACGCTAAATCATTCGCGTTGCAGGAAGCGGCGAGGCAGTGAATCCCCAGGAACGTACAAAAGTAAGTGGCTGGGGTTAAGCGGCGAAGCCAACGAGCCTGCAACGTGAAGGATGACGCGTATTTACTCGTCTTCTAACAGTGCTTCGTATTCTGTTGCACTCAACAGCGCATCAACTTCCGATTCATCGCTGGCTTTAATTTTGAAAATCCAGCCTTCGCCATAGGGCTCGCTGTTAACCTGCTCCGGCGCATCGCCCAGAGCCTCGTTAACAGCAACGATTTCACCGCTGATCGGGGCATAAATATCGGAAGCCGCTTTTACTGATTCAGCGACGGCACAATCATCGCCTGCGGCAACAGTTGCGCCCACTTCTGGCAGGTCAACAAACACCATGTCGCCCAATAATTCCTGCGCATGTTCAGTGATACCGATGGTGTACGTGCCATCCGCTTCTTTACGCAGCCACTCGTGTTCTTTGCTGTATTTCAGTTCTGCAGGTACGTTGCTCATCACTAAATCTCCAAATAAGAATGAATCACGCGACGGCTTTGCCAGCGCGTACAAAAATAGGTTTCGTCACTTTCACCGGCATTTCACGATTACGGATCTGGACGATCGCCGTGTCGCCAATGCCCGCAGGCACACGCGCCAGTGCGATACTGTAGCCCAGCGTCGGAGAGAAAGTTCCACTGGTGATCACGCCTTCACACGCGTTACCCTGGGCATCAGTAAACCGCACCGGCAATTCGTTACGCAGCACGCCTTTCTCGGTCATGATCAGACCGACCAGTTGTTCGGTACCTTTCTCGCGCTGTAATTCGAGCGCTTCGCGACCGATAAAATCACGGTCCGCCGGTTCCCAGGCAATGGTCCAGCCCATATTGGCTGCGAGCGGCGAAACGCCCTCGTCCATTTCCTGACCGTACAAGTTCATGCCCGCTTCAAGGCGCAGCGTATCGCGCGCGCCCAGGCCACATGGCTTAACACCTGCCTGTACCAGCTTCTGCCAGAAATCCGCTGCCTGTTCATTCGGCAGTGCGATTTCATAACCCACCTCCCCCGTATAGCCAGTGGTCGCGATAAACAGATCACCTGACTCAACGCCAAAGAATGGCTTCATGCCTTCTACTGCCTGACGCTGTTGGTCAGTAAACAGGGTCGCGGCTTTGGCCTGCGCATTTGGCCCCTGGACGGCAATCAGCGACAGATCGTCACGGACAGTGATGTCAATGGCATAAGGTTCAGCGTGTTGGGTAATCCAGGAGAGGTCTTTTTCGCGGGTGGCGGAGTTTACAACGAGGCGGAAGAAACCTTCGGTAAAATAGTAAACGATGAGGTCATCAATGACTCCGCCCGATGCATTTAGCATTCCGGAGTATAGCGCCTTGCCGGGCCTGGTGAGCTTCGCTACGTCATTTGCCAGCAAGTAGCGCAAGAATTCCCGGGTACGGTTGCCGCGTAAATCGACAATCGTCATATGCGACACATCGAACATGCCCGCATCGGTACGCACCGCGTGATGCTCATCAATTTGCGATCCGTAATGCAGCGGCATCATCCAGCCATGGAAATCCACCATGCGTGCGCCGCATAGCGTGTGTTGTTCATACAAAGGAGTCTGCTGGGCCATCTTTTCCTCGTCGAATAAGCGGGGCTTTCACGTTGTCAGCGGTTAAAAAATCATCGCACGACAAGACGTCGACACCGATCCCGGTCGCCGACGCAAACGTTCTCTTTCGCCTGAACTTATCACCGAAAGCGACGCTTAACCATAAGAGAAAATGGGTCATCACATTAGCTTATGACCATTTTTCGCAAAGAGCGCCACAGAATATTTAGCCACGTTCAAGCGCAAAATGGCGCATAAAGAATTACTCTACCCCGGTAACTATCGCAATCAGCCATATTTACCACCACAAAAGAGATAATTTTCCCGACAGTGAAAAAATGAGAGATGAGAAAAACTAATCTGAAAAATGGCGTGAAATTAGAATTTTTCAAATGAGGAAAGGTTTCCCTTCCCGCCAGGGGGAAGGGAAAGTGTGACGCAGTTAACGCAACCACTGAGGGAGGTCATTCAGCCCCATCGCCTGACGCAGCAGCTGGGGTTTTACCCCTGGTAATGTATCCGCCAGTTTCAGGCCAATGTCCCGGAACAGCTTTTTCGCAGGGTTAGTACCGGAAAATAATTCACGGAAGCCCTGCATCCCGGCCAGCATCAGAACAGCACTGTGTTTACGGCTGCGTTCGTAGCGACGCAGATACATATGCTGGCCAATATCTTTGCCCTGCGCGTTCAGGCGCTTGAGTTCACTGACCAGTTCTGCCGCATCCATAAAGCCCAGGTTAACGCCCTGTCCGGCAAGAGGATGGATGGTATGCGCCGCATCGCCCATCAATGCCAGACGATGTCCGGCAAAATGACGCGCGTAGCGTCCGGTCAGCGGATAGACCTGTCGCTCGCTTTCTACACGGCACAGCCCAAGTCGATTATCAAACGCGACACACAGCGCCTGATTGAAGTCCTCTTCGCTTGCCTGCTGCATTTGCGCTGCCCGTTCAGGCGGCAGCGACCAGACGATTGAACATAAGTGCGGGTCGGCCAGTGGCAGAAACGCGAGAATGCTTTCATCGTGGAAAACCTGCCGCGCGATAGCCTGATGAGGCTCATCGGTACGGATGGTCGCCACCAGCGCATGATGGTTATAGTCCCAGAATGTCAGCGGAATATCGGCTTTGTTGCGCAACCATGAGTTGGCTCCATCAGCCCCGACGACCAGCCGGGCGGTTAACATATTGCCATCTTTGAGAGTAAGAAATGCTTCGTTCTCGCCCCAGGCAACCTGCTGCAGCTCTGCTGGCGCCAGGATTGACACATCCGAACATTGATGAGCTTTGTTCCACAACGCCTGATGAATGACGCTGTTTTCAATAATATGACCGAGATGGCTGTAGCCCATACTTTGATCGTCAAAGGCAATCCGGCCAAAGCTGTCTTTATCCCACACTTCCATACCGTGATAACAGCTGGCGCGATGGGCAGTAATCGATGACCAGACGCCCAGGCGCGTCAGCAGTTTTTCACTGGCGGCGTTGATAGCCGATACACGCAGCTGTGCAGGGTCATCCTCTTTCACGGGGACGGGCGCATGCTGCTCCAGCACCGCCACTCGCAGGCCACTGCCCTGTAATCCACAGGCCAGCGCCAGTCCCACCATGCCGCCGCCTACAATTGCCACATCAACATTTTGCACAAATAACTCCTGTAGACCTTAACGCGCCACCCAGCCCAAAGTACGCTGCGCCAGCGCATCACGCGCCGGGGTAAATAATTCCATGGCCATCAAACCGACGTTACGCCCGACAACCAACGGCGCCCAGCGATTTGCAAAAAGATGTACTAACCCATCTGTCACGCCAATCGTAGCGCACTTATCGTCATGGCGGCGATCGCGATAGCGTGTCAGCACGCCATAACCGCCAACATCCTGCTGCTGCGCCCAGGCATCAGCCAGCGTTTCGGCCAGGCTCATCACGTCGCGCATTCCCAGATTAAAGCCCTGCCCGGCAATCGGGTGAAGGGTCTGCGCGGCATTTCCAACCAGTACCGTGCGATGTGAAATGGGTGAAGAGGCAGTGGAGAGAGAAAGAGGATAAGCGTTACGCGTTCCTGCATGCACAATTCGACCCAGTCGCCAGCCAAAGGCTTTTTGCAACTCATGGCAGAACGTCTCATCACTCCAGCTCAGGATGTGTTCCTGCTTTTCGAGCGGATGACACCATACCAGCGAACAACGTCCGTGTGACATCGGCAGCATTGCCAGCGGGCCATGAGCGGTAAAACGCTCAAACGCGCGCCCCTGATGTGCTACCGAGGTTGTAACGTTAGCAATTACCGCAACCTGTTGATAGGGTTCCTGTTGCCAACTGATACCACATTGCGCGCCCAGCGCAGAGCGGGAGCCATCAGCGGCGACCAGCAGGGTGCCGTTAATCGTCTCACCGCTTTCCAGTGCGACCGCCACGCGGTCTTCATCTCTGGAGAAGAAGCTCACCCGAGCCGGACAATGGAGCGTCACGCCTGGCGCTTTTTTCAGAAGACTAAAAAGACGGGTACCTACATCGTGTAGTTCCACAACCTGGCCGAGAGCCTCAATGCGATAATCATCAGCATCAAGCGTCACGAAACCGGCATGGCCGCGATCGCTGACATGCACGGTCGTAATCGGCGTGGCTTTCTCAACGATATGAGACCAGATCCCTACTCGCGCAAGTTGCTGGCATGTTCCCGCCGCCAGCGCGATAGCGCGCGCGTCAAAGCCAGGATGGTCCTGAGAACTCGGTTCGGTCGCTTCGATAAGATGAACAGGCAGGCGACCACCGGTTAAATGCGAAATCGACAGTGCGAGCGTCGCGCCCGCCATACCGCCACCAACAATAATCACACTCATGAGCGACGTGCCGCTGCCATCAGCGCCTCGATGTCGTCAGCTTTTTTGACGACGCTGGCAGTGAGGTTCTCATTACCGTTTTCGGTGATCACAATGTCATCTTCCACGCGGATACCTATGCCCCGATAGGCTTCCGGTACGTCAGCATCAGGGGAAATATAGAGACCCGGCTCGACAGTTAATACCATTCCGGGTTCAAGAACACGCGAGCGATCCTGGCCATAAACGCCAACATCATGGACATCGAGCCCCAGCCAGTGACTCAGGCCATGCATAAAGAAGGGGCGATGTGCATTCTCGGCAACCAACGCGTCAACCTCGCCCTTAAGAATGCCCAGTTTCACAAGCCCGGTAACCATGATGCGCACCACTTCACCGTTCACTTCCTGAATCGAGGTGCCGGGGCGAAACAGGCGCAGGGCCGTCTCCAGTGACTCCAGCACAATGTCATAAACTTCACGCTGTGCCGGGCTGAATTTGCCGTTTACCGGAAAGGTTCGGGTAATATCGCCGGCATAACCCATGTATTCGCAACCTGCATCAATCAGCACCAGATCACCATCACGCATCACGCTCTCATTTTCGGTGTAATGCAAAATACAGCCGTTCTCCCCGGCACCGACGATAGTGTTATAGGACGGAAAACGGGCGCCGTGACGGTTGAACTCGTGGTGGATTTCGCCTTCAAGCTGGTATTCAAACATCCCGGGTTTACAGGTTTGCATGGCGCGGGTATGCGCCAGCGCAGAAATCTCCCCGGCGCGACGCATCACATCGATTTCTTCGGCAGACTTGAACAGACGCATTTCATGCACGATGGGTCGCCAGTCGGTCACGCTGGCCGGCGCGGTGAGATTCTGGCGTGAACCTTTACGCAGTTTGTCCAGAGCGGCAAAGACAATCTCATCGGCATAGGCGTATTCGCCCTGGGCGTGATAAACCGCGTCCAGACCATTGAGCAATTGATAAAGATGCTTGCCTATTTCCGGAAACGCCAGCGCTCTGTCCACCCCCAGTTTTTCTGGCGCAGCCTCCTGCCCGAGTCGGCGGCCAAACCAGATTTCCGCCGTTTTATCACGTATCCGGTTAAACAGGACGCTGTGGTTATGGGTATCATCACTTTTAATCAGCACCAGTACCGCTTCCGGTTCATTAAAACCGGTGAAATACCAAAAATCGCTGTTCTGACGATACGGGTATTCACTGTCGGCACTGCGGGTCGCTTCCGGCGCCGCGAAAATAAGCGCCGCGCTGGCTGGCGCCATTTGCGCCAGCAACGCCTGACGGCGTCGGAGAAACTCAAGCTGTGTCATGACACCTCCTCTGAGCGGAAAAGATTAATGCAGGGTTGGTTTACGCACTTCTGGCGCTGTTGGCTGCGGGCGAGTGAATGTGTCATGGCACAGCAGCGCCGCAACGCGCACATATTCGATGATCTCTTCGAGCGACATCTCCAGCTCTTCCTGATCTTCGTCTTCGTCATAACCGAGCAAGGCGATGTTACGCAGATCGTCAATCGCTTCACCGGTTTCGCCGGTTACTTTGTCGAGTTTTGGCTGCGTGACGCCAAGCCCCAGCAGAAAGTGGTTAACCCAGCCTGCCAGCGCATCGGCACGGTCAAACACGCTAACGTCATCGCCAGTTGGCAGATAAAGCTGGAACAAGAAACCGTCATCTTCCAGTGAGTCGCTGGTGGCGGCATGCATGCTGCGCAACGCCTGTGCGAGCTCATGGCCAAATGCCAGCCCTTCGTTGGTCAGATCATGCAACAGCGGCTGCCAGGAGCTGTCGTTGTTGCCGCCACAAAGCATCCCCGCGATAAGCCCGTGCATTTCCGCAGGAATCAGTCCCACACCTTGTTGATTGAGCAACTGGCCTACTTCGTTGTAACCAGGTATTTCGTTCTGTATAGACATGCGCATTCATCGTCGTTGGGGAGAATATTCATGGTATGCTACCACTTTGGACCCTGGTGATATACCCGTCATGCTTCACGTTACATGCCTTTGCATGCACTATGAGTGAATTAAGGTATAGCAAAGAGCTTGAATCCTCTCACCAGGGTGGCTATAGTGACGCCCCTTCGCAGCCAGGACTCGGGTGTGAAGGCAGAGCGCAGTCAAACAGCAGGAAGGTGGCATGTCTGCACAACCCGTCGATATCCAAATTTTTGGCCGTTCACTGCGAGTGAATTGCCCGCCTGAACAGAGAGATGCTCTGAATCAGGCCGCGGAGGATCTGAATCAGCGGTTGCAAGATCTGAAAGTTCGCACTAGAGTCACAAATACTGAGCAGTTAGTCTTTATCGCAGCGCTGAATATCAGCTATGAACTGACTCAGGAAAAGGCAAAAACCCGTGACTACGCATCCAGCATGGAACAGCGTATTCGGATGTTACAACAGACCATCGAACAGGCATTGCTTGATCAGGGTCGCATATCCGAAAGACCGGGGCCGAAGTTTGAATAACACTTCAAGGTTAACTATGGTAGAGTGACCGTGAAGAAAAAATTTCTCTGAGATGTTCGCAAGCGGGCCAGTCCCCTGAGCCGATATTTCATACCACAAGAATGTGGCGCTCCATGGTTGGTGAGCATGCTCGGTCCGTCCGAGAAGCCTTAAAACTATGACGACACATTCACCTTGAACCAAGGGTTCAAGGGTTACAGCCTGCGGCGGCATCTCGGAGATTCCCTTCTTTCTACCTGATACAATGACACAACTTTCCGCTCTTCCCCCATCACGCCAGGAAATCCGTAAAATCATACGGCAGCGTCGTCGCGCCCTTACTGCTGAGCAACAGGAACATTTCTCGGTTGCAGCGGCAGCACGCATGATGGCTTATCCGCCGGTCGTGATGGCGCATACCGTCGCCCTTTTTCTCTCCTTCGATGGCGAACTGGACACCCAGCCACTTATCGAACAGCTCTGGCGTAGCGGCAAACGCGTTTATCTGCCGGTTCTGCATCCGTTCAGCCCTGGCAATCTGCTGTTTTTGCAATACCATCCGCACAGCGAGCTGGTTCTCAACCGCCTGAAAATTCAGGAGCCAAAACTGGACGTGCGCGATGTCTTACCGCTTGCTCAGTTAGATGTCCTGATAACACCGCTGGTTGCCTTTGACAGCCAGGGACAACGGCTGGGTATGGGTGGCGGCTTTTACGACAGAACGTTGCAAAACTGGCAGCAGTATGGGTTACAGCCTGTGGGTTATGCGCATGATTGCCAGCATGTTGATGTGCTTCCAGTGCAAGAGTGGGATATTCCGCTACCTGCGGTAGTGACGCCATCAACGCTGTGGAGCTGGTGAATTAAAGGACTGCGGCCTGATACTCTCTCCCGAAGGGCGAGGGAAAACACAAAAGAAACGGCAACCCTCAGGTTGCCGTTTTGCATTTAACTCACCTTCCGACACAACTGCGCAGAATCAGTACAGCAGACGAGCGCGAATCGTCCCCGGGATCGCCTTCATGCTCTGCAGCGCTTGTTGCGCCACATCTTCTTCGGCTTCAATATCGATGACCACATAGCCCATATACGGTGTCGTTTGCAGATACTGAGCGGCAATATTTATGCCGTCACCAGCAAAGATCTGGTTGATTGCAGTCAGCACGCCAGGACGGTTTTCGTGGATATGCAGCAGACGACGACCACCGTGCAGCGGCAGCGACACTTCCGGGAAGTTAACGGCAGAGAGTGTAGAGCCGTTATCAGAGTACTTAATCAGTTTACCCGCAACTTCCAGGCCGATGTTTTCCTGCGCTTCCTGAGTGGACCCGCCAATATGCGGCGTCAAAATTACGTTGTCGAATTCGCAAAGCGGTGAATTAAACGGATCGCTGTTGGTTGCAGGCTCAGTCGGGAACACGTCAATTGCCGCACCCGCCAGATGTTTACGCTTAAGCGCATCGCATAACGCCGGAATATCAACAACCGTACCACGTGCAGCGTTGATCAGCAGTGCGCCTGGCTTCATCAGCGCCAGCTCTTCCGCGCCCATCATGTTTTTGGTAGAAGCATTTTCCGGCACGTGCAGGCTGACAACATCGCTCATATTGAGCAGATCGGACAGATGCTGAATCTGGGTGGCGTTGCCCAGCGGCAGTTTGCTTTCAATATCGTAGAAATAAACGTGCATGCCGAGTGACTCGGCCAGAATGCCAAGCTGGGTACCGATGTGGCCATAGCCGATGATGCCCAGTTTTTTACCGCGCGCTTCGTAAGAACCCACGGCAAGTTTGTTCCAGATACCGCGGTGCGCTTTGGCGTTTGCTTCCGGAATACCGCGCATCAACAGTAACAGTTCGCCAATCACCAGTTCCGCTACGGAACGAGTGTTAGAGAACGGGGCGTTAAAGACCGGGATACCGCGTTGTGCCGCCGCATCCAGATTGACCTGGTTGGTACCGATACAGAAACAACCAATCGCTACCAGTTTCTCGGCTGCGGCAATAACATCTTCGGTCAGGTTAGTACGGGATCGAATGCCAATGAAGTGGGCATCACGGATAGACTCTTTGAGCTGCTCACTGTCGAGCGCGCCTTTGTGATACTCAATGTTGGTGTAACCTGCCGCACGAAGGCTATCGAGTGCTTTCTGATGCACCCCTTCGACGAGCAGAAATTTAATCTTGTCTTTCTCCAGTGATACCTTTGCCATTTACCCGACCCTGTTTTTGTCATAACTGATGTTGTGTGGATATTCATCCGCTGTAGTCAACATATCAAAAAAAACTATTGCAGCAATATGAACGTTTGCGTCGGCACTGTGAAGGAATGTCATACAGCGAGAAATGGCAGATGAATATGCTAAAAATAGCTATAGGGGCGGGAGGATTATCAGGGTGGAGCCAGAAGCGTGACAGATGTCACCAAATTTGCTCATTGAGATTTTTTTAATGGGGGAACGTGTCCCCCATACAGATCATTTTGTGATGGTTTTGACGCCATCCGCGCTGCCGATCAAAGCCACATCCGCACCGCGGTTGGCGAACAAGCCCACGGTCACCACGCCCGGAATGCCGTTAATCGTGTTTTCCAGCGCAACAGGATCGATAATTTCCAGACCAAAGACGTCGAGGATGACGTTGCCGTTATCGGTAACCACGTTCTGACGATATTCAGGACGTCCGCCCAGCTTCACCAGTTCACGCGCCACTGCGCTTCGTGCCATCGGAATCACTTCCACCGGCAGAGGGAATTTACCCAGGATATCGACCTGTTTTGATGCATCTGCAATACAGATAAATTTATCGGCTACCGAGGCAATGATTTTTTCACGCGTTAACGCTGCACCGCCGCCTTTGATCATCTGCATCTGGCCGTTGATTTCATCTGCGCCATCTACATAAATTCCCAGACGATCGACTTCATTCAGATCGAATACGGTGATACCCAGGCCTTTCAGTTTCTCTGTCGAGGCGTCGGAACTGGAAACCGCCCCTTCAATCTGACCTTTCATGGTGCCGAGCGCGTCAATAAAGTGCGCAGCGGTGGAGCCGGTACCAACGCCTACGATAGTACCCGGTTCAACATATTTGAGCGCTGCCCAACCCACTACTTTTTTTAATTCGTCCTGCGTCATCGTCGTTCGCCTGTGGTGAGAATGGTGTGGAATTCGAAGCGCATTATAGAACATGGAAGGGGGAAAAGTCCCTGTGAGCTGTGTCACATTACCAGCAGGTACATTTTCGTCTGTAAGTCACAAAAAATTATGTCATAGTGCTGAGTAATTATTTTCCAGGAGTATGTCAGTCAGATGAAACGTCCGGACTACAGAACGTTACAGGCGCTTGATGCGGTCATTCGGGAACGTGGGTTTGAGCGCGCCGCGCAAAAGCTGTGTATCACTCAGTCCGCCGTATCACAGCGTATTAAACAGCTCGAAAATATGTTTGGCCAGCCCCTGCTGGTACGTACCGTCCCACCGCGTCCGACGGAACAAGGGCAAAAGTTGCTGGCCTTGCTGCGCCAGGTAGAACTGCTTGAAGAAGAGTGGCTGGGTGATGAGCAAACCGGCTCCACTCCACTCCTGCTGTCGCTGGCGGTGAACGCCGACAGCCTGGCAACATGGTTGCTGCCAGCGCTGGCGCCAGTGCTGGCTGATTCGCCAATTCGCCTGAATTTACAGGTTGAAGATGAAACCCGCACTCAGGAGCGTCTGCGTCGCGGTGAAGTGGTCGGTGCGGTAAGTATTCAACCGCAGGCTCTGCCAAGCTGCCTCGTTGACCAACTTGGCGCGCTTGATTACCTGTTTGTCGGTTCGAAAGCTTTTGCTGAACGTTACTTCCCGAATGGTGTAACACGTTCGGCTTTACTTAAAGCGCCTGCCGTGGCGTTTGACCATCTCGACGATATGCACCAGGCCTTCTTGCAGCAAAATTTCGATCTGCCGCCGGGCAGCGTGCCCTGTCATATCGTTAACTCGTCGGAAGCGTTTGTGCAACTGGCCAGGCAGGGAACAACCTGTTGTATGATTCCGCACCTGCAAATCGAAAGAGAGTTGAACGCCGGAGAATTGATCGACCTCACGCCAGGCCTCTTTCAACGCCGGATGCTGTACTGGCATCGGTTTGCGCCAGAAAGTCGCATGATGCGCAACGTCACCGATGCACTGCTGGCTTACGGCCACAAGGTGTTAAGACAAGACTGAAATTCACGAAGACAAAGTTGCCTTACCGGGACTACAAACACACGCAGCCCCGGTAAGCGTAGCGCATCAGGTCATTCCCAAATGCGGCCACATGTCGCGCAAGAGTGAAATTACTGCGCTTTGTCCGTTGTTGCAGGCTGCTGAGTCTGACTCTGCGTTGGCTCAAGCTGGAATACAACGTCCACCTGATCGGCAAACTGAATAGTCGGCTGTTCGTACGTTTCCTGTGCGGATACGGGTGCCGCATCTGCTTTCATCATGCGAACCATCGGGCTCGGCTGATAATTGGATACGTGGTAACGCACACTATAGACCGGGCCAAGCTTAGCATTGAAACCTGCTGCCAGCTGTTCGGCCTGATGAACGGCATCATCAATGGCCGCTTTACGCGCCTTATCCTTGTAAGAATCCGGTTGCGCAACGCCCAGAGAAACGGAACGGATTTCATTCAAACCGGCTTTGAGCGCACCATCAAGCAGGGAATTGAGCTTCTCCAGATCGCGCAGCGTCACTTCCACCGTACGTACGGCACGCCAGCCTTTCAGCACGCTTTTACCGTTTTGGTAATCGTAATCCGGCTGGGTGCGCAAGTTAGCGGAATTGATGTCTTTCTTCCCTACACCATTCTTGTCGAGGAATGAGAGATACTCGGCAACGCGATCGTCTGCCTGTTTCTTCGCCGTCGCGGCATCTTTCGCCTGGATATTCACTTCAATCGCCAGGGTAGCAATATCAGGCACCGCGTCCACGCTCGACGTACCTGAGGTAACAATGTGCGGACCATCAGGCAGTTCACTTGCCTGTACCGACATGACGCTCAGTCCCACTAATGCCGCCAGGGCCATCACTTTGAATTTCACGGTTGCTCCTCCATGTTGCTTATTACGTCCGTAGGAAAACGGCACGCCAGGCAGAAGCTTAGCGGATACCGTTGGTTTGTCCATCAGACCAGACTTAGTTTAACAATGCCTGCACATGGGCCACCCCATCTTTCGCCAGTTGTGCGGCGATAACCCACATTACTGCCCCGACGATGAGGTTGATAATGCGTTGAGCTTTTGCCGTACGCAGACGCGGAGCAAACCAGGCGGCCAGCATCGCCAGGCCAAAAAACCAGATAATGGACGCACTGATCGTCCCCATCGCAAACCAGCGCTTCGGCTCCGCGTCCAGCTGCCCGCCCAGGCTGCCAAGCACCACAAAGGTGTCGAGATAAACATGAGGATTAAGCCAGGTTACCGCCAGCATGGTCGCGATAATCTTCCAGCGTCCTTGCTTCATCACTTCGGCGCTGGCAAGCTCAATCTCACTGCCAAGCGCGGTTTTCAGCGCGCCATAGCCATACCACAGCAGAAAGGCGACACCCCCCCAGGTTACCAGTCCCAGCAGCCATGGAGATTGCATCAACAAGGCACTGCCACCAAATACTCCGGCACAAATCAACAGTAAGTCACTCAGTGTGCACAGAAAAGCCGTCATGATGTGATACTGGCGACGGATCCCCTGGTTCATAACGAAGGCATTCTGCGGGCCAAGAGGTAAAATCAATGCTGCACCTAGTATAAGCCCTTGAAAATAATAGGTTATCACAATAAATTCTCACTTATCTTTATCTGGACGCAGACTATAACGCGCGAGAATCATTAGAGGAAATTGAATATTTTAATGACTAATTAGTATGGCTAATGTAAGAAAATAGTAAAAAGGCCGGCGATGCCGACCTGATTATTTACTCTTCGACAGGCTCTTTCACCCGTTTGAAATTCACATCCATTTGCGGGTAAGGGAAACTGATACCGTGCTCATCAAAGCTGCGTTTCACTTTTTCCAGAACATCCCAGTAGACGTTTTGCAGGTCACCACTATTACTCCAGACGCGCACCACAAAGTTGATGGAAGATGCCCCGAGTTCATTCAGACGCACCGTCATCTCCCGGTCTTTCAGGATACGGTCGTCGGCCTGGATGATATCAGTCAGCAGCTTCGTAACCAGATCGATGTCTGAATCGTACGCAACGCCAATGATAAATTCGTTACGGCGGACCGGTTCCCGGGAAAAGTTAATAATGTTCCCGGCAATAATTTTACCGTTGGGAACCACAATAATGCGGCCATCAGCGCTGCGCAGTGTGGTGGAGAAAATCTGTACCTGTAGCACAGTACCGGCCACTCCACCCAGGTCGACGTATTCTCCGGAACGAAACGGACGGAATGTCACCAGTAAAACGCCGGCTGCCAGATTCGAGAGTGACCCTTGTAATGCCAGACCGATTGCCAGACCTGCGGCACCGAGTACCGCAATAACCGATGCGGTTTGCACTCCCACACGCCCCAGTGCGGCTATCAGGGTAAAAGCAATGACGCCGTAGCGGACCAGCGCGGAGAGAAAGTCGGCAACGGTGGCATCAATGTGCCGTGCCCGCATCAGTTTGTTGACAGTGTTTGAAATCATGCGGGCAATGATCATACCCACAATGATGATGGCAATGGCGGCAACGATGTTAACAGCGTAACTCAACAGCAGAGCCTGATTGGTCACCAGCCAGGAGCCTGCGTTATTGATGCTGTCGACGACGTGAAGATCTTCCATTCTTTGTTCCTTATGTTGATCCGTGCGGGAAAATTCCTTCCCGACGGTGGCGGACAGACACCTAAAGGGTAAACAATAAGGGACGATTTTGCCAAATGGATCACATTTAATGGCGCGTGCAGGCTATTGAATCGGAAATAAAAAAGGCCCGTATAAGCGGGCCTGAATCAGGAAACAAGGCAAAAATTACAGAACGTCAACCGCGTTCAGTTCTTTGAAAGCCTGTTCCAGACGGGTGATCATAGAGGTCTGAGCTGCACGCAGCCATACGCGCGGATCGTAGTATTTCTTGTTCGGCTGGTCTTCGCCTTTCGGGTTGCCCAACTGACCTTGCAGATACGCTTCGTTAGCTTTGTAGTAGTTCAGGATACCTTCCCAGGTCGCCCATTGGGTATCGGTATCGATGTTCATTTTGATAACGCCGTAGCTTACGGAGTCTTTGATTTCCTGAGCAGTAGAACCGGAACCGCCATGGAAAACGAAGTTCAGGGCGTTATGCGGCAGGTTATGTTTTTTGGAAACATATTCCTGAGAGTCGCGCAGGATAGTCGGGGTCAGTTTCACGTTACCCGGTTTGTATACGCCATGCACGTTACCGAAGGAAGCAGCAATGGTGAAACGCGGGCTGATTGCGTTCAGTTTGGTGTATGCGTAATCAACGTCTTCCGGCTGAGTGTACAGCGCAGAAGCGTCCATGTGGCTGTTGTCTACGCCATCTTCTTCGCCGCCGGTGCAGCCCAGTTCGATTTCCAGGGTCATGCCAATTTTGGACATGCGCGCCAGATATTTGGAGCAGATCTCGATGTTTTCTTCGAGGGACTCTTCAGACAGGTCGATCATGTGAGAAGAGAACAGCGGTTTGCCGGTAGCAGCAAAGTGTTTTTCACCAGCGTCCAGCAGGCCGTCGATCCACGGCAGCAATTTCTTCGCGCAGTGGTCAGTGTGCAGAATTACCGGAACACCGTAGTGTTCTGCCATCTGATGTACGTGATGCGCACCAGAGATAGCGCCCAGGATAGCAGCACCCTGAGGAATATCGGTTTTCACACCTTTACCCGCGATGAATGCAGCACCACCGTTGGAGAACTGAACGATAACCGGCGCTTTCACTTTCGCAGCGGTTTCCAGAACGGCGTTAATGGAATCGGTGCCCACGCAGTTAACTGCTGGCAGCGCAAAGTTGTTTTCTTTCGCTACCTGGAACACTTTCTGAACGTCATCACCGGTGATAACACCCGGTTTTACGAAATCAAAAATTTTAGACATGTTTTCGAGTCCTGTATCTGTATCTTCGACCGTTGGAAAAAAGTTCGCGAGCATTACGCGCGCTGAAAATTGGGCAGGTTTCCCTGCCCTTTGAATACTTACTTCTTAGCGCGCTCTTCGAGCATTGCGACTGCCGGCAGCACTTTGCCTTCCACGAACTCGAGGAACGCACCGCCACCAGTGGAGATGTAGGAGATTTTGTCAGCGATACCGAACAGGTCGATAGCCGCCAGAGTATCGCCGCCGCCTGCGATAGAGAACGCTTCGCTGTCTGCGATGGCATTAGCAACGATTTCGGTGCCTTTACGGAAGTTCGGGAATTCGAAAACGCCAACCGGGCCGTTCCACAGAATGGTTTTCGCGTTTTTCAGGATTTCAGCCAGTTTCTGTGCAGAAGCATCGCCCAGGTCCAGAATCTGCTCTCCATCTTTGATATCAGAAACAGATTTCAGGGTTGCGGTAGCGGTTTCGGAGAACTCGGTAGCAACACGAACATCTGTCGGGACAGGAATATCACAGGTACCCAGCAGGCGTTTTGCTTCGTCAACCAGGTCTGCTTCGTACAGGGATTTACCGACATTGTGGCCCTGAGCGGCAACGAAGGTGTTGGCGATACCGCCACCCACGATCAGCTGATCAGCGATTTTAGACAGAGAGTCCAGAACGGTCAGTTTAGTGGAAACTTTAGAACCACCAACGATAGCAACCATCGGGCGAGCAGGTTCTTTCAGCGCTTTACCCAGCGCCTCCAGTTCGTCAGCCAGCAGCGGGCCTGCGCACGCAACGTCAGCGAATTTACCGATACCGTGGGTTGACGCCTGTGCACGGTGAGCAGTACCGAAAGCGTCCATTACGAATACGTCGCACAGTGCGGCATATTTTTTGGACAGTGTTTCGTCGTCTTTCTTCTCGCCTTTGTTGAAGCGAACGTTTTCCAGAACTACCAGTTCACCTGCGGCAACTTCAACGCCATCCAGGTAATCTTTAACCAGACGTACCGGGTTAGACAGTTTGTCTTTCAGGTAATTAACAACCGGCAGCAGAGAGAACTCTTCGTTGTACTCGCCTTCGGTCGGACGACCCAGATGGGAGGTAACCATCACTTTCGCGCCTTGTTTCAGCGCCAGCTCGATGGTCGGCAGAGAAGCACGGATACGCGCATCGCTGGTCACTTTGCCATCTTTAACCGGTACGTTCAGATCCGCACGGATGAAAACGCGTTTACCTGCCAAATCCAGATCGGTCATCTTAATTACAGACATGGTGAATCCTCTCAATGATTCATAAAGTTTTGCGAACGCAATGTGCGCCCTACCTGAAACCTTTTGCGGCCATTTCTAACGTCGTGTCGAGCATTCGGTTAGCAAAGCCCCATTCGTTATCGCACCATACCAGGGTTTTAATAAGGTGCGCGCCACTGACCCGTGTTTGCGTACCATCAACGATGGCACTGTGCGGATCATGGTTAAAATCTGTCGAGACCAACGGTAATTCCGTATAGTCAACTATACCATGAAATGTTCCCTGTGCTGCTTTTTGCAGCAAGGCATTGACTTCACAAGCTTTAACCGGGTTTTTCACCGTCACGCTCAGATCAATTGCCGTCACATTTATGGTCGGTACACGTACCGCAATCGCCTCAAACCGGTCGTGAAATTGCGGGAAAATACGGGTGATACCCGCCGCCAGTTTCGTGTCCACAGGAATAATAGACTGGCTGGCTGCACGCGTACGGCGTAAATCAGGATGATAGGCATCAATCACCTGCTGATCGTGCATCGCGGAGTGGATCGTGGTAACTGTACCCGATTCAATCCCCCACGCGTCATCAAGCAGCTTAATAATCGGAATAATGCAGTTCGTGGTGCAGGAAGCGTTAGAGACGATATGATCGTCAGGCTTTAAAGCATCCTGATTGACGCCAAAAACGACTGTTGCGTCGAGATCGTTACTGCCAGGATGCGAGAACAGCACTTTCTTCGCTCCCGCCGCCAGATGCGCTTCGCCATCGGCGCGGCTGCCAAAAACACCGGTACAATCAAGCACCACATCAACACCCAGCTCGCGCCATGGCAGCGCTGCGATATCGCGCTGATGAAGAATGCGAATCGCATCATCACCGACAAACAGTTGCTCGCGCTCCTGATGTACGTCCCACGCGAAACGTCCGTGGCTGGTGTCATATTTCAATAAATGGGCCATGCCTGCCGCATCTGCCAGTTCATTGATTGCCACCACGGTGACTTCCGCCCGACGCCCGGATTCATACAAAGCACGAACCACATTGCGTCCGATACGACCGAAGCCATTAATCGCTATGCGTACGCTCATAGATCTCCTGCAAGGTTACCCAATTTGAGGTGGCTCACAGAGTAATGCAGCAACCTTTACAGGGAAACCTCGCCTGTCACAAACTGCGTTTGATTGATTATTTGTCGAACATTTAAGCGACTGAAACGCTTCAGCTAGAATAAGCGAAACGCAGAATAAAAGGAATCCATGTCCAGCCCTGGCGACCATTTATCTGACTTGCGTCACATTTTTGCAGGAATAACTCGCGGTCAACGCAAAACGGTAACCAGGCGGTTACCGTTTTAGTATTTACACCCTCTCCCGCCGGGAGAGGGTTATGCTGAGGGCGCCAGTCCGCACCCGACCACAATCAGAGCAGCGCTTTCGCTTTTGCGACCACGTTGTCGACAGTAAAGCCGAACTCTTCAAACAGCAGCTCTGCCGGTGCAGACTCACCGAAGGTAGCCATACCGACGATTGCGCCGTTCAGGCCCACGTATTTGAACCAGTAGTCGGCGATACCCGCTTCGATTGCCACGCGTGCGGAAACAGCTTTTGGCAGTACGGATTCACGGTAAGCCGCATCCTGTTTGTCGAACGCATCAGTAGACGGCATGGAAACCACGCGAGCCTTCACGCCTTCGGCAGTCAGTTTTTCCCATGCGGCAACTGCCAGCTCAACTTCTGAACCGGTGGCAATGAAAATCAGCTCCGGCTGGCCATTGCTGTCTTTCAACACGTAACCACCACGAGCCACATTTGCCAGTTGCTCAGCGGTACGCTCCTGCTGCGCCAGGTTCTGACGGGACAGAATCAGCGCAGTCGGGCCGTCGGCACGCTCAACGCCGTACTTCCATGCCACGGCAGATTCCACCTGGTCACACGGACGCCATGTGCTCATATTCGGGGTCACGCGCAGAGATGCCACCTGCTCTACCGGCTGGTGAGTCGGGCCATCTTCGCCCAGACCGATGGAGTCGTGGGTATAAACCATCACCTGGCGCTGTTTCATCAGTGCCGCCATACGCACCGCGTTACGGGCATATTCCACAAACATCAGGAAGGTAGAGGTGTAAGGCAGGAAACCGCCATGCAGAGAGATACCGTTGGCAATAGCGGTCATACCGAACTCGCGCACGCCGTAGTGAATGTAGTTACCGGCAGTATCTTCGTTAATTGCTTTCGAACCAGACCACAGCGTCAGGTTAGACGGTGCCAGGTCAGCGGAGCCGCCGAGGAATTCCGGAAGCAGCGGGCCGAAGGCTTCAATCGCATTCTGAGACGCTTTACGGCTGGCGATTTTGGACGGGTTCGCCTGCAGCTTCGCGATAAATTCGTTCGCTTTCGCGTCGAAATCAGAAGGCAGCTCACCGCTCATACGGCGGGTAAATTCAGCCGCTTCCTGCGGGAAAGCTTTGGCATAAGCCGCGAATTTCTCATTCCAGGCAGACTCTTTCGCCTGACCAGCTTCTTTCGCATCCCACTGGGCATAAATTTCAGACGGGATTTCAAACGCCGGATGTTTCCAGCCAAGCGCTTCACGGGTCAGTGCGATTTCCGCATCGCCCAGCGGTGCGCCGTGGGAGTCGTGGGTACCCGCTTTGTTCGGTGAACCGAAACCGATGATGGTTTTACACATCAGCAGAGACGGTTTGTCGGTGACTGCGCGCGCTTCTTCTACTGCACGTTTGATGGAGTCTGCGTTATGACCGTCAACGCCACGTACTACGTGCCAGCCGTAGGCTTCGAAACGGGCTGCGGTATCATCGGTGAACCAGCCTTCCACGTGGCCATCAATGGAGATGCCGTTGTCGTCGTAGAACGCGACCAGTTTGCCCAGTTTCAGGGTGCCGGCCAGGGAGCATACCTCGTGAGAGATACCTTCCATCATGCAGCCATCGCCCATGAACGCGTAAGTGAAGTGGTTAACAATGTCATGGCCCGGACGGTTGAACTGCGCCGCCAGCGTTTTCTCCGCAATAGCCATACCGACCGCATTCGCAATACCCTGACCCAGCGGGCCGGTAGTGGTTTCCACGCCTGCGGTGTAGCCCACTTCCGGGTGACCCGGGGTTTTTGAGTGCAGTTGACGGAAGTTTTTCAGCTCGTCAATCGGCAGGTCGTAACCGGTGAGGTGCAGCAGGCTGTAAATCAGCATTGAACCGTGACCGTTGGACAGCACGAAACGGTCGCGGTCAGCCCATGCCGGGTTCTGCGGGTTATGGTTCAGGAAATCACGCCACAGGACTTCGGCGATGTCAGCCATACCCATCGGGGCACCCGGGTGACCGGATTTGGCTTTCTGTACCGCGTCCATGCTCAGCGCACGAATGGCATTGGCAAGCTCTTTACGTGAGGACATTTTGACTCCAGATCGGACTGTTAAAGGCCATGCCCGGAACGACTTGACTACAGCGCGTTATGGGCTACGCCGGAAAAAAGTGCCAACAATGTAACCCAAGCGGGAAGTCATGTACATGGAGCATCCTTTTGAGGATTAAGAAATCTCTGGAAGCTGCTTGCGCGTTGCGCAATAGACTCGCCCGGTAATCGTTCTATTCTTTATACTTGTGCAACTGCACCGGCTCGTTTGTGCGCGGCGCATTATCAGAATTATGAATTAACTTGCGTGGAAGATAAGAGATGAAAATTCGCCCGGCTTTGCTTGCTCTGATGACAGCGACCCTGTTGGCAGGCTGCCAGAATATGGACTCTAATGGTTTTTTGACCTCCGGAGCAGAAGCTTTTCAGGCCTACACGCTAAGCGATGCGCAGGTTAAAAGCCTGAGCGACGAAGCCTGTAAGCAGATGGACAGTAAAGCAACGATAGCCCCGGCGGGCAGCCAGTATAATCAGCGCCTTAGCAAGATTGCCGCCGCGCTTGGCGATAACATCAACGGCCAGCCGGTGAACTACAAGGTTTACGTAGCAAAAGACGTTAATGCCTTCGCCATGGCCAATGGCTGTATTCGCGTGTACAGCGGTCTGATGGACATGATGAATGACAACGAAGTCGAGGCGGTGATTGGCCATGAAATGGGCCACGTTGCGCTCGGTCACGTGAAGAAAGGCATGCAGGTGGCGCTTGGCACCAATGCCGTCCGTGCAGCTGCCGCATCAGCGGGGGGCGTGGTGGGCAATTTGTCGCAATCTCAGCTGGGCGCCCTGGGTGAAAAACTGGTGAATTCACAGTTCTCACAGCGTCAGGAGTCCGAAGCGGACGATTATTCCTATGATCTTTTGCGCAAACGTGGAATTAGCCCGATTGGGCTGGCTACCAGCTTCGAAAAATTAGCAAAACTCGAAGAGGGTCGCCAGAGTTCTATGTTTGACGATCACCCGGCCTCGGCTGAACGTGCGCAACATGTCCGTGATCGCCTGGCGGCGGACGGCATTAAGTAATTTTACTCATGATGTCCCCGGTGGTGCTTCGCTTACCGGGGCCATATTCGCTGCATTACGCTCCTTTCTTCGCTGCCTGGATATAGAGCATCTCCAGTGCTAACGTTGCCGCTGCCAGTGCGGTGATCTCGGCCCGATCATAAGCCGGAGCGACTTCGACCAGATCCATCCCTACGATATTCAGATCTTTGAGTCCCCGCACCAGTTTAAGTGCGCGATCGGATGTCAGCCCACCGATCACGGGTGTCCCGGTGCCCGGGGCAAATGCAGGATCGAGACAATCGATATCAAATGTCAGATAGACCGGCAGGTCACCTACCGTTGTTTTTATTTCCGCCAGAATATCTTCCACGCTGCGGTCATTCACCTGGCAGGCATCCAGCACCGTAAAACCGTCATGCTGGTTGAACTCGGTACGAATGCCAATCTGAACGGAGTGCGCCGGGTCAATCAGTCCTTCTTTCGGCGCCGTGTAGAACATGGTGCCATGGTCAAATTCACAGCCATTGGCATAGGTGTCGGTATGGGCATCAAAGTGCACCAGCGCCATTTTGCCAAAATGTTTACCGTAGGCGCGCAGCAACGGCAGCGTCACGTAATGGTCACCGCCAAATGACAGTAGTCGTTTTCCCGCTGACAGCAATCTTTCGCCATGGGCCTGTAGCTTTTCACTCATTTCGCGGGCATCGCCAAAGGCATACACCAGATCGCCACAGTCCACGACGCGCAGGCGCTCGCGCATATCGAAATGCCACGGAAAGCGATGATGTTCCCAGGCCAGATGCGTGGAAATCTGTCGGATAGCACCGGGCCCCAGGCGACTGCCGGGACGCCCCGAGGTTGCCATATCAAAAGGAATGCCGGTAATCACCCACTCTGCGTCGCTATCCCATGGCTGAAAATGTAAAGGCAGGCGTAAGAAACCGAAGGCGTTGGAGATAAGAGAATTATCATACTGATGTCCCAGAGTGCTCATAAAGCGACCTCCTGATATCGTCGTGATAATGTTCCCGCTATAGCATTGCTTATTGCCTTACAGGAACATTAGATAAGAAAAAATTATCGACATAAACCAGAGGTCTTTCCAGCAAGGAAATTATTTACGGCAAGGGGCTGGCGCAAATTCATTACCGTCGCCGGGAAAAGCACTGGCAGCGCAGGGCTTGTCGTTTTTGCCTTTAAGAACAAACGTCGCAAAACCAATCAGCCCGGCATGTCGTACATCACCGTAAGCAGAATGGGCGTTATATGAGTCTTCTAACGGGGAGAAAATAAATGCAGATTCAGTACTGTTATTCTTCCTGAACCCCTTAATAATTAAAGAGTCACCTGCTCTTACAATATACCCGGCATTCCTGATTGAGCCGGGCTTACCGTTCAGGACATCCAGTCCATCGACAGTAGCAATAACTTCATAATCTGTGTCATAACTATAATTGCGTACATACAGTTGATAAGGGGTATTTATTTTCGCCCGGAGTTGATACTGCCACTTACCAACCGAATGATTATATATTCGGGTAATGGGAAGCGAGTTAAAATTAACATCCCGTACCGCATACTCTAATTCGCCGGTACGAATACTATAGATGCTGTCGTAACCGGGTTCTGTTCGCGTAGTGTAATTGATGACTATGGTGTCTATCGGTTCTGGTTGAGCGCGCTCAGCGCTAACAGCGTTGACCGTCGAATGAATATCCTGCCCCCACGCGGTTCCCACTGCCGGTGAAGATGAACGTTGGTATTGCTGTGTACTGGAGCAGCCGCTTAATAACAAAAAAACGCCTGCGAGGATGCAACTGATTTTAGAGGTTGTTATAGCCCGTCCCTGGTGAATTGATTATCAACGAGGGAAGCTTACTTAACAAAAAATAAAGTGGAATCCGGGGTCACTCTTTCCAGGATTCTATCAATAAAAACCTGACCGATTTAAATGATTAAATCGGTCAGTTAAAGGTGAATTACTCGTCTTCGAGGTAGGTATACCCGTACAGCCCTGCTTCAAACTCTTCGAGGAACTGCTGTTGCAGCACATCGTCCAGATCGGTCTGTTTCACCTGATCTCGGAACTGAATCAGCAAGGTTTTCGGATCGAGTTGCACATATTGCAGCATATCCGCCACGGTATCGCCCTCATCCGACAGTTCCACTTCCACACTGCCATCAGGGAAGACAAATACGTCCACCGCTTCGGTATCGCCAAACAGGTTATGCATGTTGCCAAGAATTTCCTGGTACGCGCCAACCATAAAGAAGCCCAGCATCGGCGGGTTTTCCGGGTCGTACTCCGGCATCGGCATGGTGGTAGCAATACCATCGCCATCCACATAGTGATCGATGGCGCCATCGGAATCGCAGGTGATATCCAGCAACACCGCACGACGTTCCGGCGCGTGATTCAGACCTTCCAGCGGCAGTACCGGGAAAAGCTGATCGATACCCCAGGCATCCGGCATTGACTGGAACAGGGAGAAGTTGACGTAAATCTTATCCGCCATACGCTCCTGTAGTTCGTCAATAATCGGACGATGCGCGCGATTGCTCGGATCGAGCTGCTTCTGCACTTCATGGCACATGTTCAGATAAAGTTGCTCTGCCCAGGCACGTTCCTGAAGATTGAAGGTGCCGGAAGAGTAACCGATATGAATATCGTGCAAATCCATCTGGCTGTCGTGCAGCCATTCGCGCAGAGAGCGACGGTTGCCGGTTTCATGCATCTCCAGCCACGTTTCCCACATGCTTTGCAGCGGGCGGGCGGCATCTTCAGGCGGAGGTGTCGCGTCAGTATATTCGTTACGCTCTACGCCAATGATGTTTGATACCAGCACAGTATGGTGCGCCGTCACCGCACGGCCTGATTCAGTAATCACTGTCGGATGCGGCAGCCCATTCTCTTCACAGGCATCACCAATCGCCCAGATAATGTTATTGGCATATTCATTCAGACCATAGTTCACCGAGCAGTCTGACTGGGAACGCGTACCTTCATAATCCACGCCCAAACCACCGCCCACGTCGAAACACTGAATGTTGACACCCAGCTTGTGCAGTTCAACGTAAAAACGAGCGGATTCACGCACGCCAGTAGCGATATCGCGGATATTGGCCATCTGCGAGCCGAGATGGAAATGCAGCAGTTGTAGACTGTCCAGACGTCCGGCATCACGCAGAATATCCACCAGTTGCAGTACCTGTGTCGCCGCGAGGCCAAATTTGGATTTCTCACCGCCGGAGGATTGCCATTTACCGGATCCCTGCGACGCCAGACGCGCACGAACACCCAGGCGCGGCACCACATTCAGGCGCTCGGCTTCTTCCAGCACGATAGCGATTTCCGACATCTTTTCGATGACCAGATAGACCTTGTGGCCCATCTTCTCGCCGATAAGGGCCAGACGGATGTATTCACGGTCTTTATAGCCGTTACAAACGATCACCGAACGGGTCATGCCCGCGTGCGCCAGAACCGCCATCAGCTCGGCTTTCGAACCCGCTTCAAGACCCAGCGGCTCGCCGGAATGGATCAGCGACTCAATAACGCGACGATGCTGGTTTACTTTAATGGGGTAAACCAGGAAGTAGTCACCGTTATAACCATAGGATTCACGCGCGCGTTTAAAGGCGGCGTTGATGGAGCGCAGACGGTGTTGCAGGATCTGCGGGAAGCAGAACAGCGCAGGTAAACGCTGGCCTTGCGCCTCACGGGCTTTTACCAGTTGAGCGAGGTCAACACGGGCTTCCGGGACGTCAGGGTCCGGGCATACGCTGATATGGCCCAGTTCGTTGACGTCATAATAATTATTACCCCACCAGGCAATATTGTAAGTACGAAGCATCTTGCTGGCTTCCTGGGAGCTCATCGCAACCTCCTGCATGGAACGTAGTACACCGTGTTCGCCTGCTGACGAAGGCGAAAATGAAGACATGTCGTCAGACATAGCGAACCTCAACTCTTTGTATTAAGTGTAAAACAGTTAACTACTATCACAACGTTACGTTGCGATAACAACCCATAAACAGTCTGGCTATGCAGCATAAGATGCTGAAATACCGACTGTGCGACCGGTTTCTTGTTCATAACATTGTAAAACACGTGACCGAACGAAATATGACGGTTCGGCGAAACCACGAGAAAACTCCTGAATCAGCAGGAGAGCCCTTGTTCAGTCATCACAGTGCCATACCGGCCCGGGAGTCCTGAGAAGCGCCGAAATGGGTATAACATCGGCAGGTTTGCAGATTTGAAATGCAGGTTGTGGGGAATAAACGCGCGTCAGAACGACGCAACGGATTCTGCTGAAAGCAACGGTTCATTATCTCGTATCACCTCCACACACGTCTTACGACCTGCGACAAGCCAAAGCCATAAATTGCTTAACCCGGCTGGAAGTGGCAACACGAGGAGTCCCGTGCGCTTTTAATATGAGCCGCGCGCGGCATTTTATACCGATAACGGGGTAAAAATGCAAAATAAAAAATTACGTTCGCGCCATGCATAGGGAAATTTTCTGTAACCAATTCAGACAGAACGTGCGTGACCTCAAAAAACGCTGGCAATAGGGTTAAGAATTAACCTAGAATAGCCATCCAGATGTTAATCCATCTATACTGATTAACACTTAGACAGTCCGTGTCGCTACCTGCACGTCCTCGCGGAACAACCGTGAAGGCATCCTGACACAGTGTCTAAGCCAACCGTTTTATTCCAGGGTGAAAACACAATATGGCAAAACACCTTTTTACGTCCGAGTCCGTCTCAGAAGGGCATCCTGACAAAATTGCTGACCAAATCTCCGACGCCGTGCTTGATGCGATCCTCGAACAGGATCCGAAAGCACGTGTTGCCTGTGAAACCTATGTAAAAACCGGCATGGTGCTGGTCGGTGGTGAAATCACTACCAGCGCATGGGTCGATATCGAAGAGATCACCCGTAACACCGTTCGTGAAATTGGTTATATCCATTCTGATATGGGCTTTGATGCCAACTCTTGCGCCGTACTGAGCGCGATTGGTAAACAGTCTCCGGATATTAACCAGGGCGTTGACCGTGCAGATCCGCTGGAGCAGGGTGCAGGCGACCAGGGGCTGATGTTTGGTTATGCAACCAACGAAACCGACGTGCTGATGCCAGCGCCGATCACCTACGCACACCGTCTGGTTGAGCGTCAGGCCGAAGTGCGTAAAAACGGCACTCTGCCGTGGCTGCGTCCGGACGCGAAAAGCCAGGTCACTTTCCAGTATGACGACGGAAAAATCGTTGGCATTGACGCGGTAGTTCTCTCTACCCAGCACGCCGAAGATATCGACCAGAAATCGCTGCAGGAAGCGGTAATGGAAGAGATCATCAAACCGGTCCTGCCGACCACGTGGCTGAACGAATCCACCAAATTCTTTATCAACCCGACGGGCCGTTTCGTTATCGGTGGCCCGATGGGCGACTGCGGCCTGACCGGTCGTAAAATCATCGTTGATACCTACGGCGGCATGGCTCGTCATGGTGGTGGCGCGTTCTCTGGTAAGGATCCGTCTAAAGTTGACCGCTCCGCAGCCTACGCAGCCCGTTATGTGGCAAAAAACATCGTCGCGGCTGGTCTGGCTGACCGTTGTGAAATCCAGGTCTCCTACGCTATCGGCGTGGCGGAACCGACCTCCATCATGGTGGAAACGTTCGGTACAGAGAAAGTGCCTGCTGAGCAGTTGATCCTGTTGGTGCGCGAGTTCTTTGACCTGCGTCCTTATGGTCTGATTCAGATGCTGGACCTGCTGCATCCGATCTACAAGCAAACGGCTGCTTATGGTCACTTTGGTCGCGAAACCTTCCCGTGGGAAAAAACCGACAAAGCCGCTCAGCTGCGTGAAGCTGCCGGTCTGAAATAACAGCGCTACCGGGGAGATTTCCCGGATACGGCGTAAACGCTTTAGCGTTTTGTAACAGGCCAGCCTCGTGCTGGCCTTTTGTTTATCAGTGCACTGCCTCCTGCGCTTTTACAAAAACCGACTAAACTTTTAAAGCATTTTCAATATCTTAATGAGAACGATTACATCTGTGTTTTGCCGTTATTCACGCGGCTTATAACCCAACCTTTACCAGGCACAGATCCGCTGTTACATCCCCTTTCGGTTTAGTCTGAAACTCGCGTCACGCGCCCCCGCCGCTTTTTCTTATATCTATAATATTTATCAGTTTTATTTATCTGGCTGTTTTCGGGAAAATGTAACCGATTACACTTGCGTGACATTCATCACAAAAAAACAGCCCGGCATTGGCCTACGTTTACCATCGCAAAAACTGATATAACGATATGGAGGGCATCATGCCTGACAATAAAAAACAGGGACATTCAAACAAGGCGATGACCTTTTTTGTCTGCTTCCTTGCCGCACTGGCAGGACTTCTTTTTGGCCTGGATATTGGTGTTATCGCCGGGGCGCTGCCCTTTATCACCAATGATTTTAAAATTGACTCTCATGTACAGGAGTGGGTGGTCAGTTCAATGATGTTTGGTGCCGCAGTCGGTGCCGTAGGCAGCGGCTGGATGTCGTGGAAACTCGGGCGTAAGAAAAGCCTGATGATCGGCGCCATTCTCTTTGTTATTGGTTCTCTGTGCTCAGCTGTCGCCCCTAACGTCGAAGTCCTGATTATTTCCCGCGTTATTCTGGGTCTTGCTGTGGGGATAGCCTCTTATACCGCCCCGCTCTATCTGTCCGAAATAGCACCGGAAAAAATCCGTGGCAGTATGATTTCGATGTACCAGCTGATGATTACCATCGGTATCCTCGGAGCCTATCTGTCAGATACGGCATTCAGCTACAGTGGCGCGTGGCGCTGGATGCTCGGCGTGATTGTTATTCCGGCGATCCTGCTGCTTATCGGCGTCTTCTTCCTGCCGGATAGCCCGCGCTGGTATGCCGCCAAACGCCGTTTCCACGATGCTGAACGCGTACTGTTACGCCTGCGTGATACCAGCGCCGAAGCCAAAAACGAGCTGGATGAAATTCGTGAAAGTCTGCAGGTGAAACAGACCGGCTGGGCGCTGTTTAAAGAGAATAACAATTTCCGTCGCGCGGTCTTCCTTGGCGTGCTGTTGCAGGTGATGCAGCAGTTCACCGGGATGAACGTAATCATGTATTACGCACCGAAAATCTTCGAACTGGCAGGCTACAGTAATACCACCCAGCAAATGTGGGGGACGGTAATTGTCGGTCTGACCAACGTCCTGGCTACCTTTATCGCGATTGGTGTTGTTGACCGCTGGGGCCGCAAACCCACACTGGTGCTTGGTTTCCTGGTGATGGCCGTCGGGATGGGGGTTCTGGGGACCATGCTGCATCTGGGCATTCACTCACCGGGTGCGCAATACTTTGCTGTCGCCATGCTGCTGATGTTTATCGTCGGGTTTGCCATGAGTGCCGGTCCGGTCATCTGGGTACTGTGTTCAGAAATTCAGCCGCTGAAAGGGCGTGATTTCGGTATCACCTGCTCCACAGCAACCAACTGGATAGCGAACATGATTGTCGGTGCCACGTTCCTCACTATGCTGGACTCCCTTGGCAACGCCAACACCTTCTGGGTCTATGGTGGCCTCAACGTCCTGTTTATTATCCTGACGCTGTGGCTGGTTCCGGAAACAAAACATATTTCGCTGGAGCATATCGAGCGTAACCTGATGAAAGGCCGCCCGCTGCGCGAAATCGGTTCCCATAATTAAGTTGATGGCGTGCCTTTGTCCCACAGGCACGACCATTCACAGGTGATACTGCAGGCCAGCCCTCTTCTGAGTGCTGGCCTGTTCGCTTCCTGACAGAATAATCTGAATTTTTCCCTCCACCGCTGTTTTATGCATAAGGGTAAAGAGATCGAAGGCTCCGCGATTTCTGTTTCCTGCCGCCAACACGCTGTTTTTCATCTGCTAACACACGCCAGGAATGAAACGTCGGTTATTACGCCATGCATTTTTATTATTTTCATTTGAAACATGATAATGATAATTATTGTGTTAACATTCAGTTATCCTTTAGTAAAAAACTATGTATGTCACTGTAATGTAAGAAACATAACGGGCGTCTCTTCACGTCAGTATCTTTCTTGCACAGACATATCCCTAATAACCAGGAACACGCATGGATCACATTGTTTACGTTGTGGACGATGATAATTCCGTCAGGCAGGCGCTGGTTAGTCTGCTGCGCGCGGAGGATTATCGGGTGGCCGACTTCTCCTCAGCGCAAGCGTTTCTGTCTCACCCTTTTACTCCACAGCCAGGCTGTCTGATTCTGGATATGAATATGCCCGGTGCCAGCGGTTTCGACGTCACCGACGCCCTTTCCCGCCTCGGACATGTGATTCCGGTCATTTTCCTGACTGGTTTTGGCACCATTCCGCTGTCGGTCAAAGCGATGAAAGCAGGGGCGTATGAGTTTATGACCAAACCCGCCGTCCCAGGCTTACTGCTGCAGGCGGTGGCCGACGCCCTGAAACTGGCGGAGAAAACTCTCGACGAAACTCAAGAGATACAGGCATTGACCACCCGTTATGACTCACTAACGCCGCGCGAAAAAGAGGTGTTTCAATTGGCTATTGGTGGACTGCTCAATAAGCAGATCGCCACCGAAATGGGGGTCAGCGAAATTACTGCCAAAGTACATAAAAAGCGGGTGATGGAGAAAATGCAGGTCCGCTCCCTGACCGATCTGGTCAGGGCTGCAGACCGTCTGAATATTCAAAAAACCCTGGGACGATAGCGGCCTGGTTTACGCTTGCGCCGGGTGGGTCGGCAACGTAAAAGTAAAGATGCTGCCGCAGGGTTGGCGAGGCTCCGCCGTCAATTTACCGCCGTGCTTTTCAATAATGCCGTAGCTGATACTCAGCCCCATTCCCATGCCATGCTCCTTAGTGGTGTAGAAGGAGTCGAACAGACGCTTCTGTACCTCAGGCGTAAGACCTACGCCGGTATCGGCAATGGCCAGGCGAATTTTATCGGGTTGCGAATTTGCTGAACTTACAGTCAGCATCAGCGGGCGATCCTCTATTCCCGCCATTGCATCAATCGCATTGACGATCAGATTTAACAGCACCTGCTGTATTTGTACGCTGTCGCCAAAAATCGCGGCATTCTGCGCCTCCAGTTGGTAATGCAGCGCGATCTCCTGGCGTTCCAGCTCGCTGCGCGAGAGCGCCACAATATGATAGACAAGGTGATGCAGATTAATCTGCGTGCAGCCTGAGGTCTGGTTTCGCGTCAGCGCCTGCAGACCACGGATAATATTACCCGCACGCTCTCCTTCGCTGATGATCTCCTCCAGGCTTGCGCGTGCATTACTCAGCATCGCAGGCTCGCGGCTCAGCCAGCGCAGGCTGGCGCCCGCATTGGCGACAATCGACATCAGCGGCTGGTTAATCTCATGGGCGATAGAGGCCGTCAACTGACCAACGGTTGTCGCGCGGGAAACACGGGCGAGATCGGCCTGCGCCACGCGAACCGCATCCTCAGACTGGCGACGCGCCGTGATATCGGTGATAACGCCGAAATACTCCGCGACGTTAGCCTCATATTCCACCGGATTGCCCACACCCAGAATATAGCGGCATTCACCATCCGGGCGGAAAATACGAAACTCCGCCCGCATTGAGACGCTATTACGCACGCTATCGTTAACCAGAGCGTTGATACGCGGAAAATCCTCCGGATGCACCAGCGTCATAAAGTCGGCCATTGATAACGTCCGCTGATGGTCGGGCAGGCCAAGGATGCGCGCATACTCATCGGAAACAAACATCACATCCTGCTCCAGCTCCCAACGCCATGTTCCGGTATTGCTGATTTTCTCCCCGAGCATCAGCGAGGTCTGGCTGGCGCGTAGCTCTTTTTCCGCCCGGCGACGCTGTACGTTCTCTTCGACCCGCTCGGCATAAAGGCGTGCCGTCTCCAGCGAAACCGCCGCCTGCGCCGCCAGCATTCTGACGATACGTGAATGCCCGGCGGTGAAAATTTCCGGCATCACCCGATTTTCCAGATAGAGCACCCCCACCAGTTTTCCCTGCTTATGCATCGGTACACACATGATGCCCGCACCGGAAGTCACCAGATACGGATCCTGACTGAACGGGCCGAACAACTCAGACTTGCTGATACGAATCTCCTGCCCGGTACGCATCACCGCCGCCAGTACCGACAGGGGCATATCGGTAGCAGAGGGGCGCTCTCTGACAATCTGTACCTTCACCCCTTCAGAGGATGTCTCCGCCCACGCCTGGGTTTCGGGAATGGTATTATCAAGGATACGAATCAAAAGCCCACGCTGCGCCCCTGCCCGCTCCAGTAACATCGTCATCAACGTGTGGACAAGGCGGTCGAGGTCAATCTCTTCGGTCATGGCACGGACCGCCCGCAGGACACTTTCCAGATCGTGCATCATTTCGTTTTGCGCGAAAGTGATGGTGTCGTAAGGCGAGCGTTGTCCTGAGGAGGCCAGATGGGGGTACTGGCGTTCAAGCTGACGCAGTTTTGCCACCGCCCCCCAGCGCCGCCATGCGGAAAAGGCGTTTCTGAAATAGCCATCTGCAGCCACATGCCAGCCCATCGCTTTGGCAAAACCCCCGGCCAGTTCGCAAGCCAGGCCATTCACCGGATGACACTCAACCTCAGCAGAAAGGGCGATGGCGTTTTCGTACCGGGCGATGGCGACATCGTTCGCCTGCTCCAGCCTCGCCAGTTCCGCGTGCACCAGCGCGGCCTTATCGGCAAAGGTCGCCGGGTTATGATCCGCCCAGCGTGCGATAACGTCATAATGTGCAACAAGGATTTCCCGCTGCGCGGGCGTCACCGTTTCCGGTGTTAATCTCAGGCTCAGCGAGAGAGCGCTATAAAAGTGATAATCCAGCAGATGCAGATAGCCCGGCACCATATCGGCTACCGGGGCCGCCTTCTCCAGACAGCGGGAAGCATCGTCATACTCGCCTGCCATAAAATGGGCCATGCCCTGATAGAGCCAGAACCAGAAAATGGTCAGGGGTATCGGCTGTCTCTCGTGTTTGTTGGTTGAGTTGAGCAACGCCGCAGAATAGAGGTTATGACCACTTAACTTGCCCGATCCAGCGTTACGCAAATGATTAACGTACAGGCGCTGGATAAGCAGCATGACCTCAACATCCGGGAAACGTAGCTTGCGGATAAAACTCAGTCCGCCTTCAATGGTCGTCAACACCCCGTCGAGGTGGTCGCCACGAATCAGGAAATTCATCGTCTGATGGCGGATAATAAAACAGGCTGCGGTTAAATCGCCGTGCTCAACCGCCGCTGTAAAGCACGCTTTAGCGTGATCCACCGCAACGCCCAGCGGCTTCACCCAGGCGCTGCACAAATCCACCGCCAGAAAGGTACGCCCCATAAAGGGGTTTAGCGGCTGCTCCTTCACTAAATCGCGCCCCAGCAGCGTGTACATATACCCCTTTTCATACGCATGGTAGCGACAACCAGTCAAGACACCGTACCAGGCAATCGCCGTGGTAAACGCGCCATTTAAGCCATGCTCCAGGGTCATCAATATGATTCGGCAAAGTAACAGAAAATGCAGGCGTGGAGCGGTAAATGCGGCAAACATACTGGCGCTGAGCATCAGGTTGATGACGGCTTCTGCCTCGGGGTTTTCAATCCGCGCAAGCTGGCGAAAATGGCTCGCCGGATAATCCCCGATACGCGCTTCAATCATTTGCCAGGCATCATCGCACTCCGCATCTGTCGGCGCACGGCTCAGATGAATGCCGAACACCGCAAGCCAGGCCAGGGCGGTCTCGAGCGCAAGGCTCATATCCGACTGTCGCATTTGCACTTCCGCCATCATGCCTGCGGTAACCGCCTTTTGTTGCAGGCTACCCGGCGCACGCAGTAGCTGTTGACACAGCGTCAGCGCAGAGGGCAGATTACCCTGCAAAAACTCACACTCCGCCTCTTCAAAAGCGAGAGCGAAATCCTCATCAGGCGCGGTAATCAGGGCATCCTCTTTCAATAACCGCGCGGTACGCAGATAGCGCACCGCCGAGGCATAATCCCCCGTCAACCTGGCGCGCTGCGCAGCAAGACGGCAGATCGCACGATAATTATCGCGTTCGGGTGAAACGCGAACACAGTCGATGGATGAGCTTATGTGGTGGACCGCCAGAAACAGATTTTCATTGCTGTCGTTTTGAGACACCGCGTCGGTAAAGAACCGCGCGGCAGCAAAATTGAGATGACAGATATCATCAGCTTCGAGCAGTGCCTGCGCAGCCTTCTGCACCCGATCATGGGTAAAGGCATATTGATCACCGCTGCGGCTAATCAGCCGGGCGGCAACAGCAGGCAGCAGATGGTCATGTAGCAGCTCCGGCCCTGTCTCCTGCATTGCGCTAAGCAGTGCGGGATTACCGTTTCCCCCTACACAGGCCAGACAGCCCAGCAGTCTGCGCGTCATGGGTGGCATCTCTGCCAGTTGCAGCACCACCAGGCTTGCCACATTTTCCGTGTAGTTACGTGAACGGATCGCGTGTGAATCGTAGTGCAATTTGCCCTGCTGTTTGTGATGAGTAATCAGCCCGTCTTTGACGATGCGCTGAATAAACTCATGGGTAAAGAGGGGGTTACCACCGGTTTTTTCGTGGATCAGCGTTGCCAGTTCACCGAGGCAGGAGGCCCGCGCCTGCAACAGGTCCGCCAGCCATCGGGATACCGCTTTGACGCTCAACGGTTCAGGCCGCAGTTCAACGGTATAGCGGGCGCCGACGCGCAGAGTCGACAACTGCGCCTCTTCGCTGACATCCGCAAACACGCCGGTGTCAGCGCAGGAAACCACCAGCAGCAGCGGCAGCGACTCGCTGCTGCTGACAAGATGCTCCAGCAGATGCAGGCTTGCCTGATCTATCCAGTCAATATCATCAATCACAAGCACCAGCGGGCGGTCAGGAGTGGCAAACGCCTCAACAAGCCGATGCGCCATCAGGTTGAAACGCATTCGGCTATCCGCCGACTGGGTATTCACAACGGTCAACGGTGGGTTTTCAAGCAGTAAACCTAACTCCGGCACCAGATTGACCGCCAGCGCGGCATGGACGCCAAGCGCCCGTGTTAAACGCATTTTCCAGCGGGCCACCTCTTCCGCTCCCTGGCCGAGCAGCCAGAGCGTCAGCGAGCGAAACGCAGAAGCAATGACCGTATAAGGCAGAACCGGGGAATACTGGTCGGCCTTACTCACGGCGAGTAACGCCTGCCGCTGTTGCAACTTTCTGAGCGCCGAGGCAATGAGCGAAGATTTACCGCAGCCCGGCGGTCCACTGATGGTTACCAGGGCATGCGTGCCACTCTCCGCCACCCGGTCAAACACCGCCAGCAGTTGATGGTGCTGCGGGTGGTCGAGAAAAAGCGGGTCCGGCTGCAGACGCGCCGCAACCCGATCCTGCAAACCGGGAATAAACGGCGTAATTTCACCGTTTTTGGCCAGCGAAGCCTCGCAGCGGCGCAGGTCGGCAATCAATCCGTCAACCGTCTGGTAACGGTTATCCGGGGATTTCTCCAGCAGCCGCAAAATCATGTCCGAGAGCGTTGGGGGAACCGATGTACGTACCTGCCGGGGTGGCCTGGGGGCGGAGGCAATATGGTGATGGGCCCATTCAGCCTGCCCGCCATCGCTGAGATCGAAGGGCAACTCACCGGTCAGCAGTTCGTAGAGCACAATGCCAAGACTATAGAGATCGCTGCGGCTGTCGACCCTGTCCGGCGTACGGGAGGTGTGCTCCGGCGACATATACGCCAGCGTCCCGCCAGGCTCCGTCAGGCGAGACGGGTCGAAGGCATTCGTTCCTTCGCTGGCAAGGCCAAATCCCCCCAGGCGGTAAGCGCCGCCGGGGTCGATAAAAAAGTGGCCTGGTTTGATATCGCTGTGCATCAGCCCCTGCGCATGCATCTGGCGTAGCGGGGCACAGAGGCCAATAGCAACCGAAAGAAAATCGGCAATGCTACGCGCTCGCTGCCGGGGCAGTTGTGCAAGGGTGCGGAAAGGAAATGGCGCATAGACCAGTGCGTAATGGCCATGGTAACTGGTACTGCTGAACGGCTTTATCGCCCATACACCAGAGAGTCGTCTGCGCAGAGCAAATTCATTTTTTAAGCGTTGGGTGGTATGGAATGCGGCTTCATCACCCGTGACGGCCGCGCAGGCAAGAATAAAACTGCTGCCGGAATGTAGCGGCTGACACAGCGTCCAGGCGATACCTCCTTCCTGCGTCAGCGGAGTGAAAATAATGTCATCGGTTAAGGTGACAACCTCACCATCCATCATTTTACCGGCAGCAGAAAGTTTCTCGCTCATTAGCGCTCCTCACACAGAGAGTTCGCGGCGGATCTGTTCCAGCAGCGTTTCGATTTTAATGGGCTTACGCAGCAGCGTAACGCCCCCGAACTCAGGAGCATAACGCGACAGGTTTTCATCTTCATGTCCGGAGATAAAAATCACCGGCGGCGGAGCGCAACGCTGAGCCACCCGGCGATACAGGTCCAGGCCACTCATACCTTTTAGCTTGATATCAATAATAAGCAGAGATGCGTCAGACAGCGCGGATTCATTATGAAGAAATGCCTCCGCAGAGTCGAAGGCGTCAGAGTCGTACCCCTCCGACTGGAGCAGGTTGCTTAATCCACTACGGACGGAACGTTCATCATCAATGATGACAATGCGCGGTGACAGCCTCATGCCGTACTCCTCTGTCTGCCCTCAGGCTAAGGGGCGCTTTTGTCGTCAGGAGGTGGCGTGCCGCTAATTTTGGGCACACATTCATGACGAAACCACGCCATTGTCACCGGCTCGCGGCGCAGAAGCCGACGGGCAAGCGGAATCAGTTGTTCGCCAATCAGCATACCAAAAAGGCCCAGCAGGGCGATGATGGGTGGTGCGGGTGAGTGCACCTGCATTGCGCCATAGATAACGCCCACTAACAGGCCCGTCGCCAGGGAAATTAGATACGATTTCAACATAGTTAACCCGCCCCTGTCTGACGGCCTGAAGAAAGGATCGCGTTGTCCGCCATTTGCGCTGCGGCCTGCGGCTGACTTATGGCGGCCTGGGGTTGATGGTGCGAGCGCAGCGCGGAGATCGCCTGCTCGCCCGCCAGCATGCCGAGCAGTCCCACCAGAGCTATCGCTGGCGGGGCCGGGGAACGGACGTTTAACAAGGCATAGACCAGCCCAATAAACACACCTGCGCCGAGGGAAATGAGCGCTGTACTCATGGTCATTCTCCCCTTATCGGGTTCAGAATCGGGCGACGCTGACGCGCCGCCCCTGCAAATTATTTATTGGCCGGAACCGGAGCTAAAGTGCGGTGCGCCCCTTTGGCACGTGCCGGTGCTTTGTGCACCATGGTATAGGCGTAATCAACGCCCATCCCGTAGGCGCCGGAGTGCTCCTTCACGATATCCATCACCGCGTTGTAGGTCTCTTTGTGCGCCCAGTCGCGCTGCCACTCCAGCAAAACCTGCTGCCAGGTCACCGGGATCACCCCCGCCTGAATCATGCGCTGCATCGCGTAATCATGCGCTTCTTTCGAAGTACCGCCGGAAGCATCAGCCACCATATAGATTTCATATCCCCCTTCCAGCATGGCGCACAGGGCGAACGTGTTGTTGCACACTTCCGTCCACAAGCCGGATACCACCACTTTTTTCTGACCATTTTTCGCCAGCGCATCACGCACTTTCTGGTCATCCCAGGAGTTCATGGAGGTGCGCTCAAGAAGGTCATGCTCGGGGAATACGTCCAGCAGTTCAGGGAAGGTATTTCCGGAGAAGCTTTCCGTCTCAACGGTGGTGATAGTGGTCGGAATGTTGAAAACTTTTGCCGCTTTCGCCAGGCCCACGACATTGTTTTTCAGCACCTGGCGGTCAATAGACTGCACGCCAAACGCCATCTGCGGCTGCTGATCGATAAAAATAATCTGGCAATTCTGGGGAGTCAGTACTTCAAGCTTAGAGTTGGTCATAAGAATACCCGTTGTCGTTAAGTAGCAGTTTCCCGTGAAAGGGGAGCGGAGATTTTTCTGACAGTGACCGGGTATTCTCGCGCTGCCTGAACAGGCGAAATGCGTTTCGTCCCGGACGCTGCTGTCGGGACGGATAGTAAGAGTTGTCAGAAATGAGAACTATTATCTCTGTGTATAACTATACGTTCGTATAGGTATACCTTCGTATAACTAGACGCCGTTTTCGCCAGCTCACCATAATCCCTCCCACTTCCACGCTCTGTTCTGACGGAGCATCGCATCTTATCGTCCGGCGGCGTTTTGCCTGCTTCGGATGGCTCAGACAGGAGGATTTATGGTCTCGCTCGGCAAAGCTGAACTGATATTAATCAACGGCAAATTTCATACGGTGGACAGGGAAAACCCGGTCGCAGAAGCGGTCGCCATCCGTGACGGCAAATTCCTGGCGGTAGGCACGCAGGCCGAAGTGATGGAATATCACAGCGACGGCAGCAAGGTGGTGGACCTCAAAGGCAGTACCGCCATTCCAGGCCTTAACGACTCACACCTGCATCTGATTCGCGGTGGTCTCAACTACAACCTTGAACTGCGCTGGGAAGGTGTACCATCGTTGGCTGACGCCCTGCGGATGCTGAAAGAACAGGCGCTGCGTACCCCCTCACCGCAATGGGTGCGCGTGGTGGGCGGCTGGAGCGAATTCCAGTTTGCCGAGCGTCGGATGCCGACGCTTGAGGAGATCAACGAGGCCGCGCCGGATACCCCGGTTTTTATCCTCCATCTTTATGACCGCGCCCTGCTCAACCGCGCCGCCCTGCGCGTTGTCGGCTACACCAAAGATACGCCGAACCCGCCGGGGGGAGAGATCCAGCGCGACAGCAACGGCAACCCCACCGGCATGCTCATTGTCCGGCCAAACGCCATGATCCTCTATGCCACACTGGCCAAAGGGCCGAAGCTGCCGCTGGAGCAGCAGGTTAACTCCACCCGCCAGTTTATGCGCGAGCTAAACCGCCTGGGGCTGACCAGCGCTATCGACGCGGGCGGCGGCTTCCAGAACTACCCCGAAGATTATGAAGTGATAAGCGAACTGCACGCCAAAGAGCAGATGACCATCCGTATCGCCTACAACCTCTTCACCCAGCGCCCCGGCCATGAGCTGGAAGATTTCGAGAAATGGACCGATATGCTGACACCGGGCCAGGGTAGCGATTTCTTCCGTCACAACGGCGCAGGTGAAATGCTGGTGTTCTCTGCCGCGGATTTTGAAGATTTCCTTGAACCGCGCCCGGACCTCGCGCCTGGCATGGAGGATGAGCTGGAGCGCGTGGTGCGCCACCTGGTGGAGCACCGCTGGCCGTTCCGCCTGCACGCTACCTATAACGAATCCATCAGCCGCATGCTTGACGTCTTCGAGCGCGTAAACCGCGATATTCCGTTCAACGGCCTGCACTGGTTCTTCGACCATGCGGAAACCGTCACCCAGGCCAACATTGACCGCATCAAAGCGCTGGGCGGCGGTATCGCCGTGCAGCACCGTATGGCGTTTCAGGGGGAATACTTCGCGGAACGTTATGGCATGGACGCGGTGCGCCACACCCCGCCGGTGACAAAAATGCTCGAAACCGGCGTACCGGTCGGGCTGGGAACCGACGCAACCCGCGTGGCCAGCTACAACCCGTGGACCGCATTGTACTGGCTGGTCTCAGGGCGCACCGTCGGCGGTATGCAGATGTACGATGTCAATGCCAGGCTCGACCGCGACACCGCGCTGATGCTCTGGACACAGGGCAGCGCCTGGTTCTCGAGCGAACAGGGCAAAAAAGGTCAGATTAAGGTGGGCCAACTGGCTGACCTCGCAGTGCTGAGCAAAGACTATTTCCGCGTACCGGAAGACGAAATCAAAGGCATTGAGTCGGTACTGACCGTGGTCAATGGCAACATCGTCTATGCCGCAGGCGGTTTCAGCTCAGAAGCCCCGCCTGCGATTCCGGTGTTGCCGGAGTGGTCGCCGGTGGTCAACGTGCCGGGTCACTACCGCAGCGCGCCGCCACAGCAGACACGCGTCGGGATGATGCCCACCGTACATCACTGCAGTGGCCCCTGTGGCGTGCATCATCACCAGCACGATGTGGCGCGCGGATCTTCCATTCCGGTTTCAGACGATAACGCCTTCTGGGGCGCGCTCGGCTGCAGCTGCTTCGCGTTCTGATGCCTATGAAAAATACAACGCTGATGTCGCCCCGTATTGATGCGGGGCTCTTCTTCCTGCGCCTGACCGGCAGCCTGTTACTTCTCTATGTGCATGGTCTGCCGAAGGTGCTGAACTTTCATGAAGAACTTAGCCGAATTGAGGACCCGTTCGGTTTTGGCCCCTGGTTCAGCCTGCTGCCCGCCATTCTGGCAGAGGTGGTATGCCCGATATTCATTATTACCGGCATTGGCACGCGGCTGGCTTGCCTGCCGATTATTGGCGTGCTGCTGGTTGCCATGCTGGTTGTACACCCGCAATGGAGTATCGCGGAAGGACAATTTGGCTGGCTGCTGCTCATCATCTTCACCACGCTGGCGTTAACCGGCCCGGGTAAATGGCGGGTGAGTATGCCGGGCAAACAGGAGTTCAGGCATGGCGCAAGTCAATGATGTTCATGCGGCGACGGTACAAACTCCGTCAGCCGCTTCCGCTGGTGCGTCCTCCTGGCAGCCGCTACGCCAGCCAGTATTCCGGATGCTGTGGATTGCCACGGTGGTCTCTAACATCGGTTCATGGATGAACGATGTGGGGGTGAACTGGACCATGCTGACGTTAAGCGACGATCCGCTTTCCGTGGCCCTGGTCCAGGCAGCGAGCAGTCTGCCGATGTTTCTTTTCGCCCTCCCCTCCGGCGTGATGGCAGATATTGTCGACCGGCGAAAATATCTGCTGTTTTCCCAGCTGTGGGTGTTTATTGCTGCCGCCGGGCTAACCCTGCTCTCTTTTGCCGGGCTGGTGACACCGACGGTGCTGCTGGTTGCGGCTTTCTTATTAAGCACTGGCGCAGCCATGAGCTCTCCACCATTTCAGGCCATTGTGCCGGACCTGGTGGAAAAACATGAGCTGGCTGCGGCCATCGCGCTGAACTCGCTCGGCATCAACATCAGCCGCGCCATCGGCCCGGCGCTGGGCGGGCTGATCCTCTCTTTTGCCGGCCCCTGGGTGGTATTCGCCCTCAATGCGACGTCGGTGCTGGGTGTCGCCTGGGTCCTGTGGCGCTGGAAAGCAGAACCGTTGATTCAGCGCCTGCCGCCGGAACACTTCTTTTCCGCCGTACGGGCCGGGCTGCGCTATGTCCATGCCGCTCCGGTACTGCGTAACGTGCTGGTGCGGACCGTGGCATTCTTCACCTTTGCCAGCGCCGGCTGGGCGCTTCTGCCGCTGGTGGCTCGCCGCGAGCTGGGCCTTGGACCTGGCGGTTACGGCATCATGCTGGCCTGTATCGGCCTGGGGGCGATTTGCGGTGCGATAGTGCTGCCGCGTTTACGCAAACGCTTTAACCCGGACAGGCTGATGGTACTTAACAGCGTCATTTTCGCTATCAGCATGCTGGCGCTGGCGTTTATCCGCCATTTCTGGCTGCTCAACGCTTTTGAATTTTTGACCGGCTTCGCCTGGATTGCGGTGCTCTCCACCCTCAATGTCGGAGCACAACGTAGCGCCGCCAAATGGGTGAAAGCCCGGGCGCTGGCCGTCTATCTGACCGTCTTTTTTGGTTCGATGACGCTCGGTAGCGCCATCTGGGGCCAGCTGGCATCGCACTTTAGTATTCCCACCTCCTTGTGCGTGGCAACAGTCGGCATGCTGCTGGCGAGTCTGACTGTACTGCGCTGGCAACTGAATAAAGACCCCGATCTCAACCTGGACATTCGCGATATCGACAGTAATGCCCAGGCACTTGATGTTTCACATGAACGTGGTCCGGTAATGGTGATGTATGAATATCTGATCGATCCCGAGGATGTCTCCCGCTTTGTCGTCTGTATCCAGGAGATTCGCCGGGTGCGAGTGCGCGGCGGTGCGTTGAGCTGGTCTGTGTATGAGGATATCCAGCGCCCCGGCGTCTTTGTGGAATCGTTCGTGGTCGGCACATGGATCGAGCATCTGCGCCAGCTGGAGCGCCATACGGTGAATGACCTGCTGATTCAAAGCAAAGTACAGGCATTCCATCGCGGCGGGCATCTTCCCGAAGCACGTTATCTGATAGCACCCATAATGTAACAGCAACCCATATCAACCCAAGCAATAGCGACAGTGAGGATTTACGTATGAGCACAATCAAAACGCAGGACGGTACGCAGATTTATTACAAAGACTGGGGCGCGGGAAAACCGGTATTGTTCAGCCACGGCTGGCCGCTGGATGGCGATATGTGGGACAGCCAGTTAAATTTTCTGGCAGAGCGCGGCTATCGCGTCATCGCCTTTGACCGCCGTGGTTTTGGTCGTTCCGATCAGCCGTGGGAAGGTTACAACTACGACACCTTCGCATCTGACATTAACGATCTTATCACCACGCTTGATTTGCAGGATGTGACGCTGGTGGGCTTCTCCATGGGCGGCGGCGATGTGTCTCGCTATATTGGTCGTTACGGCACGGCGCGTGTCAAAGCGCTGGTACTGCTGGGTGCGGTGACGCCAATTTTCGGCAAAACGGCAGACTACCCGCAGGGTGTCGATTCAAGCGTTTTCGAAGGCATTCGCGACGGACTGCGTAAAGACAGGGCGCAGTTTATCAGCGATTTCGCCACGCCGTTTTATGGCATTAACGCCGGGCAGACGGTTTCTCAGGGGGTTCTGACCCAGACGCTGAACATTGCGCTACTGGCCTCACTTAAAGGGACCATTGATTGCGTCACCGCCTTCGGCGAGACCGATTTCCGTTCGGATATCGCCAAAGTTAACGTGCCGACGCTGGTGATTCATGGCAGCAACGACCAGATCGTCCCGTTCGAATCAACCGGTAAAGTGGCCGCAGAGATGATCCCAGGCGCGCAATTAAAAGTGTATGACAATGGACCGCACGGTTTTGCGGTGACTCATCAGGATCAACTGAACAACGATTTACTCTCCTTCCTGCAATCGCTGTAAGTCAGAATGAAGCCTCGCTCCCTGTCCGGAGGAGGCTTTTTCTTGCACTCCCCCGCTCATCGCCCTATTCTCTGCGCTTATGAAAACCTCCCGTCTCCCCATCGCTATACAGCAGGCCGTCATGCGCAGCCTGCGGGAAAAACTTGCCCTGGCCAATCAGAAACTTGAGCGTAATTATCCGGAACCCAAACTGGTTTATCAGCAACGGGGGACAGCGGCAGGCACGGCCTGGCTCAATACGTATGAAATCCGCCTTAACCCGGTGTTGCTGATGGAAAACCAACAGGCGTTTATCGACGAAGTGGTGCCGCACGAACTGGCGCACTTATTGGTCTGGAAACATTTTGGCCGCGTTTCGCCACACGGCAAAGAGTGGAAATGGATGATGGAAAGCGTGCTTGGCGTCCCCGCGCGCCGTACTCATCAGTTTGAACTTGAATCGGTGCGGCCTGATACCTTTCCCTACCGCTGCAAGTGCCAGCAGCATCAGTTGACCGTGCGGCGGCACAATCGCGTGGTACGCGGTGAGACCACCTATCGCTGCGTACACTGTGGCGAAACGCTGGTGCCTGAGCGCTAATTACATGAACCATTAAGAATGTTTTCCGCGCCTACTGATTGCATCTGACAATCGCTTCCGCTACGTTGCGCACTCCAGTTGACAGGGAGTTCTCAATGTTACGCGTTATCTCATCTTTACTGCTTATTCTCAGCGCGCCGGTACTGGCGGACGGCATCAATAGCTTCGCGCAGGCCAAAGCCGCCGGGGTTAAAGTCAACGCCGACGTACCGGGCGATTTTTATTGCGGCTGTAAAATTCAGTGGCAGGGGAAAAAAGGGGTGGTGGATCTGGCCTCTTGCGGCTATAAGGTGCGCAAAAATGAAAACCGCGCCAGCCGTATTGAATGGGAGCATGTTGTCCCGGCCTGGCAATTCGGTCATCAGCGTCAGTGCTGGCAGGATGGCGGACGGAAAAACTGCGCCAAAGATCCTGTTTATCGCAAGATGGAAAGCGACATGCATAACCTGCAACCCGCTGTGGGTGAAGTGAACGCCGATCGCGGCAACTTTATGTATGGCCAGTGGAACGGTGGCGAAGGCCAGTATGGTCGCTGCGAAATGAAAGTCGACTTCAGAGCCAAACTGGCCGAACCGCCTGCCAGCGCCCGTGGCGTGATTGCCCGCACTTACTTCTATATGCGCGATCAGTATCAGCTCACCCTGTCGCGCCAGCAGACACAGCTTTTTACTGCCTGGGATAAACTCTACCCGGTGACCGACTGGGAATGTACGCGTGATGCGCGCATCGCTCAGGTACAGGGGAATCATAACCCGTATGTGCAGCGCGCTTGCATGGCGCGAAAGAGCTAACCTACACTAGCGGCAATTGTAAATTTTGCAGGTGCATTGACTCTCACTCTGGCCCTCCCCGAAAGGGAGAGGGCGCAAATCGTCCCCTTTGAAGGCGAAGGGGAAATGCGCCACCTTTCACACGGAAATCTGAACTATGCGCGTCCCACGCATCCACCACCCTGAACTCATCCAGACTGGCACTGAAATCGCACTCGCCGATGATGCGGCAAACCATGTTGGCCGCGTATTACGTATGGTCCAGGGCCAGACTATTCAGCTCTTTGACGGTTCAAACCAGGTGTTTGACGCTGAAATCACTCGCGCCGATAAAAAGAGCGTTATCGTTAAAGTGATTCAGGGTGCGGTGGACGATCGTGAGTCGCCGCTGCACATTCATCTGGGCCAGGTGATGTCTCGCGGCGAGAAAATGGAATTTACTATCCAGAAATCGATCGAACTGGGTGTAAGCCTCATTACGCCACTTTTTTCTGAGCGCTGCGGCGTTAAACTGGATGCCGACCGCCTGAATAAAAAGATTCAGCAGTGGCAGAAGATCGCCATCGCCGCCTGTGAACAGTGTGGTCGTAACCGTATTCCTGAAATTCGCCCGGCGATGGATCTCGAAAAGTGGTGTGCAGAAGAAGAGAACGGCCTTAAGCTCAATCTTCATCCTCGCGCCAGCCAGAGCATTAATACCCTGCCGTTGCCGGTGGAACGTGTACGATTACTGATTGGCCCGGAAGGCGGATTGACGGCAGACGAAATCGCCATGACCTCGCGCTACCAGTTTACTGATATTCTGTTGGGACCCCGCGTATTGCGCACAGAGACAACTGCCCTTACTGCCATTACCGCGCTGCAGGTGCGGTTTGGCGATCTGGGTTAAACGGAGAAGCCTATGATTAAGCTCGGCATCGTGATGGATCCCATCGCGCAGATTAATATCAAAAAAGACACCAGCTTCGCCATGCTGCTCGAAGCGCAGCGTCGCGGCTATGAACTGCACTACATGGAAATGGCGGATCTTTACCTGATCAACGGCGAAGCCCGTGCGCGTACCCGTCTGCTTTCCGTCGAGCAAAACTACGACAAATGGTACGAGTTTGGCAGCGAGCAGGATATCGAACTCGCCTCGCTGGATGTGGTGGTGATGCGTAAGGATCCGCCGTTTGATACGGAATTTATCTACGCCACGTATATCCTTGAGCGTGCCGAAGAAAAAGGCACCTTGATCGTTAATAAACCGCAGAGCCTGCGCGATTGTAACGAGAAGCTGTTTACCGCCTGGTTCCCGGAACTGACGCCGGAAACGCTGGTGACGCGTAATAAAGCACAGCTTAAAGCGTTCTGGCAAAAGCACACCGATATCATCCTCAAGCCGCTGGACGGCATGGGTGGCACCTCGATTTTCCGCGTTAAAGAGGGCGATCCGAATCTGGGTGTTATTACCGAAACCCTGACTGAGTTGGGCAACCGCTACTGCATGGCGCAGAACTATCTGCCGGCTATCAAAGATGGCGACAAACGTGTGCTGGTGGTGGATGGCGAGCCGGTGCCCTACTGCCTGGCGCGTATCCCGCAGGGGGGCGAAACGCGTGGTAATCTGGCAGCTGGTGGGCGTGGCGAACCGCGTCCGCTGACCGAAAGCGACTGGGCGATTGCCCGCCGCGTCGGTCCGACGCTGAAAGCCAAAGGGCTGATTTTCGTCGGGCTGGATATCATTGGCGACCGTCTGACCGAAATTAACGTTACCAGTCCAACCTGCGTGCGCGAAATCGAGGCAGAGTTCCCGATCTCTATTACCGGCATGCTGATGGACGCTATCGAAAAACGCATGGCGAAATAATAAATATATCAACGCTGACTCATTCGGGTTGCACAACCGTGCCAACGCACAGGCAACGCGAAGGAGGTCAGGTAAAGGGATGGCGGGAGGGAACCCGCTCATAAACTCCAAAGTCTGGCTAGTGACAGCGTGTAGCTTTCCCCTCATACTACCAGGCTGCTGCTTTTTTGAACCAGGAAACAGAACCTCTGACAATGAATTTACAGCATCACTTTCTTATTGCCATGCCTGCTCTCCAGGATCCCCTTTTTCGGCGATCTGTGGTTTATATTTGCGAATACAACGAAGACGGCGCCATGGGTCTTATCATCAACAAGCCCCTGGAAAACCTGAAAGTTGATAGCGTTCTGGAGAAGCTGAAAATTAACCCGGAAGCACGCGATCCGGCCATTCGTCTGGATAAACCAGTGCTGCTTGGCGGCCCGCTGGCGGAAGATCGCGGGTTTATTCTGCATACGCCACCCGCCAGCTTCTCTTCCAGCATTCGCGTCTCGGATAACACCGTGATCACTACCTCGCGTGATGTCCTGGAAACCCTGGGCACGGCCGATCAACCCAGGGAAGTGCTGGTCGCGCTGGGCTATTCCTCCTGGGAAAAAGGCCAGCTTGAGCAGGAGATACTGGATAACGCCTGGCTTACCGCTCCTGCGGATCAAAATATCCTGTTTAAAACGCCTATCGCCGATCGCTGGCGGGAAGCGGCGAAGCTTATCGGCATTGATATCTCGACCATGCCGGGCGTGGCGGGACATGCCTGATGAGTGGAACCCTGCTGGCCTTTGATTTTGGTACCAAAAGTATTGGCGTCGCCATCGGACAACGTGTGACCGGTACGGCACGCCCGCTCAATGCCCTGAAAGCCCAGGACGGGACGCCGGACTGGAAGCTTATCGAGAAATTGTTAAAAGAGTGGCAACCGGAAGCCGTTATCGTTGGCCTGCCGCTGAATATGGATGGCACAGAGCAACCACTGACCGCACGCGCACGCAACTTCGCCAATAAAATCCATGGCCGCTTCGGCGCAAAAATAATTCTCCATGATGAGCGGCTTAGTACGGTGGAAGCACGTGCGGGTCTGTTTGAACGCGGCGGTTTTCGCGCATTGAATAAAGGCAGTGTTGATTCAGCCTCTGCGGTTATCATCCTCGAAAGCTACTTCGAACAAAATCTGTAATTCTCGGGCTGAGCATCGCTCAGCCTTCATTTCCCTTTCCCAAAGACGCAATCCATCGATCGCTCTCACACTTCAGAGAGGCGCTTTTTGCATTTCCGCCAATGTTTCTATAAAAGAAACATTGGCAGGCAATAAAATGCGTCAGGGTTTTTGCGTCAGCCGCCGCGCCAGGGTGTGAAGTTCGCTTAAGCGTTCATCAATGACAGCGTCGTCGGCCTGCCACATCCCGGCAAACGCCAGCGCGGCAGAGTGTGCGCCAAGAGGCTTCGCCATGGATACTTCGCCGTCATCGTGATGCCAGACCACACGTCCAGACTCACGTTGCTGGGCAACATGCGGCGCAAGTTGCTGCCACTGTTCGTCGACAAAACGTTTTTGCAGTTCTTCATCGCTTTCTGCCGCCAGAAGCGACATGCCGATGACCGACTGCCATGCGGGAAGCATATGAAAACCGGCCAGCGCCTGGCTCATCCGGCTACCGGGCTCAGAGTGATAGATATAAATCACCTGATCCTCCCAGAGCACCCCCATTGCCACCACGATGTCTTTGGGCGCATAGCTTTCCAGCAGGGGGAGCGCCTGGGAAAAGAGTGCCGAGCCGCGTATCGCCTGCGCCGCAAGAGCATGAATACCGGGGCCGGGAAGGTAACGACGATGGTCGTCCTGCATCGTCAGACCAATGGATGCCATCGTCATCAGCAACCGGTTTACGCGGGTGGTATTGATCCCCATCAGACGCGCCAGTTCGCGACAGCCAATCGCGCGACCGCTGGAGACCAGGTACTGCAGGCAGCGAATGCCATCAATCAGACTTTGGTTCGGTTGTGAGGACATAACAGGCTTTATCTCTCAGGTGGCAGGAATTTCGATTTTACCGTCAGTTCAGTAAAGAAGGATACAAGGTATGAACATCTATCCGCAAACTGCGTCCAGAACCTTTCCCTCTGAACACTTGCATGCCGATCTGCTGGTGGCAGGTGGTGGCCTCGCGGGTCTTTGCGCCGCGCTCGCCGCCGCCCGAGACGGGTTACAGGTCGTATTGGTCCAGGACCGACCGGTACTTGGCGGCAATGCCTCCAGCGAAGTTCGCCTGTGGGCCAATGGTGCGACATCGCATATGGGAAACAATAACCGCTGGGCGCGTGAAGGCGGAATCATGGGGGAAATCCTCGAAGAAAACCTCTGGCGCAACAAAGAGGGTAACCCGGTTATGTTCGACCTGGTGCTGCTGGATATGGCCAAAAGCCAGCCGGGGCTGACATTGCTGCTCAATACTACTATTTATGCGCTGGAGAAAAATCAGCAAACCCTCACCCAGGTGAGCGCCTTTAACGCCATTAACGAGACGTTTTATACCGTCACCGCCGACCAGTTTTGCGACGCAACGGGGGATGGCGTACTGGGCTTTCTGGCCGGCGCAGAATACCGTGAAGGCGCAGAAGAGGTTGACGAACTGGGGGAAAAAATGGCGCCCGGCGATAACTTCGGCCACAAGCTTGGGCACTCAATCTATTTCTACACCAAACAGACGACCGGGCCGGTGAACTTCGTCCCCCCTTCCTTCGCGTTAAAAGATATTACCGCTATTCCCCGCTACAAACGTCTGACGTCCACCCTCAATGGTTGCGACCTGTGGTGGCTGGAGTGGGGCGGACGGCTGGATACCGTTCACCAGAGTGAAGAGATCAAATGGGAGCTGTGGAAAATCGTCTGGGGGGTGTGGGATTACATAAAAAACTCCGGCGAGTTCCCGGAAGCGGCCAACATGACCATCGAATGGGTTGGCGTCATTCCCGGTAAGCGCGAAAGCCGTCGCTTTATGGGCGATCATTTGCTTTGCCAGCAGGACATCATTGAACAGCGCGACCACTACGACGCCGTGGCCTACGGCGGCTGGTCTATCGATCTGCATCCGGCTGATGGGGTCTACAGCAGCCATGATGGCTGTCGCCAGTTTCACAGTAAAGGCACCTATACCATTCCGCTGCGAAGCCTTTATAGCCGCTCGCTGGACAACCTTTTCCTGACCGGGCGACTCATTTCTGCCTCCCACGTTGCCTTTGGTAGCGCACGGGTGATGTGTACCTGCGGCCTGCTGGGTGAGGTGGTTGGCCGTGCTGCCGCGCTGTGTAAAGCGAATAACCTCTCCCCCGCAGATCTTGCACAGAGGGAAAACGTCGGTCTGCTGCAACAGCGGTTGCAGGCCAGTGGCTGCTACATCCCCCGCCAGTGGTTACAGGACCCGGCCCTGGGTGCTTCGGTCACAGCCAGCAGTGAATATTCCCTCAGTGCGCTTGCCCCTTGCGGTCACTGGCATTCGCTTGGCGAAAGAATGGCGCTACTGCTGCCTGTCAAAGCAGGGGAATCGCTGCCCGACATCATATTTAACCTGCGTTCAGCGTCGCGGCAGACACTTGAGGTGTCGCTTCTGGGCAGCGCGCGTAGCGGTAACTTCACGCCCGACTATCAGTACGCCAGTACAACGCTAAACGTCGCGGGTGAACAGGAACAGACGGTACATTTTCCGTGGCAAAGCGAGCGCGATGAGTATGTCTTTATCGCCTTTGAGGCGAATGAGCAGGTAGAAATTGCCCTCACTGATACACACCTGCCCGGAATCATGACAGTTTTCAATAGCCTGAATGCCCGCGTCGCCAAACATACCCGCCAGGTGGTGGACGGTGACTATGGTGTCGATGAGTTTGACTTCTGGCTGCCGCGCCGTCGTCCACATCAGGTAATGCCTGCATTACGTTTTAACCGGCCGTTAAACTGCTATCGCGCCGACAACGTGCTTAACGGTCGCCTGCGCCCCGAGCAACAGGCCAATGCCTGGGTGCCCGCGGCCGATGACATCAAACCGGTATTACGCTGGCACTGGGATGTACCGCAAACCTTTACCAGCCTGACGCTGGTACAGGACAACGATTTCGATAACGCTATGGAAACCGTGCAGATGGGCCATTTCCTGCCTGTAACGCCACACTGCATCACCCATTATCGCCTTTGGGCCGATGATATCCTGCTGGCCGAGGAAACAAATAACCACCACTCCGTGCGTGAACACCGGTTATCCGCCCCCGTCACCGCGCAAAATGTGCGCCTGGAGATCATAGCCACCGCAGGCGCGTTACCGGCGGTTTACGCACTGAACATCCGCTAAAGTCGCCCCTGCGCCTGCCGCTGGCGGCGGCTTTGGTCGAAGGTTTGCATTCCCGCCTGCTGCCCGGTCTGTAACACGCCGGGCAACTGGTGGGTTTTCCCTTCACGGATAAGATTGGCTACCGCAGGTGTATTGATAAGCAGTTCAAACAGCGCCACACGCCCGCCCTGCTTGTCTTCCTCCAGCCGCTGTGACAAGACGGCCTGCAGGCTTCCGGCAAGCTGGCTGCGCACCGGGTCTTTCTCCTGAGCGGGAAAACTGTCCACCAGCCGTTCAATAGCCTGCGGCGCGCCGCGTGTATGCAATGTTGCCAGTACCAGATGCCCGGTTTCGGCGGCGGTCAACGCCAGGCGGATAGTTTCGCTGTCGCGCAGTTCGCCCAGCAAAATGACATCCGGGTCTTCGCGTAATGCCGCGCGTAATCCCGCCGCAAATGAGGGGCAGTGTGGGCCGATTTCCCGCTGTTGGATCAGGCAACGTTTGCTCGTATGGATAAACTCCACCGGATCTTCCAGGGTCAGGATATGCCCGTCGAGAAAGTGATTAAGATTATCCACCATCGCCGCAAGCGTCGTGGATTTCCCGCTCCCCGTCGCCCCGGTAACCAGGATAATACCGTTGTCGCGCTTGAGTAATTCCGGGATGGCGGCGGGCACGTCCAGCATGTCCAGCGTCGGACAGGCGTCAGGCAACAGACGCAGAGCAAGCGACACCCCGTCGTGGTGTAAAAACGCGCTGGCGCGAAGGCGTTGAAGGCCCCGGATAGTGAGGGCAAAATCAATCTGTCCACACGCCTGCCACTGCTGTTGCTGCTTCGTGTTTAAACTTTCAGCAAGCAGTGCGTGAATATCCACAGCGGCGAACGGTGCGGCTTCCAGCCGTCCTTGCCTTCGCCAGCGCGGTGGACGGCAATCGCACAGGTGTAGATCCGAGACATTATGCTTTACACTAAGCTCCACTATTTTTTCCATATTCATAAAGCCACCCGGGAACATGAACGATATTGCGCATAACCTGGCACAGGTCAGGGACAAAATCTCAGCCGCTGCAACATCCTGCGGCCGTGCTCCAGAAGAAGTCACACTGCTTGCAGTGAGCAAAACAAAACCTGCGAGCGCCATCGAAGAAGCTTACGCGGCGGGTCAGCGTGGTTTTGGTGAAAACTACGTGCAGGAAGGTGTGGATAAGATTCGCCATTTTAAAGATTCGGGCATCGCGGATATCCAGTGGCACTTTATCGGCCCATTACAGTCCAACAAAAGCCGTCTCGTGGCTGAGCATTTTGACTGGTGCCACACCGTGGACCGCCTCAAAATCGCCAGCCGCCTGAGCGAGCAGCGACCGGAGTCTCTGCCGCCGCTGAACGTGCTGATTCAGGTTAATATCAGTGACGAGCAGAGCAAATCCGGCATCGCCCTTGCGGAACTGGACGCGCTGGCGGCGCAGGTGGTGGAATTACCCGGTCTTTGCCTGCGTGGACTGATGGCGATCCCCGCTCCCGAGGCTGATTATGAACGGCAGTTTGCCGTGGCCCGCCAAATGGCTGTCGCATTTGACGCGCTTAAGGTACGTTATCCGGGCGTGGATACCCTTTCGCTGGGAATGTCTGACGATATGCAGGCCGCGATTGCGGCAGGTAGCACCATGGTGCGCATCGGAACCGCCATTTTTGGCGCGCGCGATTACACAAAAAACTAAGGAAAACTGAGGAACGCCATGAATACGTTGTCCACTCTCCTGTCACTGATTATCCAGGCTTACACGATGGTGCTGTTGCTGCGTATCTGGATGCAGTGGGCGCGCTGTGATTTTTATAACCCGTTTTCCCAGTTTATCGTGAAAATCACCCAGCCGATTGTTGGCCCGCTGCGTCGCATCATTCCGGCGATGGGGCCAATTGACAGCGCATCATTGCTTATTGCGCTACTACTGTGTGTGGTGAAAGCCTTCCTGAACCCGTATGTATCCATGGACGGCGTGCTCATCGTGCTGGCGGCGGTGCTGATTGTTATCAAAACCCTTGGCTCGCTGATCTTCTGGGTGCTGCTGTTAATGGCAATCATGAGCTGGGTCAGCCAGGGCCGTAGCCCGGTGGAATATGTACTGCTGCAGCTTACCGAACCCTTGTTGCGCCCGATTCGTCGCCTGCTGCCGTCAATGGGCGGTCTTGATTTCTCGCCGATGATTCTGGTGCTGCTGATGTATGTCATCAATATGGGCGTGATGGAGTTTCTGGCTAACACCGTCGTACCGTTAGCCTATATCTGGAACTGGGCATGAGTGCTGTCACCTCCTGTGACGACGGGCTGGTGTTGCGGCTGTATATTCAGCCAAAGGCCAGCCGGGACAGCATTATTGGGTTGCATGGCGATGAGCTAAAAGTCGCCATTACCGCCCCACCGGTTGATGGGCAGGCCAATGCCCATCTGGTGAAATTTCTCGCCAAACAGTTTCGGGTGGCCAAAAATCAGGTGCTGATTGAAAAAGGCGAACTGGGCCGCCATAAACAAATCAAAATTACCCATCCGCAACAGATACCTTCGGCCATCACGGCCCTGATGAATTAGGATCTATTATGCAAAAAGTTGTTCTCGCAACCGGTAATGCCGGCAAAGTGCGCGAGCTTGCCTCGCTACTGAGTGATTTCGGTCTGGATATCGTGGCGCAAACCGAGCTGGGCGTGGAGTCTGCCGAGGAGACCGGCCTGACCTTTATTGAAAACGCCATTCTGAAAGCGCGCCATGCTGCTCAGGTGACCGGTCTGCCCGCGATCGCTGACGACTCCGGTCTGGCCGTCGATGCACTGGGTGGCGCACCGGGGATCTACTCCGCGCGTTACTCTGGTGCGGATGCCACTGACGAAGCCAATCTGCAAAAACTACTGACTACCTTGCAGGATGTCCCGGACGACAAGCGTCAGGCTCAGTTCCACTGCGTGCTGGTCTATCTGCGCCACGCCGAAGACCCGACGCCGCTGGTGTGCCACGGTAGCTGGCCTGGTGTGATTACCCGTGCGCCTGCCGGTCAGGGCGGGTTTGGTTACGATCCGATTTTCTTCGTCCCGACGGAAGGTAAAACCGCCGCCGAACTGACCCGCGAAGAAAAAAGCGCCATCTCCCACCGTGGACAGGCGTTGAAACAGTTACTGGAAGCATTACGTAATGGCTAATTTGCCACCCCTGAGCCTTTATATTCACATTCCGTGGTGCGTGCAGAAATGCCCGTACTGCGATTTCAATTCCCACGCATTGAAAGGCGAAGTGCCTCACGATGATTATGTGCAGCACCTGCTCGCCGATCTTGAGGCTGATGTGCCTTATGCGCAGGGGCGTGAAGTAAAGACCATCTTTATTGGTGGCGGTACGCCGAGCCTGCTCTCCGGCCCGGCGATGCAGACGTTGCTGGACGGCGTGCGTGCGCGCCTGAATCTGGCGGCGGATGCGGAAATCACCATGGAAGCCAACCCCGGAACGGTTGAGGCGGACCGCTTTGTTGATTATCAACGTGCCGGGGTGAACCGTATTTCGATTGGCGTCCAGAGCTTTAGCGAGCCGAAATTGCAGCGACTGGGGCGTATCCACGGCCCGGAAGAGGCCAAACGCGCCGCGCGACTGGCAAACAACCTGGGGTTGCGCAGTTTTAACCTCGATTTGATGCACGGCCTGCCCGATCAGACGCTGGAAGAGGCGCTGGACGATTTGCGCCAGGCCATTGAACTGAACCCGCCGCATCTCTCCTGGTATCAGTTGACCATCGAACCGAACACCCTGTTCGGCTCGCGTCCGCCGGTGCTGCCGGATGACGATGCGCTATGGGATATTTTTGAGCGTGGCCATCAGTTACTGACCGCCGCAGGTTATCAGCAATACGAAACCTCGGCCTACGCGAAACCGGGCTACCAGTGTCAGCACAACCTCAATTACTGGCGCTTTGGTGATTACCTGGGTATTGGCTGTGGTGCGCATGGCAAAGTGACGTTCCCCGACGGGCGCATTCTTCGCACCGCAAAAACGCGCCACCCACGTGGGTATATGCAGGGACGTTATCTGGAGCGCCAGCATGATGTGGAAGCCGCAGATAAGCCGTTCGAGTTCTTTATGAACCGCTTTCGTTTGCTTGAAGCGGCGCCACGTACGGAGTTCACGCTCTTCACCGGACTGGATGAAAGCGTGATTCGCCCGCAAATCGACGAGGCGTTAGCACAGGGCTACATCACCGAAAACGAGCAGTACTGGCAAATCACCGGGCACGGTAAGCTGTTCCTCAACTCCCTGCTGGAGCTGTTCCTCGCCGAAGAGTGAGCTGTATCCAGTCCGGCATTGTCATACTGAACGCACTTACACCTCGCCGACAAACCTGCACCTCTCACGCCGTGCGATAAGTCCCCTCGCCCTTTTGGGAGGGGGCAGCATGGGGGAACAGACAGAACAGAGCCTTACTTAAGTCCGCTTACCAGCGCTTTGCGGTTAGCTTCCAGCGACACCACCCGGCTACAGACATCTTTACCGAACTGCTGGAAATCCGCTTCCTGGTTTTTCCACTCATTCTGGATGGCAGTCTGTAAACCGCCGAGGCTACCGAGCACACCCTGCAATGGGTTGCCGCCGCCTTTCAGCACCGCTTTGGCGCCCATCTCGTTAATACTGTCCTGCAGAATACCGCCCATCGCCTGGTTCACCAGTTGTTGGCCGTTAGCCTGCACGTCATCAACTGCTTTATAGTGGAACGCCAGACCGTCACTGCGATGCTCAATAATTTTGTTCATCTGCTCTTTAAGCTGGGCATCCAGCTTTGTCAGACGACCACGCATGTTGCTGCTCTCGCCCACTTCCTTGACGATGATTCGATCCAGCGCCACGCGACTTTTCTCGACCCGTGTACGAGCGCCTTCGTCAATCCATGGTAACGCGCTGCGCAATTCAGCCTGGTAGTCCTTCGCCTGCTCGCGCTGTGCGGCACTTAACGAATATTGTTTACCGTTGAAGGTCACATTACCTTCCGGCGTTAAGATCAGATTACCGTTCTCGCCTTTCACCTGGACGGTTTGCGGGCTCAGAATCACATCATCACGCGGGTTCACGCTACATTTGTAATCCGCATTCGCGGCAAAAGCCGTTGCCGTCAGTACTACCGCCAGTAGCGTCTTGCGCATCATAACCACTCCTGTAGAGACAAAATGGGCCGGCATTTGCCGACCCTTTCATTCTTAGTCCCACCAAATATCGAAAAGTTCGCTGACGCTGACCTCTTCGAATTTGTGCTCCTCAAGCCATTTACGAACCAGCGCCTGGTCCTCTTCGGTACAATGACCAATGTTCGGTTTGCAGACCAGACCTTCCCATGCCAGGAAGCCGCTACCGCCGAAGATCAGACCATTAGCTTCAACGGCTTCGCTGATAAACTTATCAACCAGCTGATCGATCTGTTCTTCAGTGGTGCCTTCCGGAAAACGCCATTTGACGGAAAAACCGATCTCCTGAAATTCGTCAATGTGCATCTTTTTACGCAGACGACGACTACGGTTCTTTGCCATTATTTTACCCTCTCGAACATTAAGTCCCATACGCCGTGGCCAAGACGATGACCACGTTGTTCAAATTTGGTTACCGGGCGTGAATCCGGGCGCGGCACATAATCTTTCGTCGACGACAGATTCTGATAACCATCCAGAGAGGACATCACTTCCAGCATGTGCTCTGCGTAGGCTTCCCAGTCTGTCGCCATATGAAATACGCCGCCCAGTTTCAGCTTGCTCTTCACCAGTTCAGCAAACGGCACCTGAACGATACGGCGCTTATTATGACGTGCTTTATGCCACGGGTCAGGGAAAAAGAGCTGAACCATGTTTAATGAGTTGTCAGGAATCATTTTGTGCAGCACTTCAACGGCATCATGGCACATCACACGCAGGTTCCCGACGCCCTCTTCATGGGCGGAAGAGAGGCAGGCGCCCACACCCGGCGAATGTACTTCAATACCTAAAAAGTTCTGCTCCGGACGGGTTTTCGCCATTTCCACCAGCGATGCCCCCATGCCAAAGCCAATTTCCAGCGTCACCGGTCCGTTATTGCCAAACAGGGCGGCAAAATCGAGCGGCTGTTCAGCAAACTCAACACCCATCACCGGCCAGTAATTATCAAGCGCATGCTGTTGCCCTTTGGTCAGGCGCCCCTGGCGGCGGACAAAGCTGCGGATACGGCGCAGCGGGCGGCCGTTTTCATCAAATTCTGGTGAGATGACGTCGTTATTCATAAATGAGTCTGCTTGTGAGAGTGTTCAGGAAACGGGCATTATCCAAAGTTCGATACAGTATGCAAGATGAAAGCACCGGAAAGTTCCGGTTTACACGTTCATGCCGCTGTGCTGCAATCACCCACCCTGTTAACGCAATGTTGGTGACCATGCAAGCGTCTCAATTTTCAGCCCAGGTTCTGGACTGGTACGACAAATACGGGCGCAAAACCCTGCCCTGGCAAATTGAAAAAACGCCTTACAAAGTATGGCTATCCGAAGTGATGTTGCAACAGACGCAGGTCGCAACCGTCATCCCTTATTTTGAACGTTTTATGGCGCGGTTCCCTACCGTCACCGATCTGGCGAATGCACCACTTGATGAAGTGCTGCATTTATGGACGGGGCTCGGCTATTACGCCCGTGCGCGCAATCTGCATAAGGCGGCAAAACAGGTGGCCGAGGTTCATGGGGGCGTCTTCCCGCAAACCTTTGACGAAGTTGCCGCCCTGCCAGGCGTTGGACGATCGACTGCCGGTGCCATTCTTTCCTTATCGCTGGGCAAACACTTTGCGATCCTCGACGGTAACGTAAAACGTGTCCTTGCACGCTGCTACGCGGTTGCTGGCTGGCCTGGTAAGAAAGAGGTCGAGAAACGGCTGTGGGATCTGGCCGAACAGGTGACCCCAGCCAAAGGCGTGGAACGTTTTAACCAGGCGATGATGGATTTAGGCGCCATGGTCTGTACACGCTCAAAGCCTAAATGCACGCTTTGCCCGCTACAAACAGGTTGTATTGCCTACGCAAATCACTCATGGGCCGAGTATCCTGGCAAAAAACCAAAGCAAACGCTGCCGGAACGCACCGCCTACTTCTTACTGATGCAACAAGGCGATCAGGTCTTCCTGCAACAGCGTCCGCCGGTTGGGTTATGGGGCGGCTTGTTCTGTTTTCCGCAGTTCGAAGATGAAGAGTCATTACGTGACTGGCTGGCGCAACGTCAGATTAAGGCCGATAATCTCAGCCAACTGATTGCGTTTCGCCACACATTCAGCCATTTCCATCTGGATATTGTGCCTGTGTGGCTTACCGTGTCCTCGTTCAGTTCTTGCATGGATGAAGGTACAGGTCTTTGGTATAACTTAGCGCAGCCGCCGTCAGTGGGTCTGGCAGCCCCCGTGGAGCGCCTGTTACAACAATTACGTATCGGCGTGGCGATGTAACGCCGCGCCGAGTAAAGAGGACAATTTATGAGCCGCACTATTTTCTGTACCTTCCTGCAACGCGATGCAGAGGGGCAAGACTTCCAGCTCTATCCGGGCGAGCTGGGTAAGCGTATTTACAACGAAATTTCCAAAGAAGCCTGGTCCCAGTGGCAGAAAAAGCAGACGATGCTGATCAACGAGAAGAAACTTAACATGATGAACGTTGAGCATCGTAAATTGCTTGAGCAGGAAATGGTGAGTTACCTGTTCGAAGGGAAAGATGTGCATATTGAAGGCTATACGCCGGAAGATAAAAAATAGTGTCATGGCCGCAGTGATGGATACCCCTCTGCGGCCTGATTCAGGGTCATTTATACAACCAACAATACTTCCGGAATGATGAGAAAATTTTTAGCGCTAGCGATCATTGCGCCGTTGCTTATTTCTTGTTCCAGCTCAGATAAAAATGGCGAGACCTATAACGAAGCCTGGGTTAAAGATACCAACGGTTTTGACATTTTAATGGGGCAGTTCGCCCACAATATTGAGAATTTATGGGGGTTTAGCGAAGTACTGATTGCCGGTCCAAAAGATTACGTCAAATACACCGATCAGTACCAAACCCGAAGCCACATTAACTTCGACGAAGGCACCATCACCGTCGAGACCATCTCCGGCACCGATCCTACGGCACATTTGCGCCAGGCCATTATCAAAACCCTGCTGATGGGTGATGATCCCGGCTCTATCGATCTCTATTCCGACGCTGATGATATCCAGATTTCCAGAGAACCGTTCCTGTATGGCCAGGTAGTGGATAACACGGGCCAGCCTATTCGCTGGATCGGACGCGCAACCAGCTTCGCGGATTACCTGCTGACAACGCGGCTGCAAAAACGCAGCGTCGGGCTAAAAATCATCTACAGCGTGACGTTTAATCTGGTGCCAAACCACCTGGATAAACGTGCGCATAAATATATCGGTATGGTACATCAGGCCGCTCGTCGCTATGGCGTTGACGAGTCGCTGATTCTGGCAATTATGCAGACCGAATCGTCATTTAACCCCTATGCGGTCAGCCGCTCCGACGCGCTGGGGCTGATGCAGGTAGTGCAGCATAGTGCCGGTCGGGATGTATTCCGCGCACAGGGCAAATCCGGCACTCCGAGCCGCAGTTATCTTTTCGATCCGGAAAGCAATATCGATACCGGCACGGCTTACCTGGCAATGTTGAATAATGTCTATCTTTCCGGGATAACCAACCCCACTTCACGCCGTTATGCCGTCATCACGGCTTACAATGGCGGTGCGGGTAGCGTTTTGCGTGTCTTCTCCAGCGACAAAGTGCAGGCCGCGAATATCATCAACACGATGGCGCCGGGCGATGTCTATTCCACCCTGACCACACGCCACCCTTCTGCGGAGTCGCGCAACTATCTTTATAAAGTGAATACTGCGCAAAAAAGCTATCGTCGCACGAAGTAAGAGGTGATTTATCCCCTTCCGTTTTAGCGGGAGGGGATAAGTATTCCCTTTGAATCCCGGTATCCCCCGCACACAAATGTGACGAACGTCACTATATTCGACTGCAACCATATCAAGTTTGCATTTATATGTCGGATGTAACAATCTCGCCCCGGCTTCAATGATAGAATCGCCCCACATAACAACAGTAATTGTCTTAATTCCAACATCTATCAGACTCCTTCGGTGAGGAAACTAACATGAATCTTAAGCTGCAGCTTAAAGTGATTATCTTCCTGCAGTTCTGCCTGTGGGGGAGCTGGCTGACTACGCTCGGCTCTTATATGTTCGTCACCCTGAAATTCCAGGGTGCGGAAATTGGCGCGGTCTATAGCTCCCTGGGTATTGCATCGGTCTTTATGCCTGCGTTGCTGGGTATCGTGGCCGATAAATGGCTGAGCGCGAAATGGGTTTACGCCATCTGCCACCTGGTGGGTGCTATTACCCTGTTTATCGCCGCGGGTGTGACCACACCGGGTGCGATGTTTGCGGTTATCCTGCTCAACTCGCTGGCGTATATGCCAACTCTGGGCCTGGTAAACACCATCTCTTACGCACGTCTGCAAAATGCCGGTTATGACATCGTTACGGACTTCCCACCGATTCGTATCTGGGGCACCATCGGCTTTATTCTGGCGATGTGGGCGGTGAGCTTCTCTGGCTTCGAGCTGAGCCATATGCAGCTCTATATCGGTGCTGTGCTCTCCCTGCTGCTGAGCCTGTTCTCCCTGACCCTGCCGCATATGCCGGTAAGCAACACTCAGAAAAACCAGACCTGGGTGGAAATGCTGGGGCTGAACGCTTTCGCGCTGTTCAAAAACAAACGCATGGCCATTTTCTTTATCTTCTCCATGCTGCTGGGCGCAGAACTGCAGATTACCAATATGTTTGGTAACACCTTCCTGCACAGCTTCGACTCAAATCCGCTGTTCGCAAATAGCTTCATCGTGACGCACGCCTCTGTGCTGATGTCCATTTCGCAGATTTCAGAAACCATCTTTATCCTGGCTATTCCGTTCTTCCTGGGCCGTTACGGCATTAAGAACGTCATGCTGATGAGTATCGTTGCCTGGATGCTGCGTTTCGGCCTGTTCGCTTACGGCGATCCGACCCCGTTCGGCACCGTCCTGCTGGTCCTCTCCATGATCGTTTACGGTTGTGCGTTCGACTTCTTCAATATCTCTGGTTCTGTATTCGTAGAGAAAGAAGTGAACCCGGCTATCCGTGCCAGTGCGCAGGGTATGCTGCTGATGATGACTAACGGCTTCGGCTGTATTCTCGGCGGCATGGCGAGCGGTAAAGTGGTTGAAATGTACACCGTTGCGGGCGCAACCGACTGGAAAACCGTGTGGCTGATTTTCGCCGGCTACTCCGTGGTTCTGGCCTTTGCGTTTATGGCGATGTTCAAATACAAACATGTTCCGCAAGCGGCTGGCGTAGCGCAGAAAGCGTAAGCCTGATTGATTTAATGCCTGCCCGGTGCGCGTTATGCCACCGGGCTTTTTTATGGCTGGAGGTTAACCTCCACAGCTAACCCAGCGTCGCCAGCACATACGAGGCCGCCAGCAGATCGGCGCTGCCGCCGGGGCTGAGGTTACGGCTGATTAAGGCTCTGTCCATCTCCTGCAGGCGCGCCATGTTCCAGCCATTTTTTAACAGTGTCTGCGCATATTCCTGAACATAACACAGCCCGTCGATACCGCCGCGGGAGACCAGATTGCTGTCGGGATTTACCGCCATTAAACGCAGCAATGCATGGTGAAAACGCCGTTCACCCGCCTCCTGATACCAGTACGGCAGCACATGTTGCCGTACCGTGGGAAAGCCCAGTTCCGCCTCACCGCGCGCGCCGGTCAGGCCAAACTGTTGATACTGTTTTTCACCGGCTGTTATTGCATGCGTGCGGGAAGCCAGCTCCCGCGCTACCAGCCCTTTGCAGATTGCGGCTACCTGCTGGCAGACAGACTCCGCGCAGACCAGGCGATTCTGCCCACGTAAACGCCCTGCCGCAAAGCAGATCAGGCCGAGGGAAAAGATGCCGCCTTTATGAGTGTTAACGCCGTCAGTCGCCTCGAACATCGCCTGCTCGCAGGCCATTCCTGCCGGGCGCAATAAGCGCAACTGCTCGCTGGCGGGTTTTAAAGCATGTTCGAAACCGGCTTTTTCAAAGACGCGAAACCAGGGGGTGATGGCGTCGATGCTGCGTAAAAACAGCGCATGATCCATATCGCTGTGCGAACCGTTGTTCGCCATATCCACCAGCCCCGGTTTGGGGGTGAGATTAACTTCCAGACGCAGTGCCGTGGCGGCCAGCGCCCAGACATCAAAACGGGCGAGTTTAGTCGCGAGCGAACCAGCCATCGATCAGGGTCTCCACGCGTGATACGACCTCTTCCATGGGATGACGGCGCGAACGGGCGCAACCGTGGGCAGGCTCATCGCAGACCAGACAGCGTCGGGTAGTGAGATCCAGAGACTGACGTCCCACCTGGCCGTTTTTCGGGCAAATCACATCAAAATCCCACAATCTGCCAAGCGGATGCGTCTGCTCCAGCTCAATACACTGGGCTTTAATTTCCGCCGCAGCATGGTCAACACACCACAGAGCTTCCGCCCCGGTCGGCAACCACAGCACCTGGCGATCGAGCACTGGCCAGTGGTTCTGCCACAACAGTTGATCGCACGCCTGTAGCGCCACGCCCATGGTATTACGGTAACGGATACTGTCTTTCTGCGCGCCGGGGGTAACCAGCGTCAGGGAGATAACCGGATGGTGATAATGAGTGAGCCAGTCAGCCTGACGCGCCGCGCGGTTTTCTTTTGCCGTCAGCAGCGCTTCAAGGCTGACGCCCGCTCTTACGGGCGTCAGTAATGTCATGAGATGTTACTCCTTTACCTGACGCACAACGTCAATCACGCTGCCGTCACGATAGCGAATCACCCCGACGATACGGTCAGTGAATTCAATGGGTTTCGGTGCCCCAGTCAGCGAGATCGCACGCGCGTACAGTGCCTCGATATCCACCACTTTCAGCCCTGCATTCACCAGGCGCTCGCGAATTTCCGGGCGTGCCGGGTTAACGGCAATCCCGTGGTCGGTAACCAGCACATCAATGCTTTCCCCCGGCGTCAGCAGCGTGGTGACGCGTTTTACCACGGTCGGGATACGGCTGCGCAGAAGCGGTGCCACGACGATGGTCAAGTTTGCTGCCGCAGCGACGTCGCAGTGGCCGCCGGATGCGCCGCGCATCACGCCATCGGAGCCGGTGATGACGTTGACGTTGAAGTCAACGTCGATTTCCAGCGCACTGAGGATAACGATGTCCAGCTGGTCACAGCAGGCCGCTTTGCTGCCTGGGTTGGCGTAAACGTTGGTAGAGATTTCCACGTGGTTCGGGTTACGCGCCAGCGACGCTGCCGCCTCACTGTCAAAGCACTGCGTATCCAGCAGTTTTGCTACCAGACCTTTTTCATGCAGAGACACCAGACCACCGGTGATACCGCCCAGCGCAAAGCTTGCTTTCACGCCGTGACGTTCCATTTTCTCTTCCATAAAACGTGTACAGGCCGTCGAAGCGGCGCCGGAACCCGTCTGCATGGAGAAGCCATTTTTGAAATAGCCGGAATGTTCAATCACGTCTGCCGCATAACGGGCAATCATCAGTTCGCGCGGGTTACTGGTCACGCGAGCCGCGCCAACGCTGATTTTCGCCGGGTCGCCTACGCTCTCGACCTGTACGATGTAATCCACCTGATCCTGTACCAGGCTGGCGGGCATGTTCGGGAACGGCACCAGTTCTTCGGTCAGCAACACCACTTTTTTCGCGAATTGCGCATCGACCATGGCATAACCCAGCGAACCGCAGCAGGATTTACCCTGTGTGCCGTTAGCATTACCAAACTCGTCGCTGCACGGTACGCCGAGGAAGGCGACATCAATATTCAGCTCGCCATCCTGCAGCAGCTTCACGCGACCGCCGTGCGAGTGGATTTGCACCGGTTCCGCCATCAGGCCATGAGAGATCGCATCCGCCAGCTTGCCGCGCATACCGGAGGTGTAGATGCGGGTGATAACGCCGTTTTTGATATGTTCAATCAGGCTTTCGTTACAGGTCATCAGCGAGCTGGAGGCCAGCGTCAGATCTTTAAAGCCCAGTCGCGCCAGGATTTCCACCACATTGTTGATCACCCGATCGCCTTCGCGAAACGCATGGTGGAACGAAATGGTCATACCGTCTTTCAGGCCACTGCGGGCAATGGCATCTTCAAGGGTGGCGCACAATTTGCGGTTATGTTTGCTGTCGAGATCGGCAAGCCACGGCGTGCTGGCATGGGCGCTATCGAACGGTTTTAAATCGCGCAGATGTGGAAAGTTAACGTGGAGAAGCTCTGTCTGATTCATTGTTCTGTCCTTACCGACGCACGCCGGACGCGGCGGCACGTTCCAGCACCATTCGCGCATGATTAATAATGGGGCCGTCGATCATCTTACCGTTCAGCGACACCACGCCCAGCCCGTTGCGTTCGCCCTCTTCTGCCGCTTCGATCACTAACTTCGCGTGATCCACTTCGTGCTGCGTTGGCGCATAAGCGTTGTGCAGCAGATCGATCTGACGCGGGTTGATCAGCGACTTACCGTTAAAGCCCATTTTGCGGATCAGATCGACTTCGCGCAGGAAACCGGCTTCGTCATTAACATCCGACCACACCACGTCAAAGGCATCGATCCCGGCGGCACGCGCGGCATGCAGTACTGCGCAGCGGGCATAGAACAGCTCGGTGCCGTCACCGCGCTCGGTTTGCATGTCCATCACATAGTCAAACGCTGCCAGCGCAATGCCGATCAGGCGCTGAGAACTGCGTGCGATCGCCACCGCATTAATAACGCCGATCGCGGATTCGATCGCCGCCATAACCTTCGTGGATCCGATTTCACGCCCGCAGGCCATTTCGATGCGTTCAAGATGGCGTTCAAGTTCGTAAATATCTTCCGGCGTGTCGGTCTTGGGCAGACGTACAACATCCACCCCGGCGCGAACCACGGCTTCCAGATCTTTCAGGCCAAACGGGGTATTGAGCGGGTTGATACGAACGACAGTTTCGATGTCTTCATACATCGGGTGTTGCAGCGCATGAAAGACCAGCAGACGTGCGGTGTCTTTTTCACGCAGCGCCACGGCATCTTCCAGGTCAAACATGATGGAGTCCGGGCGGTAAATAAACGAGTTGGAGAGCATGGCGGCGTTGGCGCCCGGGAGAAACAGCATGCTACGACGAAGCTTTTTCATTGCAGTTTCTCCCAGTCAATATTGTCACTGTCACTGGCGCGTAATACCGCGCTCTGTAGGCGGGCGCGGATCACACAGTCCAGCGCGCCTTTATCTTCGATAATGATCAGTCCCTGGTGGACTTCCATGGTGCGCAGCGTGGTGGTGACCACATGACGAATTTGATCGCCAAACTGCTTAATCACTTCACTGTGGATGACGATGTCCAGCTCGCCATCAGCGGGGGCTATTTTCACCATCAGGTCGCTGGACTCCATAGTCCCGGCCAGCGCCTCCCTAACAATTTTCATAATTTATTTCCTGAGTTTTTTAAGCGACTTCCGCGCTGTAGTGCGTTTCGAGATGCACGAAAGTGGTATCCGGTACTATTTCCCGAATACGGGAAAACTGGTGCGTCTTGAGCAGACGGCGAACTTCCGAGGCAGAGATGGCATTGCCCGTGGCTTTGATGCGCGGGATCTCCACCACCTCTACCGCGCCTGTCAGCAGGCGGTGCATAGTCTGGTTGTACTGGCGCGTAATATCGCAAAACGGCTCTGAGCCGATGAATCGATGGGTAATACCCAGCGCAGGAGCGATGTGGTCGCGAAAAATCAACAGATCGATTTCGCTCCACGCCTGCTGTACCTTGCCGGTCTCTTTGAGGAAATAGGCCGGAAATGTCGCCCGCGAAATGATGTATTCCGATCCTTTATGAACGGTCACGTTCGGCAGATGAGCGACCCCTGCCCGTACCATGTCCAGACGGTCGGTGAAGGGGAAAAAGGACGCATCTTCCTGAACCACAAACAGATGTAAGTGATCGCAGGAGTGCGCCGCCTGTTCCACCAGATGGCGGTGCCCAAGGGTGAACGGGTTGGCGTTCATCACGATAGCCCCAATGCGCTTTCCTTCCACGCGATAAGGCTGCAAGGAGCGGCAATAACGGCTGATGCCAAAGGGCGTATTTTCCATTAACACCGCGTTGTTGCCGCTCTGCGCAATTGGCCAGAATCCGCTGTGCGCAAAGCGCTCCTTATTACAGGGGCGCGTACACAGAAACAGGTGAAAATGGCCCCGTGAAAGCGCGAGGTGTTCAACCTCAGCCAGTAAACGAGCGCTGAGATTCTCTCCGCGCAGGTTTTCATCTACCGCCACACATTTGATGACATTGGCGGCCAGGCCCGCACAACCCACCAGCCGGAGTCCCGACCAGGCTTCAACGAAAGTGGTGATATCGTTGTCCATGCCTAAGCCGCTGTCCGCGAGCAGATTACGAATCTGCGTAAAGCGCTGCGTACCGCTCGTGACATCCGCAATGCGAAAATCAATGGGGGGTTGTGCTTGCATAAATCCGCCGCTTTCCTTAGTGCATGGGCGACAGCGATAAGGCTGGCGCGTCCATAATCACATTGCTGAGATGACCGATATTCTCGATCTCCACTTCGATGCGATCGCCTGCGTTCATGAACAGCGGTGGGTTACGTTTTTTACCCACGCCGCCCGGCGAACCGGTGATGATCACATCGCCAGCATTCAGGCGCGTGAAGGTACTGATGTACTCGATAAGCTCAGCCACTTTGTGGATCATGCTGGCGGTGTTGTCTTCCTGCACCATGCGGCCATTCAGCCAGGTGCGGATCGCCAGACTGTGCGGATCGGGAATCTCATCTGCCGTGGTCATCCACGGACCGAACGCACCGGTCTGACGCCAGTTTTTACCGGCAGTGAACCAGGTGTGCTGCCAGTCGCGTGCAGAACCGTCCATATAACAGCTATAACCGGCAACGTGGCTCAATGCCTCTTCACGGGAGATGTTCTCACCGCTTTTGCCGATGATCACCGCCAGTTCGCCTTCGTAATCAAACTCGCTGGAGTGGCGCGGTTTGAGTACCGGGGTCTGGTGGCCGGTTTGCGAATCAGCAAAACGGACGAACAGTGTCGGTGCCGGATTGTGCTGATCGAACTCTTTACGTTTGTCGGCGTAGTTCATGCCGACGCAAAGAATTTTTCCTGGATTATCAATCACCGGCAGAAATTCCAGCGCATCGAAGCTCAGATCCGGCGTTTCGCCAGACAGCTGTTGCGCTTCATTTAACGCGTTGGCGGCGAGCAACGATTTCAAATCGCTGTAACGATCGCCCAGACGGCGTCCCAGATTGATCACACCATCCGCCTTCACGATCCCGTAACTGCGGATCCCCTGATGGACAAAGCTTGCGAGTTTCATATCAGTTCCTGTAACACATGAATCAGACGAGGAAGTTGCCGAGAATCAGCAGTGATACCGAGACGTTGATCGCGCCGCCGATACGGGTAGCGATCTGTGCGAACGGCATCAGGCTCATACGGTTACCTGCAGTGAGGATGGCAACATCCCCGGTGCCACCCTGCCCGCTCTGACAGCAGGAGACGATGGCGACATCAATCGGATGCATACCGATTTTTTTACCTACAAAGAAGCCCGTGGCGACCAGCGCGGACACGGTGCTGACAATCACCAGCAGGTTAGTGATGGTGAATGCGTGTACCAGCTCCTGCCACGGGGTGATAGCCACGCCCACAGCGAAGAGGATTGGGTAAGTCACAGAGGTCTGGAAGAATTTGTAAACGACCTGAGAACCTTCGAGGATCTTCGGTGATACGCCGTGAACCAGTTTGACCAGCACCGCCATAAACAGCATGCCAACCGGCGCTGGCAGGCCAATCAGTTTGTGGCCCAGCATACCCAGCATGTACAGCAGCACAGCCAGCAGCGCACCGGATGCGATAGTGGTGACGTCAGCTTTACCGCTGAACGCAGGCGCAGCAGGGGCTTTCTCATCGGAGTTATCACGATTAGGCATCAACTGGCCTTCACCGGTCAGGTGCGGGAAGCGTTTACCCAGTTGGTTCAGACAGCCGGAGATAATGATGGCTGTCAGGCCGCCAAGCATGACCATCGGCAATACGCGACCCAGCGCAACACCTTGATCCATATGCAGAATGGTGGCGTAACCGATAGAAAGCGGAATGGCGCCTTCACCCACACCACCCGCCATGATTGGCAGAATGATAAAGAAGAAGATCTGGAACGGTTCAAGACCGAGCAGCAGCCCTACGCCCATCCCTACCAGCATGCCGACGATTTCGCCGCACAGCATCGGGAAGAAAATACGCAGGAAGCCCTGAATCAGCGTGGTGCGATTCATGCTCATAATACTGCCGACAATAATGCAGCAAATGTAGAGGTAGAGAATATTGGTGGATTTATAGAACTTGGTGGTGGATTCAACAACCACGTCTGGCAGCAGGCCATAATAGACCATTGCGGAAGGGATAAAGGTAGCGCAAATCGCCGCCGCACCCAGTTTACCGATAATCGGCAGACGTTTACCGAACTCACCACAGGCGAAGCCGAAAAACGCCAGCGTTGCGACCATTACCACGATGTCGCTGGGTAATTTACCACCCAGACAATCAATGGCGATTAATACACCAGCCAGTAAAAACAACGGCAATGGAATAATCCCGACTTTCCAGGTATCCATAATGTGCCACCATCTGTCTTTCAATGATGGTTTTTGAATCGATAGCGACTCAGAGGTAATAGAAAAAGAATCGTCAGTTGTGCTCATAATTAAGCCCCTTGGTTATTTTGCATTTTTAGCTTAAAGGGCCAGGTTTTGACGTTATGTGAGGCACAGCATAATAAAACCGAAGTTTTAATGGCACCTATGGTTTTTATGGTTTCTTTTATTTAGTGTGATTAATGCCGTAATTATTTCTGTGGTTTTTATGGTTTTTTTAAATAAAAAAACAAGTTAATAACATTTCCAGAAAATCTTTGTTTCTTTCACATCGCCAGTCAGCGTCTGGTGTGCAAAGGATCACAAGTTTCCAGTAAACTCGCCACTGTCAACAGGAAAGATGTTACATTACTGTTTTGTTGCTCTGTGTGTACCACACCATGAAAGTTTCTTTCCAGATTAAGCTCTTTATATCGCTGGTGCTGTTTTTCTCCGGTTTGTTCATCTTACTGGGTGGTTATTATTATATCGATATCGGTCGCCAGCTTTATCAGGAAATGAGTACACGAGCAAAAATACAAGCTGAAGAAATAGCGATAATTCCGAATTTACGCAAGTCGGTTGCTGAAAAAGATATTCCCGCGATTGCACAATTTATGCAACAAGTGGTCGACCGTAGCGATGCCAGCTTTATTGTTATTGGCGATAATAAAGGTATTCATCTGTTCCATTCTGTTTATGATGACCGGGTGGGGACCACCCTGGTCGGAGGCGATAACCAGGAAGTGTTGCAGGGTAAAAGCCTGACCACTATTCGTCAGGGCGGCCTGGGTATTTCCTTACGCAGTAAAGCACCGATATTCAATGATGCGGGTCAGGTGATCGGTATTGTTTCCGTGGGTTATCTGACCAGCTATCTCGATACCATCACGCTGGGCAAGGCAATCAATATCTTTATCGCTGCCGTACTGCTGTTAGCGGCGCTATTTGTCTTTTCATGGTTCTTTACCCGCAGTATCAAAAAGCAGATCTTTTCACTGGAGCCACGGGAAATTGGTCTGCTGGTTCGCCAGCAAAAAGCGATGATGGAGTCGATTTACGAAGGGGTGATCGCCATCGACAGCAATCTGCGCATCGAGGTGATAAACCAGGCCGCGAGAACGTTGCTCAATCTGAGCCAGCCCACGCGCGAACTGCGAGGGCAACTGATTACCGAAGTGATTCCGGCCGTCCCCTTTTTCTCCCGGAACGCAATGCTGGCAAAAGATACACACGATGAGATCTGTCGTTTTAATCACGCGACGGTCATTGCCAGTCGTGTGCGCATCATGCTGGAAGATAAGCTACAAGGCTGGGTCATTACCTTTCGCGATCGCAACGAAATCGACAGCCTCAGCGCCCAGTTAAGTCAGGTGAAGCGTTATGTCGATAACCTGCGCATCATGCGCCACGAGCAGCTTAACCGGATGACGACGCTTTCCGGTCTGCTGCATATGGAACGCTACGACGAGGCAATACGCTATCTTCAGGCCCAGTCGGAACATGCGCAGGAGTTGCTCGACTTTATTTCGTCACGTTTTAGCTCCCCAACGTTATGCGGCTTGCTGCTGGGCAAAGCGGCCCGCGCCAGAGAAAAAGGGGTGGAGCTGGTTTTTGACCCAGGCTGCCAGATGCCGCGCCCCGCGCACCTGCTGGTGGAAGCCGAACTGATATCGATTATTGGTAACCTGCTGGATAACGCCATTGAAGCTACGCAACGTGCCGATTTGCCGCACGAGCCGGTCGAGGTCCTGATCCTGCAAAATGAACGCGAGCTGATTATTGAAGTGGCAGATCGCGGCGTCGGGATCGATCCCTCCATTCGGGATCGCATTTTTGACCGGGGGATGACGACAAAATGCAACGGCGATCATGGCATTGGCCTGTATCTGATCTCCAGCTATGTCACGCAGGTGGGTGGCACCATCGAAGTTACTGATAACGCGCCGCGCGGAACGATTTTCTCATTATTTATTCCGGAAACGGGTCATATACAACGCCCTGCTCCGACTCTGGAAGATCAGAATTATGCGACATGAACAGATAGATGTGCTGATAGTAGAAGATGAAAATGAGCTGGCGCAGCTCCATGCGGAACTTATTGGTAAGCATCCGCGATTGCGGCTGGTGGGCATCGCCACATCCCTGGCAGAAGCTAAGGCACAGCTCGCCAGTAAACAACCGCAGCTGGTATTGCTCGATAATTATCTGCCGGACGGTAAAGGGATTACGCTTATCAGCGACCCGATGATCATTCGTGCCAACTGCTCGGTTATCTTCATTACTGCCGCCAGCGACATGGATACCTGTAGCCAGGCTATTCGCAACGGCGCGTTTGACTACATTCTCAAACCGGTGTCATGGAAGCGTCTGAGCCAGTCACTGGAACGTTTTGTCCAGTTCACCGAACAGCAACGGGTTTGGAAGATTGTCGATCAGCAGAACGTGGATTCGCTTTATCAGTTGCAGGCGAAGAACTACAAGCTGGATAACGGCAGTAAAGGGATTGAGGAAAATACGCTGTCCCGCGTGCAGACACTGTTTGCTGATGCAGGTGAGCGCTGTTTTTCCGTGGATGAAGTGGTGACAGAGACAGGGCTAAGTAAGACCACCGCCCGCCGCTACCTGGAGCATGGCGTGGAGTCCGGCTTTTTATCGGTAGAGATGCAATATGGCAAGATAGGGCATCCACGCAGGATGTATCGCCGGTCGGGCGACGAGGTATAGGTTTCGCGGTTTTCACCTCACCAGAACGTAGATACTGTGAACGCCTTCAACCTCTTAACCATGGCTGACTCGTTTTCCCGCATGACAACCACAGCGACATCTTTGTGCCCCCTGGCGCAGAGCGTGCAGCGAGGGGGTTGAGTCCCCGCTGAAATTGGTGAGACGAAGACCCGATGACAAGGGCAGGCCGCCAGGGATGGCGGACTGAGGTTTGTCGGGACAGGACAAAATCGTCCGGAACAATTTTGAACAACGCAACGCGTTGGCCCCAAGGGCGAACCCCAGGGAGGGGGCGAGTAATGCGAGTCAAACCGACCGCAGGCAGCGGGGCGGGAGGCGAACGCAGTGCGAAGCACCGATTTCTTTGCGGGGCCGCGGGGATTGTAAAGGGGAACGCGGTGTTACCCTTTACCCGTTCACGTGTTCAGGAGATCCATTTCGCCATGAAGATACGGTGAACGGAACCCTCCTCCTGAGCCGCATATTCCCTCACCCCAACCCTCCCGGGGAGAAAACCGGTCGTATCCCGGATTAGCAAAGCGCCATCCGGGATTTCTGCCATTCCTCTCCTGTGCGAGAGGGCCAGGGTGAGGACATCAGATAGCAGAGGACTGTTTCAACACATTGCCGTATAAGCGCTTAATCCCGTCTGCATCCGTCTCGGAATAGACTCCCTGTAGCTCCGGCGAGAAGCCTGGCAGCAAGTTCACGCCCTCTTCCAGCGCCAGGAAGTAACGTTGCACTGCCCCACCCCATACTTCCCCTGGCACCACGCACAGCACGCCCGGCGGATATGGCAGCGCCCCTTCCGCCGCAATCCGTCCTTCCGCCTCGCTGATACGCACCAGCTCAACGTTGCCGCGAATATACTCCTGATGAGCGTCTTGCGGATTGACGGCAAACGCCGGGAAACTCGCCTTACGGAACATCTCTTTTTGCAGATCCTTCACATCGAAACTGACGTAAAGGTCATGCATCTCCTGGCATAGCTGGCGGATCGTGTAATCGCGATAACGCACCGGGTACTTGTTATAGATAGTGGGCAGTACATCCGCCAGCGGCGTATCGTCTTCTATGTGACGCTCAAACTGCGACAGCATAGCCACCAGGTGGGCCATCTTCGCGCTGCTTTCTGCTGGCGTCAGCAGAAACAGAATGGAGTTGAGATCGCATTTTTCCGGGACAATACCGTTTTCACGCAGATAATTTGCGAGGATCGTCGCCGGGATACCAAACTCGGTGTATTCACCCGTTTGAGCGTCGATACCCGGCGTGGTGAGCAGCAGCTTACAAGGATCAACAAAGTACTGATCCTGCGCGTAGCCTTCAAAACCGTGCCAGCTTGCTCCGGGCTCAAAGCTAAAGAAGCGACGCTCGCGAGCGATGATCTCTGTCGGATGATCCTGCCACGGACGCCCGGCAATAACCGGCGGTACGAACGGCTGGATCATTTTGCAGTTAGCGATAATCGATTTGCGTGCCTCGATCCCCACCTCCACACACTCGGCCCACAGGCGCCGGCCACTTTCACCCTGATGGATTTTGGCGTTCACATCGAGTGCCGCAAACAGCGGGTAGAAGGGGCTGGTCGAGGCGTGCAGCATAAAGGCGTTGTTAAGGCGCTTATGCGGACAGAAACGTGCCTGCCCACGCAGGTGGTTATCCTTTTTATGGATCTGCGAGGTTTGCGAAAACCCGGCCTGCTGTTTGTGCACGGATTGCGTGACGAATATCCCTGGATCGTTTTCATTCAGTTCCAGCAGCAACGGTGAGGTGTCCGCCATCATCGGAATGAACTGTTCATAGCCCACCCACGCCGAATCAAACAAAATGTAGTCGCACAGAGTGCCGATTTTGTCGATCACCTGACGGGCGTTATAGATCGTGCCGTCATAGGTGCCAAGCTGGATTACTGCCAGGCGAAACGGGCGCGGCTGGCTGGCTTTTTCCGGTGCCACTTCGCGGATCAATTCGCGCAGGTATTGCTCATCAAAACAGTGCTCGTCAATGCCACCGATAAAGCCGAACGGGTTGCGTGAGGCTTCCAGATAGACCGGCGTCGCACCAGCCTGTATCAGCGCGCCATGATGGTTGGATTTGTGGTTATTACGGTCAAACAACACCAGATCGCCACGGGTAAGTAATGCGTTGGTCACTACTTTGTTAGCCGCAGAAGTGCCATTAAGAACAAAGTAGGTTTTATCGGCATTGAAGACTTTGGCCGCGAACTTCTGCGCATGTTTAGCCGAACCCTCGTGAATCAACAGATCACCCAGCTTCACGTCGGCGTTGCACATGTCGGCACGAAAAACATTTTCACCGAAGAAATCGTAGAACTGTCGGCCGGCCGGATGCTTTTTAAAGAACTCCCCGTGCTGATGACCGGGGCAGGCGAAGGTGTCGTTTTTCATCTCGACATACTGACGTAACGTATCGAAAAACGGCGGCAGCAGATTATCTTCATAATCGCAGGCGGCGGTTTCCAGCTCCAGCCAGTCCTGTTCTTTGCCATTAATCACCGCCGTGACGCCGTCCGGCATTTCATCCGACACCTGGTCAAATAAGAATACCGGCACATTGAAGCCCGTCCGTTTGAGCAAGGCCAGAATGCCGCTACGACTTTCCGCCAGCGTAATGACGACTGCCGCCACATCCGTAAAATCGGTACTGTCCATCGTCACCATCTGGCGGTGGGTAGACAGAGTGGAGATCAGCTCGCGGCTGACGGCAATTTTCATTGTTTTCATAAGCACAGATACCCGTTTCAGGGGAAGAAAAGGCCCCGGGCAAAGCTGGAGCCTTACCCAACGAACGTGTCTGACTGGAACCAGCTCCGACCGCCAGACATCAGTAAAAACAGAGATGTTCTGGTTTTACTGTTGTCCTACAGTGAGCGTGCGTTACCCTCACCGCATGGTGAGTGAAGTATGGGATAAAATTGAACGGGTGCACGTTCGCAGCGTGGCGCGGCATCTCTGTATGAGCGATAAAAACTGCGTCATTTCAGGTGTCCCCGTGAGGTTGAGAAGAAAATTCGCGCAATCATGTCATCATTTTTTCGCAGGTGCAACCAACGAAGCGAAGGCGAAATGCAACATAATGCAATTACGTTTTTAGTAATTTACATAAGTGATTATATTTAAAAGCCAAATGCAATTATTGCTCGCATTAATCAGGCATAATAATGTGATTCATTGCGACATAATATGCAGTTGTATTCGCAAAATCTCTGGAGAAAAGACGTGTTAACAGGTCCTTATATCAACGCCGCCGCCGTTTTGCTGGGGGGGACGATTGGTGCACTGCTCAGCCACCGTTTACCGGAGCGGGTTAGCTCCTCGATGCCCTCAATCTTTGGTCTTGCCTCGCTGGGCATCGGTATTCTGCTGGTGATTAAATGCGTCAATCTGCCCGTTATGGTGCTTGCAACCCTGGTCGGCACGTTGATAGGTGAACTGTGTTATGTGGAGCGCGGTATCAGTGGCGCGGTGAACGGTTTACGTAAATTAGCGCAAAAACGTCGCTCAGCAAGCCATGCGCTGGATGCCCACGAATCTTTTATCCAAAGCCTGGTGGCCATCATTATTCTGTTTTGCGCCAGTGGAACCGGGATATTCGGTGCCATGCGCGAGGGGATGACCGGTGACCCGAGTCTGCTGATTGCCAAAGCCTTTCTCGATTTCTTTACGGCGGTTATATTTGCCACTTCCTTAGGTTTTGCCGTAGCGTTGATCTCCATACCGATGCTTATTATCCAACTGACGCTCGCCACCTGCGCCACACTTATTTTACCGTTGACCACGCCTGCAATGATGGGGGATTTTACCGCCGTTGGCGGCGTACTGTTGCTGGCAACAGGCCTAAGGATTTGTGGAATCAAGATGTTTGCGGTGGCAAATATGCTGCCAGCGCTGGTACTTGCGATGCCGCTTTCTGCCCTGTGGACAGCTTTTTTTGCCTGAGTTCGCGTGCATCATCAGCAAAGTGGTGATAGATTGTGCAGTCTGCAACGATTTGAAGAAATTTCGTTGACGAGGCGAGATGGATCGGGTTTAATGCGCCCCGTTGCCCGGATAGCTCAGTCGGTAGAGCAGGGGATTGAAAATCCCCGTGTCCTTGGTTCGATTCCGAGTCCGGGCACCAAATTCATATCAACGGACCTCCACGGAGGTCCGTTTTTGCATTCAAAGCCCGCCGAAATCAACACCTTTATAATATTTTAACTCCACCCAACTCAATCAACTTCAACCCACATCAAGTCCCTTGCGAGGGTACAACTGAGGGTATAGTCTGATTCGATAAAATTTATACCCCTTTTACTATCAGGAGACCTCACCAATGGCGCTCACTGACGCTAAAATCCGTGCAGCTAAACCGGATGAAAAACCTTATAAACTCGCTGACAGCGGCAATATGTTTTTGCTTGTTCATCCCAATGGTTCCCGCTACTGGCGCCTCCGCTATCGCTTCCTTGGCAAAGAAAAAACGCTTGCTCTTGGTGTGTATCCGGACATCTCATTGTCAGAGGCCAGAGAGAAGCGGGATAGTGCCAGGAAGCAAATAGCCGAAGGTATTGACCCCTGCGAACAAAAGCGAGCAAAGAAGTCTGTACCCGATATCACCCATACTTTTGAAACTATCGCCCGGCAATGGCACAGCAGCAATAAAAAATGGTCTGAGTCGCACAGCGAGAAAACCCTTAAAAGCCTTGAAACCCATGTATTTCCTTTTATCGGTTCACGCGATATCACCACACTGAAAACGCCAGACCTGCTTGTTCCTGTTAAAGCAGCCGAAGCCAAAGAGATATATGAGATAGCTGCCCGCCTCCAGCAACGAATCACAGCAATCATGCGTTATGCTGCTCAGTCCGGCATTATCAGCTATAATCCCGCTGTCGATATGGCTGGCGCATTAACGACAGTGAAACGCCAACACCGCCCTGCTCTCGCCTTAAATCGCATTTCAGAGCTCCTTGAACGACTGGATGCTTACAGAGGCCAACCTCTCACACGACTGGCAACTAATCTTACCCTGCTTATCTTCATCCGTTCCAGTGAACTTCGCTTTGCCAGGTGGACTGAGATCGACTTCAAGAAAGCCATGTGGACCATTCCTCCAGAGCGGAAACCTATTGACGGGGTCAAGTATTCGCATCGTGGTTCAAAAATGCGGACAGAGCATCTGGTGCCACTCTCTACTCAGGCGCTGGATATTCTGCAGCAGATACAGACCATCAGCGGAGAACATGAACTGATTTTCACTGGCGACCACAATCCCTGGAAGCCCATGAGTGAAAATACGGTGAATAACGCATTACGCCTGATGGGCTACGATACAAAGGTCGATGTATGTGGTCACGGCTTCAGGGCTATGGCCTGTAGCTCACTGATTGAGTCAGGATTATGGTCCAGGGATGCAGTGGAGCGCCAGATGAGCCATCAGGAACGTAACGGTGTACGTGCAGCTTATATTCACAGGGCGGAGTTTCTTGAAGAACGCAAACTGATGCTGCAATGGTGGGCTGATTTTCTGGATGCAAACCGTGAAAACCCAGTCTCGCCTTTCGATTACGCCAGACAACAACGCTCATAATCCATTCTCCCGGCATTACTGCCGGGAGAATGTTTCCTTATTTTTCTTTTCCCTGTATATATTTCTTCACAGAAGGGCTAATGATTCACCGCACTTCCCCCTGCTCTGGAATATTTTACGCATGCACAAGTGATTACTTATACTACCCAGATTGAAGCCTGTCACAGCAATTAACGATAAAATAAGACGCAAAATAACGGGACGTCACTATGAGTTTTTTAACGGATGAAGAAATTAATGCACTGACAATAAAGCGAATGATTTTCCATGTCGTTGGAGGGGAGCTGGAGATCCCCGTGCTGCTCAGTGAAATATCACCGCCTGAACATGTCGATTTTTTTCTGGAGAGGATTAAATCTGCATTAAGCGGCAACATGTTCCGGTTTACGGAATTGTCCAATACCGAGCGTATTCTGCGCCTCATCAGGAACCATGCCGATAATGACGCCCATTGTTTCACTGAACAGTCAACCTTTCTGGCAAACGATTTTCAGTCTCATCATCACACCAAAAATGCCAGTATGGGGGTATTCTTTCTTTTTGAACTTAACATCCTCAACGATGAAAAACTGTTTGCGCTCATTAAATATGATAATGAAGATGTGGTGCGTTACGTGCTGGATGCGAAGGGAAACGAGTTTCAGGTCCCCAGACTCGAACGCTTCCGTGAAAGTTTCGTTAAAAAAGCGGAAGCCATGCAGAAAATTGCCCTGGTCCGCCTGACGGCAGAGACTCAGGGTGGACAGGTTGTCGTACGGGATCGCAGTAAACGAACCAATATCTCCGTTTATTTTGAGCGTTTTCTGCAGGTGCAGCGCGTCAACAGTACAACTGACCTCAGCGACAAATTAGTTGCCGCTCTCAAGGATATCTTCAAAAAGCACCGCGACCTGTTGCCGGACGACATCAGACGCAGTGGTGTTAACAAGATTTATGAAACGTTACATCATGGGGCACAGGATTTTAACACCGATGAGCCCCTTTCCCTGCTGAACCAGATTTTTGGGCCAATGGAAGAAGATCATCCACTGGTCAAATCCTTCACCCGTAAAATAAAAGACCTGGGAATTTCAGGTGAATCTTTCCGGATAGTCCCTGAGAACATCCCTAAGCCACGGAAAAGAAAACTGGAAACTCTGGAAGACGTTATCGTTATCTACGATGAGGATAATGCCCCAGATATTGAGACGATGGAAGACGGGCGAAAACGTATAGTGATAGTGACTGCAGGGCTGGTAACAGATGATATCGATACTGGAAAAAATCGGTAAGGCAATAGACCGCTCACGCCGCGCATCTGATCTGGTGATCACGGAGGATCAGCAGGCAACCTCACGGAAACTGTTCATTTCCGGAACCATGGATAGTGACACCCTCCAGTTATGGGGGGAAGTGATAGATGCTGATGCCGAAAATCTCAGGATCGCCTTTTTTGATGAAAGCCGGGATAATATCCACCCCAGGCAGGGAGTCCCTGACCAGAAGCACTTTATCACCATCATCAGTGATGAGGTTCCTGGGATCCTGCGACTCTTCACCCTTGAAGGGTGGCGCACGTTTTTACTCCAGGATCCAAGACTCCGTCAGTATCGCTGTATCTGCGCCCTGTTTGTCAGCGAATCATTTGAAACACAACAGTGGAAAGTCGTGCCATGGAAACAGATGCTCCCGGAGGAGAGTGAAACCGACGTCCCTGCCGGGACAGCCTCCGTCATAAAAAGCATTATCAGGTGTTTTTCAACCGACTTTCTTCCTCCGGATACCATTGCCCCCTGGCTCCTGGTATCCGGAGACAAAATAACCGACGTACCAATGAAAATCTGGACGTCGCTCGCCTGCCGGGAGTTGTTGAAATGTTTCGTCAATGAGCTTTTTGCCGCCGAAATAAAAACGGTCGGGCTGTCCGGAAAACCACCTAGGAAAATCCCTTTTGGAGAAGAACATGCGGCACTGTCCGCCTTTGACGTCATTCAGGAAACGGCAAAATGGATTTTTCTGGAAGGGAATGAGACTGAGCTTAAACATACCTTTCTGTCCAGTGAACTGGCCAGAGAATGGCCAGAGGGTGTCACGTTTTGTGAAGGCATTGTGTATCGACTCCCCCCTGCACTGGAGTCAGCCAGGCTGCTTTACAAGGCACATATCCGGGCAGGAGGAAAAGACACCCTGAAATCGCTGGGCGATTTGCGAAAAAGCCTGACAGAAGACACCCAGAAAATTCTTCAACAGTCGCGGGATCTGTCCTCCGCATTGTGGAAAGACATGGCCCTGGTCATCAGTACGCTGGTCCTCCGCTACAGTCTGGAGGCCCTGAATGCTAGTGGTCAGCAAAAAGTATATGCCCTGACATTTTGTGCACTGGCCCTGTATATCGCCATCTCATATGGGATGTCAGTCTATATCAACCGGCATGCCCTTTCGTTGCTGGAAAAAAACAGAACCACCTGGCGAAGTAAGTTATATGGTTTTCTGGATGAACAGGATTATCAGGAGCTGGCGGGTCTTCCCATTAACGCCGCAATGCGGTCATATCACCGGGTTGAGGGAATGACGTCGGCCATCATGCTCATTCTAATCACGCTATTACTTACGGCAGCCTCAGGTGAATTCTGGTCGCTCAGTACGATACTGCAGTCTGGATACACCTGGGTCATGAGCGCATTACAGCTTCTGACTCCGTGGGCTCTGTGCGAGCCGGAGTGGTTCCCTGTGTGTCCTTTGAAATGAAGCAATCAGAGATATAGTCGGTCCCGATATCTGACAGATCCGGCGGTACCCTATGAATCACCGTTCAGCAGGATGACCTGTGCTATACACGATATCTGGAGTGGTCTCACGCAGCATCCCACAATAGGTCTGGATATATAGGTTAAAATCTATCATAATTATTTATGAACCACCGCGCCTGATTAATTTAAATGCAAATAAACATGTAGAACAAATATCTCTACTTAAATACTAAAAGGTAATGAAATGTCTCTAAAACTCTTAGGAAAGAAAAGTGTTTTTTTTTGTTACTGTCTGGGGATGTACGTTTTTTTAAGTGTGTTGGTCAGTTTGATTTCTTCGCCTGTTTTCAGCAACAGTTTGGCTGAATCACTGCCACCTGTATTATTGGCATACTGGATGGCAAAAATGTTGTCCCGCTTTTTTTCTGTGCGGACTATGGCGACCCCGTTTTTATTTTTTATTGTCCAGGTTATGGCATTCATTGGTGCCGGTGCCGTAACCCATAAAATGACTGGAACTGATTATGCTATGTGGACTGCAGGTATCGCTTTCGTGTTATACCTTGGGTTAATGTTTATAGTGAAAAATATTAATCAACAGAAGAATAAGCACAGCATGCAATAATGAAAGGCGGGGTTAATCCCTGAGGAATCCCCAGAAAAAATGACAGGCACTGGGATTTATGATCTTATTGATTGTGTTACCAATTCAATGAGATAACCCTATGCCTGCACGTTCGTTATGCCGAAAATTTCTTAAAAACATACTGGAACCTCTGCATCTTTACCGTCAAAACTCACTAATTGAGGCAACCAGCGCTGTAATAAATGTTTCCTCTCTTACGCTTACCAGTATCGGACGTCATTTAACCGGAACTGCATCAGTTAAAAACAAAATAAAGCGTGTAGATCGACTGCTGGGGAATCCTCATTTGCAAAATGAGGTTTCCCACATTTTTCAGCGAATTACTCAGAAAATGACGCTGGGAATGTCGCGTGCTGTGATACTCATTGACTGGAGCGCTTATCATGCTTCCCGTTTCCAGCTCCTGCGGGCAAGCCTGGCATGTGATGGCCGATCTTTACCGCTGATGAGCTGCGTCGTTCCATCATCTCAGACGGCGAATCCTGAAGTACATGAGCGTTTTCTTGAGTCGCTTTCTGAATGCTTCACTAATAGTAAATATTTAAATGCTAGGCTAGCATCATGAGTAAAACAAAGATGAAAAGAACGATGATGCTCAGCCAGCTTAACCTGCGTTTTCATAAAAAGCTGATCGAGGCGCTGAAAGTGCGTGCCGGTCGCGAAAATACCTCGGTCAATGCCCTGGCCGAACGCTTCCTTGATGACGGCCTGAAAACGGCCGCTGCTGGTGACGGCTGGTTTCAGCTGATTGCCGATCCGGAGGCCACAGTCCGGCAGCTGTACCGGCATATTGTTCTTGGCCAGACTTTCGGCACGTCTGTGATCTCCCGCGACGAGCTGCGCTTCATTCTGGTTCATGCCAGGGATGCCTTTCTGCGTGGACAGGGCAGACTGGCCACGCTGCCGGCCCTGAACACACTGCTCGATATCACCCGCGATCTGCTGGCCTGGCAGGTGGAGCATGACCGGCCGGTCGACAGCCACTACCTGAAGGGGATCTTCCGCCTGGCTGGTGAAAACTGGACGGCGGAATTTGATGCCTTCCGGGCGGCGCTGCGTCCGGTCGTGGACCCGCTTTATGCTGAGCATCTCCTGCGTCCGCTGGAAAGCGACTGTTTCACACTGGCTGATGTTCCGGACGCCATACTGGCCGAGATTTTCTCCCTGCCACGGCTGAAGGCCATTTTCCCGCTGATCCTGCGCGGGCTGGACTGGACAGAAGAGAAGGCCACCGCGCTGGCACAGGAGCTGCGTCCGGCCGTCCCGGCCGTTACGGAAACCCTTGAAGCCGGTACGCTGCGTCTTGGTATCCGTATCGAGGGACAGACTCCTGGCGAGCGCCCCGGCGCCTGGTACACCACTCCCCGTCTGCACCTGCTCATCACCGGCCAGGACTTCGTGGTGCCGTACGGCTGGGAAGTCTTCTCGGAACTGCTGGGACTGTTCACGCTGTATGCCCGTCATCCGCAGGCGCTGTCTCACGGTCATCAGGGCGAACTGGTGATGTTTTCCCCACCGGGGGACGTCACGAAGGAGGGATTTTTTGGTATCGGGGGGCTGCGCATCTTCCTGCCGGCGGAGGCCTTTGAGTCGCTGGTCAGCGGCCTGACCGCTGCTGCCGCGACCGGGCCGCTTGCGGAGGCCCTGATCGGGCTGCGCTGCCTGTACGGAGATTTGTAATATGAAAATACTGAGGCAGCTGTGGAACCAGAAAGGGCTCGATGCGGCAGTTGAAAATGTACCCGATGATCGATACGGTTTCAGTCATATCGCAGAAAATATATCCCGGTCCATCCTTTCCCTTCCACAGGAGGCTTCAAATGTTGTCGGAATAGAAGGAGCATGGGGATCGGGGAAAACAAGCCTCCTGAATCTGATACTGAATAATCTTGCCCTGAAAAAAGACGGGTATACACATGTTCTGCATATATCCCCTTGGCTGAGCGGCAGCAGTCCGGTTGAAGCGCTCTTTCTTCCTGTTGCCACGGTTATCCAGCAGGAAATGGAAAAACGCCATCCCCCGAAGGGCTTCAAAAAGCTCTGGCATAAATATCTGTTGTCACCCGAAGCGCAGAAAGTGATTGAGTATGCTCAGAATACTTCATCGCGCGTCCTTCCGCTGGTTCAGTATATCGGGCAGTTTTCCCGCACAATTAACTGGATAGCAGGCGGGATAAAAGTATTTACCGAGAGCCGTCTCGCCGTAGATCAAAAAACGACTACAAAACTGCGGGCGGAAATTGCGAAACAACTGGTCAGTCTGGATCTGAAATTCATCGTAGTTATGGATGACCTTGATCGACTTGAACCTTATCAGATTGCGGAAGTGTTCAGACTGGTGCGGGCTGTAGCCGATCTGCCCCGCTTTACCCATATTCTCTGTTATGACAGGCAGATTATCACTCATGCCGTTGAGCATGCGCTGAATATCGAAGATGGCAGCCGCTACCTGCAGAAAATCATTCAGCTCAGTTTTAAATTACCCCGACCTGAGGCCTTTGATTTACGCAATGAATTTCGACAGCGAGCTGAGGATCTGTATGAGCAAATTAACAATCAACCGGCAGACTCAGGTATGGCGAGGGATCTCGCCGCGGTGACTGATACGTATGGTGCCGCACTTTCAACACCACGTGAGATCCATCAGGCCATTAACTCCCTGATTTTTCTTTATCCGGGGATGCGGGATTTTGTGTATTTCCCTGATTTGTGTCTGCTCCAGCTTATACGGGTGACAAACCCGGCCCTGTATGACTGGACAGAGCATTACCTGACAGAACGGTCCGTGATTGAAACCGGCCAGGGCATGCTTGCTGAGCAAGAAAAGACAGCTTTCCGCGAGGAACTTATCAGGTGTATGGCGATGTTCAGGGCATCGAATGCAGACTCGTTTCTGACGCTTGCAGACTGGATCCCCGGTATCAGCGGATATAATGATGAACATCTGGATCTCTTTGAGCCCGTCAGTGAGGATTTTCGCCATATCCAGACGACCAACAAGCGACTCAGCAGTCTGACGCACTGGCGGTATTATTTTGCCTTTTCCTCACCCCAGAATGTTCTTCCCCCTGAGTTCTTCAACCAGCTTTTTATGCAGGCAAGCGTACCGGAAAAACAGCAGCAGCTCTCTGAAGACCTCCTCTCAAAAATCAACAGTGTGGGTAGTCTGTCCGGAACCTGGTTCGAACATATACTGAGCAGGCTGACTCCGGGCCTGATAAGAGAACGCAATTTCGAAGAGTGCGCAGGGCTGGTTCAGTTTTTCTTCGATCACACAGATGATGTCAGCACTCGCTTCCGGATCCGTAACGCATGGTTTTCCCTGCGTGATACGGGCGTCAATCAGGTTTTACGGCATCTTCTGAAGCATATGCTGACTATTGATGAGGCCAGAACAATCACGCTGCTGGAAACGTTTGTCACACGGGGTACTTCACCTTTCTGGATAGCCGATTTTATGCGGGAACTTCTCTGGGAACACGGTCTTGCACAAAGTGCGGTGCCTCCTGCCTCTGAACCTCTTTTGAGTCGCGATATTACGGAACGGTTGCGTGAAAGATTTGCTGAACGTATGAATCAGCCAGAACTTCATAAACAACTTCTCCAGCGCCAGTCTGTTCTCGGTTATCTCTATGCATGGAGAGACATGAGCGCACCTGAAATCGTGAAGCAATGGGTCAGAGAGGTGACTTCAACGGATGAAGGCCTTGTTGACCTGTTGCTACGATTACAGACCAGCGTGTTCAGTTCTGACAAAGGGGCATATCGCAGGATAGCGCGTGACCAGGTCAGTCCGTTCTTTGATGACTGGCCTGCCGTCGAGGAAAAACTGAGGGCTATGCTTTCCGGCAACGAACTGACGCCTCTGCAGGAAGAACTCAAAAGTGCGCTGGAAAATGACAACTGACAAGATAAAAGGCCACCTGGCGGCCTTTTTCTTACTAAATAAAGTGAATCAGGCGCTAACCGCTTTTACATTATCAAAAGGCACACCGGCATACGCCAACTCACTCAGCAGCTTGCGTTTCCATCCACCATACTCATCAAATTCGGTATAGAGTACGCCGGCGAGATCGGAAGGTATTTCGATATCTCCCTTCTTGAGTACCAGCACTTTCCCTCGCCCAAGCTTACCCGCGAAATACCCCAGTTCATAAAGAACGTTCTGGCGAGCACGCAGTCGTGTACTTTCAGAGGAAAGGGCATTTCCGCTATCGTCGGGCGTCATCAGCACTATGGCAAAGCTGACATCTCCTGACTCCGCTTCAAATTTCTCGATAACCGTCCTTGAGCCGTCAGGACGTTCAGAAAGATTGATTTCCTCAAGCCCTATACGAGAGATAAAACGGGC